>JAIKYE010000035.1 GCA_024683455.1 Bacteroidaceae bacterium
TGATCATTATTATCTCCCCTCGCCCACGGGAGAGGGGGTGGGGGTGAGGCTGCTGGTTATCACAAACAGCTTGTCGTTTCTCCTTACTTTCGTTCCTTCTGTAGAGATGCTGATGCACCAGCCCTTCTTGGCGGTATCCACAGGGCCATCATCGTTGCGAATCTCATTGGCAGTAAGGCGAAGGCAGCCTGTTGTGGGACCTGTTACCATAATCTCGTCGCCCTTCTGTAGCTCGCAGGCTTCTATCTTAAACTCTGCCACACCCAGTTTGCTGAAGTAGCGAACCACCTTTCCGCAATAGACCTTCTTCTCTGTAGCCAAGCTGCCGTAGTTGGCTGTATACTCCATGATGGTGCTGCCCTGATAGTAGCCGTCCCAGAAACCACGGTTAAACACCTTGCTCAGGCGTTCGTCCCATTTGGCTTTCTGCTCTTCTGTAAATTGGGGTGTCTCCCCTGGGTGGTTCTTGTCATGCAGCACAGTCTCTATTGCCTCGTTGTAGCATCGTACCACCGTATCCACGTATTCAGGACCGCGGGCACGACCCTCTATCTTCATTACCCTGACGCCAGATTCCATCAATCGGTCTAGGAACGAGATGGTCTTCAGATCGCGGGGACTCATGATGTATTTGTTTTCGATATCCAACTCTGTGCCTGTCTCCACGTCTGTTACCGTATAGCGGCGGCGACAAAGCTGCATACACTCTCCACGGTTGGCACTACGGCCCCAGTTGCTCTGGCTCAGGTAGCATTTGCCACTGATAGCCATGCAGAGGGCGCCGTGGCAGAACATTTCTATGCGGATTAGTTCACCCTTGGGGCCGCAGATATGCTCCTCCTGAATACGTCGGTAGATTTCTGCTACCTGATCCATATTCAGTTCGCGAGCCAGCACCACCACATCGGCAAACTGGGCATAGAAGCGCAGTGCCTCGATGTTAGAGATGTTCAACTGTGTACTCAGGTGTACCTCCTGCCCTATCCGGTTGCAGTAGTTCATAACGGCAATATCGCTGGCTATCACGGCGCTGATGTTGGCCTCCTTGGCAGCATCCAGAATCTGGCGCATCAGGGGTAGGTCCTCGCCATAGATGATGGTGTTCACCGTCAGGTAGCTCTTTACGCCGCAGAGCCGACATTCCTCGGCAATGCGCTTCAGGTCGTCTATACTGAACGTGCTGGCTGAGTGAGCCCTCATGTTCAGGTTCTCGATACCGAAGTAGATACTGTCTGCTCCTGCTCTCAGTGCTGCCGCCAGACATTCGGGCGATCCCACAGGAGCCATTATCTCAAAGTCTTTTCTTTCCATGTGATATCTTTTTCGCTGCGAAGGTACAAAAAAAATCCCACACCCCTAAAATTAGGTGCAGGATTTTTGTTTATAGTTAGTAGAAATCATTATTTCAGTTTTGGCAATATTTTTTCTAACCAAAAGTCAATGTTGTAGAAACCATGAGGACGATAATCTTCACGGGCGCGGCGACAGTCGGGGGTAATGATCTCGTAATGAGGAATACCGCTAAACTGGAACATTTCCTCTATATTTCTAAATTCCATATTTGAAACGCATACCGTCTCTTCACCATCCAGCCATTCAGACACATACTTCTTGTAAGCATCACTACCCTCAGGTGTGCTCTCCCCTGCAATATAGACAAACTTAATATCATCTCGCCCAGCAAGCTCCGCACGTTTATTCTTACTGCTTTCTATGGCACTTCGGCAAGGGCCGCAACCCATTCCCCAAAAGTCTATGATGAGCGTACGTCCTGGATATTTGGCAGAGAGTGAACGAATAAGATCGGCTGCGGGATTATTGGAAGGCAACGGCGAAGAAACATCTTTTTGGGCCATCTTCTGGGCATAGAACTCCTCGGCCTTCTGATATACCCACGGATTTGTAAACCGTTCAAGATATAACGGGAACTTCATACCGACCGTAGTCAAATTCTCCTGACTCTCATCTTCCGCCTTTTCTGAATCATCTGCAGACTCATCTGCTCTGCGCCAAGAATCAAACCTTCCCATCATGTCATTATAAACACAGATCTGTGCCGTAAGATTATCCTTATCATCGCCCATCAGGTCACGCAGGATAGCACACTTACGCGACAATTCATTCTTTTCGGCATCCTCGCCGACATCAGAAATAAAAAATTGAGTAGCAGGCCTGGCATATTCAATACGATTAACTGTGAAATAATACCCGTCTTCTGCAAGCATTAAAGGATTGTCAAAGTCCACGCGATGCAATGGAGTATAATTCTTTACGTCGAAAAGCTCTTTCCATTCCACGCTATCCTTAATTTCATGCGTCCAATTCCCTTGTTCGTCTTTTTCCCATTTGTCAAGCTCGTTTTCGCGATGCATCACATAGTCCATGTAGGCGCAAGCAAACTTTGATTGAATGGCAGCAAGAGCCAACTGCATTTCCAGAGGCGTAAAAAGATTGCGTTTACTAACCATCTTCAACCGGTACATCAAATTTTTCCAAACCTCCTCCGCCTTTAGCTTGGCATCGGAAATAGTTCCATTGAAGCGTCCAAGAGGAGACAAAAGACCACTTTCATTCAGATTTGATTTCAGCCAACGCTCTACATCCTTGCTACTGCCATTGTTGTAGAAGCATTCATATTTACCTTCATCATTTTTTTTAATGGTAATATCTATAGTCTCTCCAGGACGGGCATAGAACGGGATCTCATCAAAGTCCACCTTTGATTTTTGGGCAAAAAAGGAGTTCATCACAGGATAACCAATTCTGAACGTTTTCTCAAATGTGCCGTCTGGAGCAATATCAAATACCCTTACGCCACCCTCTTTCAAGAAAACGTTGTAACAGTAACTCTCCATAGACGTAAACCCAAACGTCTCTGCATCATAGCCCTCTATACGGCCTCGTATGGTAATATCGTCAGTCTTTATCCAGTCAGAGGGAACGATATATGGATTTGCTTTGGAAAGTTCCTGAATAGTGGGAGCTTTCACTTTCATCTTCCCGTCGTGAATACCCAAGAGCATGAAAGCATCTGAAAAATCACCTTCCACGAAATCGAACATTTTCACCTTCTTTGGCATCGGGTCAAAGTGCATGGTAAAGTCCGTCAATCCATTCTCAGGCGATGTTATCCACTTATCTAAAGTAATCCCCTCAGCAGAACGCAGGGAGTAACGATTACCATCTTCATCTATAAGATAGCCATCTTTCACAAAACGAAAATTCCGTCCAGGACCGTATTCTATCGTAAAGTATACGGTAGTAGCCGTGTCGGCAAAAACGACTTCACGAGCTTTCAGCTCACCAGCATAAACGTTCATACATCCCATACTCTTGGGGGAGCGGATAGTTTTGTAAACTTTTGCCTGACCAGCCACAGCGATGAGTGCCAGCAAAGCGATGATGATTGTTTTCTTCATTGTTTTTTTTTGTGTGTATTAGTTTTTCTTTGCCCCAAAGTTAGTAGGTTTGAGCATTCACTCCAAAGGAATTTCTTATAATTTCATGGACACTTCTGTTTTTTAACTTTTATTTAAATTTCTCCCACAAGAAGAAAAACATCATAAAAGCTCCCACGTTTTCACAACGCGGGAGCTATCTGGTACCAATATTTTTTTCTTTCAAGTTCCCCTCGCCTATTAGGTTCCCCTCGCCTTTCGGAGCGACTGGGGTCTTTAGAGGAGCCACTGAATGTGGCTTCGACCCCACCAAGGGGCGAAGAAGGCCCTTTGGAAGAAAGACTGAATGTCTTTCTGTGCCTGATGAGGGGAAGAATCTACGATTCTGACGGAGGCCCGAAGGGGAATCCCCATTCGCGACGGAGTTCAGGGTTAGGGGTGAGGCCGTTCATTTTTTCTCTTCCTTCGGTTCCATACCTTTGATATACACCTTCTCTCCATTGATGTAGCTTTTCAAGATTGCCCAATCTTGAAGAGTCCAGTACACGCCCTTGCTGTTGAGAGTGAGGATATGGTATTGGCCGTCTTGTTCGCGCTTACAACAGAGATAGAACTCATCGCCGCCTTTACATATATCCCCTTTAACAATTTCAGGAAGCCCAACAACAATTCTGTTTCTATCCGATCCAATGAATTCAGAAGTGAATTTATAGGTATAAGGCTGTTCGGGATGCTTGTTAACATAATCGTATGCCAAAGAATCGAGTTGCCGGTAAAGATTTTTGGCTATGGCCTCGTGCTCGGAAGGAATGATGTAGTGGGTACCGGTAACAAGACCCGGATGAGTCTCAAATTCATGCTTGCTACGGCCGTACTTAGGTGTACGGACAAAATCAGCATTATTCTCAAAACCCTCATCGTGCTGCCAATGTACAGGATAAGCCTTCGCTCCTTTTAGTTTCATAAACTTCTTTATGACAGGTTGAATATATGCACAGAAAGCTTCTCCGTCGAAGGGTTTCATATCGTCCTCTTTGATGCCGTTGGATATTGTATAGGAGTGATCGTAGCTGATATAATAATCGCTATAGTCATCAATTCCATTGGGATTGTCTTTGTGGAGCTTATTACGAAAATCAAATTTGGCTGCCTCTTGTGAAAGGCCCAAATAGGAATACTTGATGGTATCTATGCCATTCTTATGGTTTTCGTACATATAGCTCTCCGTAGCTGACTCCTTGCTTAAATTAACGAAGGTGGTTCGGAAGTAGTCAACGACTCCCTCCATTTTCTGACGTTTTTGAGCATGGCGAGTATTTACCGTAAGAATACGCTGCTGTCTCTCCTCTTCACTTATTCCCTTCTTGAAAGATCCATAGGTTCCTATGATGTTTGTATGGGTGGATGCCGTATATACGACCCCTCCTGCATGACTATACTGCTTCTTCTCAACCCCAATGTCTTGTGTCGGCAGGTATTTCTCCAATTGCTGGAGACGTGCGTTGGGCTGTTGCCCTTGAGTTACGGCTGCAAAAGCAGCAAACAGCATGATAGCAATAATCTTTTTCATCGTTCTATTTTTTTGCGTTAATGATAATCTGATTTACTTCTTGACACAATTGCTCGCCTCGTGATCGAATATCCTGAGTTTCTGCAACTGCCAACAGATATAGGTCGGGCCTTGCAGGAAGATACTCTTCTTCTACTTCTTCCTGTATCTGCTCTGCTTCTTCCAGCAAAGGCTCTTCCTGAGGGTCTTGACGAACAACTCGCTTACGCTTAGGTGCTTTCGAGAGGTCCCCTCCATCCTTTCCTTCCTTGGGGAAGTGCTGAATTCTCTCGATTCTCGGCTCTTGGCTCTCGACGCTCGGCTCTTGACTCTCAACTCTCGGCTCCTCTAAGGCGAGTGGCAACTGCTCCTCTGTTGTTCTGGGCGGAGCAAGGAAAATAACAACAAAGCCAACCAAACAGGCGGCAACCGCTAAAGACCAGAACTTTAGCCCCCTCTCTTTTCGGAGAGGGCGGGGGGTGAGGCTATTCATTACCTTCTCATTCAGGCCCTCAGGCATGGGTGGCAGTTGCTGCTCACGTCTGCTGACAGCTTGACGAAGGTTGATGTCGTTCTTAATATCGTTCATAGCTCAGAGAGTTTTAATGATTCTGTATAGTTTCTTGCGTATGCGACTCAACTGTGAGCCGACGGTAGAGGGAATGGAACCTGTGATATAAGCAATATCGGCAAGGCTCTTTTCTTCGTAGTAGAACATGCTTATGATGGCCTGCTCATGTGGTGGAAGTAAGGACAAGGCCCGCTCCAGAAGTGCTATGGTATGCTCGTCTTGTGGCGCATCATCAAGGGCTTCAAGAGAATCCGAACCCAACTCACGGTCGTCCATATATATAATGTTAGGCTTACGGCTGCGCAAAAAGTTGAGCGACTCATTATAGGCAATCCTGCTTATCCAGGTACTGAGCGACGCTTGCTTTGGGTCGTAACTACCGATGCCTCTCAGCGCCTTCACAAACACATCCTGATATACCTCCTCAGCATCCTCACGCTGGGTGACTATGCGCTGCACCATTCGGAAGACAGCAGGACCGTAGTCCGTGAGTAGCTTCTGGCAGGCAGCGGGTTTCTGGTGCTGCAGGTCTTGAATCAGCGTGTTTGTTTCTTTCTTCATTTGTACTGTTCTCTACCTATATATACACGAAAAACGAAAAATTATTGCAATGGAGCCCAACTTTTTTTCATTTTTCTTTCTTTTGCCTCTTGTTTATTTGTATTCTCGCAACAGAAAGATTAGGAAAGTGTTATACAATAAAAGCTCCCACACTTTTCTGGAGGGAGCTTTCATCTTTAGCTTTATGTGAGTGATTAGAAAGCAATCTTGATACCAGTTGTCATGCTGGTAAAGCCAGGGCCGAAGCTACTGCTCAGTACATTAAAGGGATTATACTTATAGTAGATACCTATGTGGTGCACGTTTATCTCAGCGCCAACACCTATGGACACACCGTTTTCATGCAGGTTGCTGGCAGTAACCTTCCTTTCTCTGCCATCCTCATAGTATTTGGTCTTAAGCGAAGCCCAGGGGGTGATGTACAGTTCAGGACCAACGGCAAAATATATCTTCTTGTTGAAGTAGTGATAGTACTTCAAGGGGAAGGAAAGGCTAAAGGTATGGATGCGGCTAAACTTAGGCTCCGTGCCTGCAGGATACTCCTGCGAGGTTATCTTACCATCCAATTCCTTTACGAACATTCTGTCTGTCATCCTATAGTTACGCCAGTCAAAGCCCATACCTATGCGCAGGAAGTCTTTCCTGCCTACACGTAGCTTTGCAGTAAGAACATCACCCCACTCTATCTCGAAAGACTGTCCCATGTTTATGCCCACTCCAGGATCCTGGCTGACTCCTCCGATAAAACCGAACGAGAAGGTAGAGCTGATAGAACTCTGTACCTTTGCCTTGGAACTGTTGGTTTTCTTACTTACCCTCAGCCCAGGTATCTCGAAATCCCATCCGCCGGGGTTGATATCATCCCCTTTATCATCTGCTACTACACTTGACACTCCCAAAACTGCCAGCAAGATGGCTGCCAAAATTTTTCTCATACTTTTCATATTTTATTTTTCACTTTAATCTATTACAATCGGTTTATGCCCTCGCTAACCACTAACCGATAACCACTAACCGATAAACTATAACCGATAAACTATAACCGATAACCGATAAACTATAACCTATTTCTTCTTAAATGTTTTCCTCAGATAGGCAAGCGAGGCACTGCCCTCCATGTACACCAGAGTGATGTCGTAGTTTCTCTCCTTCTCCCTGCATTGGTAGCAGATATATCGGTGTGCACCTTTCTCGTTGTCGGTCAACTGAACGATGGCATAATAAAGGTGTCCGTTGCGCATCTCCATTTCCATATTGCTGTTATCATCAGAGATGCGCATCTTCATATCCTCTTGGAAAAGAGCCTCTACCGAATCGCGACGCAATGTTCCGAAGGTCGAGAACTTAGCTGTGTGCAGCACCTTGAGCTTATAAGCCGCAAGGTTGTCACCCTTGATAAGACTCTCTTGAATGTGTCGTTTGGGAACAACCTTTCCCGCAAAGACATCATTAATCCTCAGTCCCTGCTGAGCCATGGTGCTCAGACAGATGCTCATAAGTATCGTAAATATAAACAATATTCTTTTCATTGTGCATTGAATAAATCCGTTAGTTGTTCCTCTTCATCTCCGTTGCTGAAAATCTCCTGCAGGGCTTCCTGCCCCATCTGCATAGCCTCCGTCTCGTTGTTCAGCATTTTCCCGTCCACGTATGCAATGGCCATGTTCTCCTCATGCTTGGGAGGAGTCAGAAAGACAACGGCAAAGGCTGCTATGCAGGCAGCTGCCCACACGGGCCAAAGTCGGAGGCGACGGCGTGCTGCTGGTATCTGACCTTCGGAGAAACGGTTCAGCGCTTCCACGCTGGGCGTCTCAGGTTTCTCTTCCAGCACAGCAAACATCTGAGCGTATGGAGCCAACTCTGCTGGCAGGTCTTCTGCGTTAGCGAAGTAATCCTTCAGCGCTCTCAGCTCCTCCTGCGTACTCTCGCCGTCCATATACCGTCCGAGGTACTCAAGTACATTTTCTGATGTCACCTGTTTCATATTATTGAACATTTTTTTAACGATAACGTTAACGATAACGATAACTTTTTTCCTTGTTCATTTCCATTTTGTTAACGTTCCCGTTGACGTTAACGTTTCATGAGTTTCTCCAAGAGATTTTTTCTTGCTTTGCAGAGAGCGGTGCGAACCGTTGTCTCCGTGATGCCAAGGATTTCTGCTATCTCCGCATTTTCCAGACCGTCCTGCTGACTCATCCTCAGGATCTGCATCTGTGCCGAGGGCAGCTCCCCTATCCTATCCTCCAGCCATTGGGCATTCTCTTTTTCTTCCAGCATCCATTGCGAATCATGTGCGCTGATAACCTTGATCTCCTCGTTCAGTTCCATAGGGATAATCCTTCTCTGGCGGAGCTTCGACACACACAGATTCCTGCAGATGGCGTAGGAAAGAGCCTGAACGGAGTGGACCTCGTCCAGTTTCTCGCGGATGGTCCACAGCCTAAGCAGTGTATCCTGCACATTGTCTTCTGCCTCGGCCTCATCCTTCAGGAATCGCCGACTTAGTGCCATGATGCCCGCCCTCAACTGGCGGGCCAATGTGCAGAACTCATCTCTTTCCATTCTTTCGTTTTATCTCTCGTTGTTTGCTTCAGTTCTACTCTATAGACGCAAAACTTTTCGTTTTGTTCCCGAAAAGAAACAAAAAAACAAAATTTAAAGGATTACCTCGCTATAAAGCAAACACAAGAAGCTACTTTGTAGTGCTGTTAATCTTTATACCGAAGACATAAAAGTGTGGCATTTCCTTTACGATATTCGATGAAAGATCGGGCTTTATGATATTTTCGCCACAACAGCGAAACACATCATCTTCGGCATCATACCAGAAGGAGCCATACAATACCAAAGGGATGAACGAACCGGGCTCCCCTGGCTTACTAAGGTCAAAAGGACGTGCCACATACCTATAGATAGGTTTTATTGAGTCATTAGGATGATAAACCGGTCTAAGCTTTAAGGGACCGTTAAAAGTTGCACCATCTTCCACGCTGAATGTGAATTTGAAGGTTGAATCATTCTCTAAAGGCGAAAAGCCTACAACGATTTTCTTGCCCAAAGAAATGGAAGTATCCCAGTCGAAGATATTTCCAACGTCCTTACCGTTCACATACTCTTCTACGACTACGTTTGCCACCTTCCCCTTGAATTTCTTTGTATTAAAGCTGTAGGCCATATAACCCTTAGCTTGGAGCAGAGGCAGATAGTCATCCAACGAGGGTTTATTCATTTTCACTTTCTGCGCTTGTCCTGCCAAAGCGACAAGGGCGAGCAGAACAGTAAAGATTGTGTGTTTCATAAATTTAATTCTTTTCATAGCGTACCTATCAACACTTTATCTTGTTATCACCTTTCTTCAGTTTTACCGTTTTAACCTGTCCGTTCATTTTCAGTTCAACCTTGCAGGGTTGCTGAGCAGAGAGGGTAAGGGTCGTAACCTTACATCCTTCCAGTCCATGCTGACAGCTATGCAGTCGCGGCAACAAGTGAGCAGCAACCCCATTCTGTCACGCTTTCCTTTCTTTTACCTTTTGATGCTTAGGCTGGCAACGCGACTAAGAAGAGACTCTGCTCCTGTCTCGCGTTCCAGAATCTGCCAATCGGTACGATAATCAATCTTCACCTCCATTGCGATGATATCTTTGGATAGCCACTTAATAACAACTGTTTTGCCGTTGTAAAATATAGTATTTTTGGAAGGAAACCTGACATCTTGCATATACCCTTCGCAAATTCCCGATAAATAAACAGGTACGAACTTGGTTGGGGTAATAACAAAGTGCTGTTTTCTGTATTTGCTGTCTTCGTAGGCTTCCTGCAAAGCCTTCAGTTGGTTCTTTACGTCTTTCAGTTCGTCCATCCATCCTATCACCCTCCAAGTGCCAATAATCGGATTCTTCTGGTTAACAGTCGGAGTTGCAGTTATAATATCGAAAACAGAACGGCCAACATCGGAATATTTATTTGATTCATATTTCTCGATGCACCAGTCATCCTTTGGGAAATAAAGGTGATTATCGAAGTCGCTCCACCATTTCTCGGAGAAATGGTCTGCATTACTGTCGTAAATGAGTGTACTCTTGTCGTTCTCGTCTTTTGGTTCGGGGCCAGTATAGTTAAAGACTGACTTGTCGTTTTTGCCTATCGTGAATTTGTCTTTATTAATTCTAACCGTCAGGGTTACGCTGTCAGTGCAGACTTTATACATATCCCATGGGGAATTCACCTCACCCATCCTGCCTGTTAGCGTTATCATCTTGTAGATGCCGCGAGGGTTCTCTATCTGGGCATTCATCACCATTGGCAGGGTTACGATTGCTGCTGCCATCAGCATTTTCCGAAATGTAGTTGTTTGTCTTTTCATATTCGTGTATTTTTCTGCTTCACTTTTATATTTCAGCCTTCAAATATACTATTTTCTTTATTTTACTTACCCTTTGAGAGGCGAAAATTATAAAAACAAATAATTATTTAACGGTTTTTAGCAGAAACTGCAGGGAAACGAGGTTTTCTATACTGATTTATTATCAAATTTCGCAAAATAAGCGAAGATGTACCCCGTTGTAGTCTAAACACCGATGGTTATCGCCGTTAGTAACAGGTACATATTCGTCCAACATGTACCTAATATGTACCTTTTTCTTCAAGAAATATTATGGAGAAAGTCAATTGCTGAAAAGAAAAACAAGTCTAAAAGATTTTCTGCACGTATGTAAAAAAAACAAGGAAGGAGTGCCGTTACCGCTTGCACACAATTCGGTAGGTACCGCTTTGTAGCTGGATGGGCTCGGTGGCAGGGAACTTATCGTTCTCAGGAGCATCTATACGGTCGCGCTGGTTCTCGTTATAGATGAGGCCGTAACGCATAAGGCTGGCGGGAGGAATCTCTACCTTCTTACACCCCAGAGAGGCAGGAACCACAAAGGTGGCTGTGGTGCCTGGCGGAACAGTTATGCGAATATCAAAAGCCTGATTCGAAAGGTTCCATTCCACTTTTATATCACCATAAGGAGTGGGCTGCAGGGCACGGACAAAGCTGATACCGTCGGCCATCTGAGGACGGACAAAGAAGTGGCGGTAGGCCACATTGTCCTCGTCTGGAACAATACCAGCCAGCGCCTGATAGAACCAAGAACCTATGCCATTGTAGCAGTTGTGGATTCGACTGCGACGGGCGTTCCAATGCTCCCACGTGGTGGTGGCGCCATTCTCTATCATATACAGATAGCCGGGGAAACTGCGCTGCTTCAGCATGTCGTACATCACCTGTGCCTCGCCAGCCTTAGTGAGCCACTGGGTGACGATGGGCACACCCACAAGGCCAGTAAACAAGTGGCCTTCCCAACGACTATAGATATCCTTCTTGAGCTGATTGTTCACCTTATCGCGAAAGCTCTCTGGCGTTGCACCCACAAAGAGGGGGAAGGCTGCATCCAACTGCAAGCCGTTGGCATACGTAGCCTCTTTCTTATTATAGAACTTCTGATGAATCCTTTGGTTGATGTCCTGCTGTTTCTGGCTATACAGCGCAGCATCGGCCGACTTGCCCAGCACACTGGCTACACGACTCATAATGCCGTACACCCAGCTCATAGAGCAACTGTTGACATCATCGATACTTTCCGTATGGTGCTGATGCTCCTCGTTGGGCAAGGCCCAGTCACCCAGGAACCAATGTTTCTTCTGCGAGGTAGGCCAGCGATTCTCGAGGCTCAGCAGGCCATCGGGCATATACTTCTCGGCATACTGCAGGTAGCGTTGCATATTGGGATAATAACGCTCCAGCATCCGCTTGTCGCCATACTGCAAGTAAGTCTGCCAAGGGGCATTGGCAATAAAGGCGCACCAGAAGGGACCGCCTCCGCAAGCCCACATAGTGGGAGCCACATGCGGAACCTCACCGTCCTCGCCTTGTGCATCGCCAAAAGCCTGCAACCAGTTGCGATAGAGCGGATACATATCATACATCGTCTGCGCAGCCAGAATAGAAGCATTGCCGTCGCCTCCGTAGCCCTGGCGTTCGTGATGGGGACAATCCACCATATAGCCGCTCTGCGTCAGGCACTTGAAGGTGTAGTGCACCATATCGTGGATGGCATTGATGTCGGCATCATTGCAGACAAAGGCCGACTCCTTCTCATAACCTGTATAGATGCTCAGGCCCTCGATATCCGAGAGGGAAGGCTGATGCTCCAGCCCCTGAATCTTTATATATCGGTAGGCGTGATAGTTGAACTTGTTGCAGAACGACTCATCGCCTTCGCCACTGGCAATGTAGCAATCGGTATATACACCATGTTCGAAGTCGCCATCCAGGCCCAGCATATCGCCATAACTGATGGTCACCTGCTGTCCTTTGCGCAACTTACCCAGATGTATGCGTGCCCAACCCACGATGCTCTTGCCCATATCTACCATCCATTTATCGTCCTGAAGGTGCAATATCTTCTGGGCTCCGATGATTTGCTGGACTTTGTTGGGTTCGCACATCATAGGGGTTATGTCAGTTGAGAGTTGAGAGTTGAGAGTTGAGAGTTGGAGGCCCCCTCCGACTCCCCCTTTGGGGGAGAGAGAGACTACAGGTTGCCAATCGGCTTGTTCTAAAGAGGCGTGAGAGAGGTCGGGCAAGAGTTCTTCTGCTTTTACCAGATCTCCACCAAAGCCGTAGGGTTTAACAGAGCCATCGAAGTAATAGCCGCTCGTACGAGCTTTCCACGTCTCGTCGGTCTTAACGATGGTATTCCACTCATTATCCTCCAGGCAATCTATCTGAGCCATCACATAAGGGCCACCCTCCTTTACCCCGGGTATGCCAGCCTCGTACCAGCCTGTCCCTAACCAGATAACCAGATCGTTCTGTCCTTTCTGCAGGAGGTCGGTGACATTATAGGTCATACAGAGGCTGCGCTTGGTAAACTCCACCATAGCGGGTACCAAGACATCGTCAGAGACCTTCCGGCCGTTCAGATAAACCTCGTGATAACCCAAGGTGTTGATATGCAGAAAAGCAGGTTTCCCCTTGCCGTCGTAGCTGAAAGCCTTCCAGAACATGGGTTGAACCTTGGTATTCTCGCGCTTCATACCTATATATTGGCCCTTCCAAAGACTCTTGTCCAAAAGGCCGACACTGAAATGCGCGCCACGGGCCCAGCCACCAACCTTATCGTTCTGATCCCAGGCACGGACCTGCCAATATACCACGCTGCGCGATGTCAGCGCTTTGCCTGCATAGGGTACCCACAGGCTCTCACCGCTCACCACCTTGCCACTGTTCCAGAGGTCGGCCTTCTCCTCTGTCAGCAAATCAGGACTGGATGCAGCCAATATCTGATAAGCTGTCTGGCGAAGGCCATTCTCGGCTGGCGTAACCTTCCAGCTCAGTGCAGGCGTGGTATTGTCGATACCCCAAGGCTGATGCAGCATCTCGCACCTCAGGTCAAAAAGCCCAATGGCAAGCATTACCTGCCATTGCACCACAAAAAGCAGTAAGAAGCCGAATCTTTTCATCACCCTAATCTCCCATTTCTAAACTCTAAACTCTCAACTTTACTTAGCGTATCCCACAGGATTATTCAAGAGAAGGATCTGCGACTCCTTAAGTTGAAGGGACTTGGCCAGAGCCGCCTTGTCCATAGAAGCACGGGGAACAGTAGCCAATTTGGCTGCCGAGCAGTATAGGCAGATGTTCTGCGATACATATCCAGCATCCATAGCGGCCAGCGATTCCAGTACCTGACGCTGCGATGACATTCCACCTGGATAGCGCGACACATCGCCCACCAGAACCAGGAACACAGGAGCTGCCATAGGCTGACGGTCTGCTACCTGCTTGCGTACGTCCTCTGTGGTAACACGCACCAACCGATGCTGCTTGGCATCATACAGATAAGCCCCACTGGCCATACAGACATAGATGTCTATATCCTGAGAGTTGACAGCCGAGGGAGCCGTACGCCTGCCATCTGATCGGTTTACACCATTGGCAGCCCAAAGGAGTGAGGAAAGAGTCTCCAGCGAGAGAGGTTTCTCAGAAAATTCACGCTGCGACTTACGATCGCTCAGCGCCTGCATCAGCGACACAGAGAGCGTCTTGTCGGGTTCCTTCAGTTGTATCGTCTCGTCAGCAGGAATCTCCGTCTCTGCCGGTACATCGGCATTATTACCTGCGGCATGGGCACAGGCAGGAAAAGCCAGGGCACAAAACACGCTGGCAAACACGTTAAATAGCAGTCGTTTCATGATAATAAAGGGTTATGGTTTATAATTTGGTTATCTTATTGTCGCCTTTCTTCAGTTTCAACATCTTTACCTGTCCGTTTACAGTAAGGGCAACCTTGCAAGGCTGCTGGGCAGAGAGGGTGAGGGCCGTAACCTTACTGTCCTTCCACTCCATGCTGACAGCTATGCCGCCGCGGGCACGGATACCGCTGACAGAACCGTCTTTCCAGTTCTCAGGCAAAGCGGGAAGCAATTCCATTGAACATTGAACATTGAACATTGAAGATTGAGAATTATCTTTTTTCGCTTTGTTATCGTTAACGTTGTAGCTGCTTTGCATAAGCATCTCTATCACGCCGGCACAACCGCCAAAGTTTCCGTCAATCTGGAAGGGTGAATGAGCATCCAACAGGTTGGGATAGGTGCCGCCACCTCTGCGTGCATCAGGACCGCGATAACCATCGGGACTTACATAAGAGAGCAACTTACGATAGATATGATAGGCATTCTTAGCATCATGCAGACGGGCATAGAGGTTGACACGCCAACCTGTACTCCAACCAGTGGTGCGGTCGCCTCTAATCTCCAACGATTTGTGAGCAGCCTTGTGGATATCTTCTACGCTGTTCACACCATCGGTAAGACTGTGACCGGGATAAACACCGAAGAGGTGACTCTGATGACGGTGGTGCGGATCTTCATCGTCCCAGTCGTAGAACCACTCCTGGAAATTGCCCTTCTTACCTATCTTATAGGGTTGCAGACGGGCAAGAGCCTCATCCACCTCAACAACAAAATCCTTATCCAGACCCAACACGAGGGCTGCATTACGGGCATCCGTCAGACACTCACGAATCATGGACAAGTCGGCAGAGCCGCCATAGAAACTACGTCCATGGTAGCCATCAGGTGTCACGTAATCGTTCTCAGGCGAGGTACAAGGACCGGTGACTAGGTAGTCTAGTTGAGAGTTTAGAGTTGAGAGTTTAGAGTCGAAGGTTGAGAGGGGAACCAGCCAACCTAAGCAGAACTCAGCAGCGCCTTTCAGCACGGGATAGTATTCCTGCAGGAACTCCTTATCGAGCGAGAAGGTATAATGCTCCCAGATATGCGTGCTTACCCAGGTACCACCCATATTCCAGTTGGCCCACTGGGGATCACCGCCATGCAAACCCACAGGGCAGGTCATAGCCCAGATATCGGTATTGTGCGCCAAGC
Source organism: Bacteroidaceae bacterium (assembly GCA_024683455.1). Lineage (GTDB taxonomy): Bacteria > Bacteroidota > Bacteroidia > Bacteroidales > Bacteroidaceae > Physcousia. The sequence goes on from JAIKYE010000035.1 coordinate 15,518, forward strand.
ACCAGCCCTTATCCACGCCATAGTATGCCTTGGCGGTAAGTTCTCCAGACCCCTGCAGCTCCTTCATAAAGCTGAACAGAGACTGGTGCATCTCGGGCATAGCGGCTGTCTCTGCAGGCCAATAGTTTTCCTGTAAGTTGATGTTGGTGGTGTAGTTGCACGACCAAGGGGGCAAGATACTCTCGTTCCACAAACCCTGCAGGTTGGCAGGCACATTGGGAGTACGAGAACAGGAGATAAGCAGATAACGGCCATACTGGAAGTAAAGCGCCTCTAAGTCGGGATTAAAGACGTTCTCGTCTATATACTCCTTCAACGCTTCCTCCGTGGTACGTGAATCGATTTTGGATTCACCCAAAGAGAGCTTTACACGATCATAGATACTCTTATAATCCGTAACATGACGGTCCCTCAGCGCATCGTACGAAGAAGAGGTGAGGTGCTTCAGCCTGGCATCAGCTAGTGCCTGATAAGGTCTTCCCTCCTTCGCAGGGTCTTTGTCGTAACCATTGAACGAGGTAGCATTTACCAGATAGAGCACAACCTCGCTGGAGCCGTTTACCACCACAGCATTGCCATCGGCCTTTACATTCTGGCCCTCCACCTGAACCTTGGTGCAGAAGCGCGTACCTCTGTTAGGGTCGTAGGCAAAGCGGTCCATGCCGCCAACATAGCTGGGCATAGAGGTATAGGCAACATAGCCTTCGTTCACCAGCACCTTGTCACCTTCTGTACGAAGCTGGCTCTTGAGCTGACAGGTAAGACCAATGCGTGCACAGATTCCCTTGGGGTTATCGGTATTGATACGGATGACAATGCCGGAATCTGGGTGCGTAGCAAAATACTCCGTAGAGTATCTGTAAGCACCTCTCTGGTAAGTAGTATGCGCCGTAGCGTTGCCGATATCCAACCAACGGCGATAGCCCGTAGCACCCGTTTCCGTATCCAGATAATCTATGGTAAGCTGTCCCAACGGCTGGTAGTTCTGGGTATAATGTCCCTGAACATTGTGCTGCAGTTCATCAGCCTTTGCATAATCTCCCTGTTTTAAGGCTTCACGGATGGCAGGAATGCTCTTGTGCGCATCTGGCGAGTAAACCTTCATATTGCAGGGTTCTCCCGTCCATAGCGTAATATCATTCAAGGATATCTTATCCTGTTCTGTGCCGCCATAGATGATACCACCCATGGTGCCATTGCCAATCACCAGCGTCTCCTCGAAGAACTCTGCCGGTTTATTGTAACGCAGTGTCTGAGCACCTGCCTTTGCTATCACTATCAGGCACAATGCCGTTAATGTAAACACCCTTTTCTGAAGCCTTTTCATGTTAATATGGTTTAATAGTTAATTCGTCTTACTCACAGGAGATACATTATTGAACAAGCATTTTCTTGTTGTGGGTAATGAAAATACCCTTCTTTCGTTCATTGGACATTTTCCGACCGCTGAGATCATACACAGCATCATCGGAATTTTTCAATGATGACTGTTCAATATTTTCTATTCCATCAATAGTTTCATCCAGTTTCTCCAACCAATTTGTCAAATCCTGCAACATCTGCCTGTGATATACATAGCTGGTATCAAAGCCGAAGCCGTGCCCACCTTTCGAAAAGACCTTTGTTGTAACTGGTATGCCGGCATCCGACAATGCTCTCTTGTACTTCAGACTGTTGGTAGGTTTAACGGTAGCATCATCACTGGCCCAGCAGATATAGGCTGGAGGTGTTTCTGATGTCACCTGTTTTTCGTTGCTGTACAGGTTGACCATCTCCGTACTGGGATTGGTACCCAGCAGTTGTTCACGTGAGCCTGCATGGGTGTTGTTATTATCCATGGTGATAACAGGATAGTACAACACCTGAAAAGCAGGCACTTCATCTCCTCTGAGATGAGTAGCAAGGGTACTGGCCAGATGACCGCCGGCGCTGAAGCCCATCACTCCCACTTGTTTAGGGTTTAGCAGCAGATTCTCCGCATTGTCACGCAGATATTTCAGAGCAGCCTTTCCATCGTTGACGGGGATATCGGGATTGCCACCGGGAAGGTTGTACCTGAGCACAGCGGCGGTAAATCCCAGGTCACGGTAGAAAGGGGCCCAGTCAGCGCCTTCGTAGCCTCCTGATACGTATGCATAGCCTCCACCGGGAATGATGATGACTGATTTGCCATTGGCTTTGTCTTCCTGAGCACGGAATACGGTCAGAGAGGCGCCTGTTGACAATTGCTCTTCAAAGACAATAGGCTGTTTCGCAACGTAGTTGCTGAGAATCTCCAGCGCTTCTGTAGGGTCGAAATCACCCTCTTCCTGAATGGCAGTCTGGTTTCCTGCATCATGAGGAGTATAGGTATTAGCACAGATACCTGTCTCTGTACTGCTGGCACTATTGAGAACAAATCCGTCAAAGGTCAGGTAATAAGGATAGGAATCAGGAATTCCCGTGTAGTTGACCTTGATGGGCTGCAGATATTCGTTAGAACAGATAACATTGCTCCAGTCGCTGCTATAAGGGATGGGATCGCGATACATGAACGACTTATCTGCTACGCTATACAGATAGGTTTTTCCTTCATGGGTGATAAAGGCGAACTCGCCCTTCGTAGCATCAATACCGGTCTTTACGGTACTGGTAAGCTTACCGTCCTTCACGCCCATATCACCACGGGCAGTCTTCATACTGTATTTCTTGTCATTCTGAGGCTTGAAGGTGTTCCATTCGGGCAGTGGGTTCTTTATCTCTATACCGTCGGCCTGGATCAGTTCCAACAGGCTGTTGGCCCAGATTTCAGCCAGACGTCTTGCACCGTTTACGTTGGGATGCAGATAGAAGTATCCTGCGTTACCACTTTCACGGGTGAAGAGACCAAAGTTGTTCTCGAAATACTCCCATGAACCACGGTTTCCTGCATATACTTGGTCGTACTCAGCCACGATGGCATCCAGTATGGGATAATAGCTGTGCAGGCGGTCCAATCCCTCCTGCAGGTACTTGGCTCCGTTGTAGGTGCTGGGGCTGTACCAGATGGGATAGTTAAGTACAATCTTACATGTAGGAATGGCATCAATAAGTTCGTTGATGATGGTTCTCATGTTATTGCCATACACGCCCGGATCCACAGGAGCGCCTTCTGTTCCAGAACATGCGCTGTCATTGGTACCCAGCATAATAGAGATGTAGATAAGTCCTCCGTTCTGCTTCTTGAACGCCTTGGCGCTGTTGACGATACGGGTAAAGTCTGTTCTGCCTGGCAGATAACCGAATGTAGTGATGCCGGAATGACCTCCATTGAAAACATTGGTAGTAACACCCGTTGCATCCTCTACCAAGGTACGGCAGATGATTGGAGGTGCCTGAGCAGCAGGATTGCCAAGTGTGGCTCCTGCAGTAATACTGTTACCGATAAAGAGCAGATTGATGTTAGACTTGGGGTCTGACGGATCATTCTTTCTTTCTACGGCACGATAAACCTGGAAGCGACCCAATGATACATAAGGATTTCCGCTGGCATCATAGCGGCGAGGATCGTCAACGTTCAGTGTTTTCTTCACCACAAAGCGCAAATCGGTGTAGGCAGCGCCCAATGCTATGTGAGGAGACTCGTACTGCTCGGGTCTTGTACCAACGAAGTCTGCACTCATACCCGTCAGATGTGCCACCTCTGTCCACTCACCGTCGGGCAGGTTGGCAGCCTGTATAACAACCTCAGTCGGAGTGTCATACGTGCTGGACCAGGCAGAACCAAGCATGGTGAAGATGATGTCCGTCTCAGGCTGGTTGAAATGTACCTGCAGATATGTATCGGTACCTGCGGGCAGAGGATTACTCCATGAGGTGTGCCAGATAACCTGACCCGTTCCTACGCCTTCACTCTCAGGACGCAACAAGTTGCTGGGTGGGAAGCCATTCTCCGAATTGTTGGACGTAATCTGTGAGCCGTCTGTCAACAACGCTGCATCCTTTCCCCAAATAGCCTCTACAGGGTCTGGATCACCCTCGTAAGCTTCATAAATCTGGAAACGTCCCAATGAGAGCAGCAGACCGCCAGCCGACTGGAAACGGTAAGCATATGTCTTCTTCACCAAGAACTTCACATCAGTATAGGCATCGCCCAAATCTATATGTGGCGAGGTGTATCGCTCTGGGGTATAGCTGGTGAAGTCCTCATCCATATTCTTCAGATGAGCCACTTCCTTCCACTCACCATCAGGCAGGTTGGCTGCCTGAATGATAACCTCGGTGGGTGTATCATACGTACTGGACCAGGCAGAGCCAATCATAGAGAAGATGATATGCTGCTCAGCCTTATTGAAATGGAACTGCAGGAAAGGATCTACATCAGCAGTTATCATATTACTACCACTCCATGCCGTATGGTAGATATACTGATTGGTGCCAAATCCGTCACTCTCAGGACGAATGAGGTTGGCAGCAGTAAACTGATCACTCTCAGGCGCGGTAGCCTTAATCTGTGAAGCTTCCGTAATCAGAGCCTCACCCTTTTTCCATACCTTATCTTGGCCCTGTATAGGGGAACACATCAACAACAATGCTCCCAGCAATATTGATATTATCGTTTTCATGTGTACTTCTTAATTTTAATGTTTAATTTTGACCTGCGGTCGAGCCTGCTCACGTTCGACAATGCTTAAGCAAGCCTATCATTGCTCTCGCTCAATCGCAGCCTTCAATGTTCAATGATCAATGTTCAATGTTCAATGTTCAATGGCTTTACTCTACTTCGTTGCAATAAACAAGGCCCATCTTGTCATAGAGCTTTTTCAGCTGTGGCAGACGTTTCTTCCAATCCTCGAAATCCTTCTGTTCAGGATTGCACCACTGTACCTCGCTCATAGCGCCCAAGCGGGGCAGCAACTGGAAGAGAGCATGCTCGGGATAAGCCACATGCTCTGTCCACAAGTTGGCTTGAACGCCAAGTATGCAGTCGCCCTCCTCCTTGGTCAGTTCTTCAGGAACAAGGGGTTCGAAGGAGTACATCTTAGAGCAGGAAACGATGTAGCTGTCTGTTGTGCGAGGTGTCTTGCTAAGGTCTTTCAACTGCGGATGGTCGATGTAAGAAAAGACGTTGGGGCTCATGATGACACGATGCTTCTGCTTGGCAGCCGCAATGCCGCCCTTTGTGCCACGCCAAGACATTACGATAGCGTTATCTGTTAGTCCGCCAGCCAGAATCTCGTCCCAACCAATCAGACTGCGGCCACGTGAAGCCAGGAACTGCTCAATCTCGTGGTTGATATAGGTCTGCAGCTTATTCTCTGCGCTGCGACCATCCTGACTGCCTCGGCCCCCTTCGCCTGTATCCTTGGGGTCATCGGTCAAGCCCAATTCCTTAATCTTGGCCTGACATTTAGGGCACTTCTTCCAACGTTCCTTCGGACACTCATCACCACCAATATGGATGTAGGGAGAGGGGAACACGTCGCACAACTCGCCGAAGACGGTTTTCAGGAAATTCAATGTCTCCGGGTTACCGCCACAAAGCACCTCACGCATCACACCCCAATGAGTAGCAACGGGATACGGACCACCTGTACAACCCAGGTTGGGGAATACGTGCAGAGCACTCTGCATGTGTCCGGGCATATCTATTTCGGGAACCACATTGATGTAACGTTCAGCGGCGTAGCGTACGATATCACGACACTCATCCTGTGTATAGTAACCGCCATAAGGGATGTTGTCGTAGAGGCGCACTTTGCTTGAGGCTATGATGCTCTTCTCGCGCACACTACCCTTCTTGGCCAGGTCGGGATAAGCCTTTACCTCGAAACGCCAACCCTGATCCTCTGTCAGATGCCAGTGGAACTGGTTGCATCCGTGTAAGGCCATAGCATCCAGGAACTGCTTGATGAATTCCACGCTGAAGAAATGACGACCGCAATCCAGCAGCACTCCGCGATAAGAGAAGCGAGGCTGGTCGGTAATCTGTACGTAGGGGAGTTCTACGCTTTGGCCTTTTACTATAGGCAAGCTCTTGCGAAGCGTCTGGGCAGCACGGAAAAGACCTGCAGGTTCGTAGGCACTGATGAGGATGCCATCCTTGCCCACAGTCATTGTATAGCTTTCCTTCTGCTGTTCTGTAAGTTCCACAGGCTGTTTGCTTTTCTTACTCTTCTTGGCAGGAGCAATGAGAGACAAGCGGACGGGAGCCTTCTTGTCGGCTGCTGTCAACTGCAAGCTGATGCCTGTAGCTTCCTTCACCCATCCCTGCAGGAACTGGGCAATGCGGGTACATTCGGCATTGCTCTCATCATAGGCAATGCCCTGACCACCCTTCAGGGTAAAGAACTGGGTAGTATCCACCTTCACTTCCTTGGGAAGAGGGATAATGTTGTAACTGGCACGCTGCGCATAAACAGAGACGGCAGCGATGCATGCTAAAATAAATAATCCAATTTGTTTCATAAGGCTATAAAGGTTTTTATTATTGTTATTTCTTGTTTTTCTTTTGTTTGCGATTTTTGGCAACGTAACATTGTAAGGGGCAAAAGCAAAAACAGGATTGTGTACAAAGCTAATGAAAAACAACGCATAATTCCTTATATAATTTACCCCCCGAAAGTTTTATCTCTCTGGGGTGAGTATATTTTTCAATTCGCGATACTTATACTGCAGAAGCAGCG
>JAIKYE010000059.1 GCA_024683455.1 Bacteroidaceae bacterium
TTTCCTCGATAACCCTCGGATGGTTCCCAACCACACTGGCAAACACCTTCCTTATTCTCTGCCCTGCAGGGCTACTCTATCTTCCTCCCTATGGCTTCATTCCTTTCTTCCCAACCTTTCTCCTGCCATCGATACACCATCTAACAACCTTACTCGCTCTCCGTTCCACTCGTCAGATCGTACCCCTATATGATTTAAAGACTCCCCATATGGACTCTATACTTTCTCGGTTCTTCCTGCTCACAACACTACTTCAAAATCTGTCAGCTTTATCTTTTCTTTGTTTACCTCGATTCTCCAAACCTGATGTAACATAACGCTTACGTTACCATTCCTGCAGCACTGACAACATTTCCCTAATACCAACCTACACCACTACTCATTGTCCGTATTCAACTTTTGGCCATTTCCTTCGATGTTACTCTTATTTTTACTTAGCAAAGATAGCGAAAGCGGTGTACGGCAAGTACCACTCGTCTGCATACATTACGACTCACTATCCCTTCACAGAATTTGCGGCAGCCTTCCTTATTTTCTTCTTAACGGCACACCTAAAGAAAATGAGGTTTTCCATAAATTTTGCTCGATATTCCTTGACCTTGGTTCACCTTCTCCTTTCTGGCTGTCATATGCACGTAAAAATTAAGTTTCACATCAAAAAATTAAAAGTTATGAATACAGAGAACAATTTCACAGTAGCAGGTTTCGTTCAGAAAAACGTTAAACGTACAGAGTTGCCTAATGGCACCACCAAAGCTGAGTTCAGCATCAACCTCGTTGAAACTAACACGGTTAACGGCGAAAAGGTTCGCAAGAACTGCTTCCTTGACTTCGTGATGCTTCGCAAGAAGGACAACATCAAAGACCTCGATGTCCTCACAGAGGGAAATCTCGTCATCATCCAGGGCGCAATCCAGCCTGACTCATACACTAAGGATGACAAGTTCGTCAATCGTTGGTTTTTCAAGGCCATCAAGGTCGAAAAGAAAGAAATCAAAACCAAACAGGAGGGATAGAGATCCCTCCTTATTCTAAATAGAATAATTCAATCACAGTTGACCAGTGGGGTAGGATTCATTCCTACCCCTTTTTCGTACTCGAAAATTACCTGATAATTTATATTCGCTCTATCTAATTTATGTAGAAAAAACCTATTAACTGGCCCATTTCTCTATCTAAACGGGGTTCAGTTTTCTTGTTATAGTTAAAACGAGACTTTTTTGGTCAGGGTTTTACCTGACTTTCCTTTTATTTATATACCTTTGCACACAAAATCCAAAAAATGTGGTTTCACATATATATTTAAGTTTAATTTATTAATAAAAAAGAAATGAAAAAGATTTTTTCAATTGTGGCTCTGGCCACTCTGACAATCGCTGGTATGAGCAGTTGTACTAACAGCGAGGAAGACAATGTTGCCTCTGGCAAGACACTGCACGCTATTAAAATGAACGTGCTGGGTTCGTCCTCTCCTTCTACCCGTGGTGTTGCTACCTCGGCAGGTAATCTCCAGTTTAATGATTTCCAGACTTGGGGCTATGATGCAGTAGATGGTAACATCTATATGGGTACCAGCGAGACATCAGGTAAGACCGTTACTCGCTCTGCTGACATTTGGGGTTATGATCCTATTCAGTTCTGGCCAGCAAATGCCCTGAACTTCGTTGCCATTGCTCCTAACACTGCAAATGGTGTTATCAGCAACACCGTTACAAAGGACGGCTCAAATGAGCTGACTCTGACAACAAGCGTTTCACTTCCTACTAACGTCACAACTCAGGACGACATTATGTTTGCCCAGGCCAGTGATATTACAGAGGATTCTCAGAACGGAACCGTTCCATTCGAATTCAAACACGCTCTGTCACAGATTGTCTTCAAGGGTAAACTTCCATCAAATGGTGCTATCACCAAGGTTACAATCTCGGAGATTACTCTCGGTAATATTTGTAAGGATGGCGACCTGACCTTTACTTCAAATGGCGATTTCTTCGGTGGCAATGAGCAGGTTACGGCCAGCAATCCTTCCAACTTCACTCTGGATGGAGAAAATCTCGAGTATTCTGTTTACGAGGTTGGTGATAACGGCGTTGCTGCAGGTACTGCATTTGACATGACTACAAGCAACAGCGTTGAGAAGCGTAATGCCTGGTTCATGCTTCCTCAGACAACATCCGCATGGATTCCCAATAGCGAGGCAGAGCTGAAAGCAGGTGTTGTTACCTCAGATCCTACAGATGGCGCATACCTGAAAGTACGTGCAAAGTTGGAGAAGGATGGTGTGACTGTTCTTAACGACAACAAGGCTATCTACATTCCTCTTTCTGTAAACTGGGATCGTAGCAAGAAGTACATCTACACTCTCGACTTCAATGGTACATCGGCTCTGAGTCCAATCACATTCACTGTAACTGCAGAGAATTGGTCAGAGGCTAATTCTAATGTTCTTTCTATGTAAGGCCGTTTTTTCATGTGCATTACAAATCACTTAGTTTGGGGTGTCAGTTCTTCTGGCATCCCTCTTTTATTGTCAAATAACAAAAACACCCGGCTGTTCACACAGACGGGTGCCAAGACTAACTTTTTTTGTCAACAATTTAACCTCTTATGTTCTTGATTGAAAATTCGACCACAAAGGTACTAATAATTAATAAGATAATAAAAGAAAGTCGTAACAAATGTCTCGTTTTAACTATAACAAGACTTTTGGGCTTTGCAAGCTACCCCAAACAGAAAATGAATACTCGAAAATTCTCGTTTTTCAATGTCAAACAACCCAAACAAAACGTGTCGTCATCTTACTCTTTCCGCAAGCCTCAGTTCTACCACCAATGCATATCATCATCGATATATCGGTATGATACATCCTTTCCCTTTGCAAAGTTAGCAAGCCCTGCTTCCACAGCAAGCAATAGGACAGAGTTACTTCAACAAATTCACGGCAGCCTTCCGCAGATAACGCCTAT
>JAIKYE010000066.1 GCA_024683455.1 Bacteroidaceae bacterium
GGCGTTGAATGCCTTACAGAAATCCATAATATTAATACCCTTAGAACCCAATGCAGGACCTACTGGGGGTGATGGATTTGCAGCGCCTCCTTTAATCTGTAATTTGATTAATCCAGCAACTTCTTTAGCCATTTGTTTATAATTTTATAATTGAATATATAAAAGCGTAACACGCGTAACAAAACGTATTACTGCCTTTCTACCTGCATAAAACCAAGTTCCAATGGAGTTTTACGTCCAAAGATCTTGACCATTACCTTCAGTTTCTTCTTCTCGTTATTCACCTCTTCAATTGTAGCGTCGAAACCAAAGAAAGGACCTTCAGTTACCTTAACGCTTTCGCCAACCTCGAATGGGATTGTAACATCCTCTGGTATTTCCGCGATTTCATCAATTGTGCCAAGCATCTGACTAACCTCAGCGGGACGCAGTGGCATTGGCTTGGTGTTAGACTTGGAGTCACTCAAGAATCCGAGTACATTGGGGACATTACGCAGCATAGGCTGAACCTCACCTACCAATTCTGCCTCAACAAAGACATAACCGGCATAGCGGTTCTTTTCCTTTACCTTACGCTTGCCGTTAGCAATCGTAACAACCTTTTCTGTTGGAATCAAGACTTGGTTGACATGCTTAGCGAACTCACCACCTTGGTGAAGCATTGCCTCGATGTATTCCTTAACCTTGCCTTCCTTTCCACTAATGGCACGCATAACGTACCATCTCATTTCAATTTCAGCCATTACCAAACAGAATGATTAACGTAATAAACCGTAAACAAACTCCATTCCAGACTGGAAGAACCAATCCATAACGAAAACAACCAGCGCTATACATAGGGAAGCTGTTAAAACTACAACAGCGCTGCTCATCAACTCTGAACGTGTAGGCCATGTGGTCTTATGTACAAGCTCTTCGTATGAATCTTTACAGTATGTTTTAATTCCTTCTAACATAACCTTTTTATTTTATTGCACGGGAAGAGAGGCTCGAACTCCCGACACCTGGTTTTGGAGACCAGTGCTCTACCAACTGAGCTATTCCCGTAAAATACTGCCTCCAGAAACTGAAGGCAGTAAAGAAATTTTATTTGTTTTTTTCGATTAATCGAATACTTCTGTGATCTGGCCAGAACCTACGGTACGACCACCCTCACGGATAGCGAAACGGAGACCTACGTTAAGAGCTACAGCGTAGATGAGCTCAACCTTAATCTCAACGTTATCACCAGGCATTACCATCTCGATTCCATCGGGCAGGTGGATTTCACCTGTACAGTCCATGGTACGGAGATAGAACTGAGGACGATACTTGTTACCGAATGGAGTGTGACGACCACCCTCTTCCTTCTTCAATACGTAGATAGAAGCCTTGAAGCCCTTGTGAGGAGTGATAGCACCTGGGTGTGTGATAACCATACCACGCTTAACCTCAGACTTATCAATACCACGAAGCAACAGACCTACGTTATCACCAGCTTCACCCTCGTCAAGAATCTTACGGAACATCTCAACACCAGTGATTACTGACTTCTTATCCTCACCGAGACCCAGAATCTGAACCTCATCGCCTACCTTAACAACACCAGTCTCGATACGACCAGTAGCAACGGTACCACGACCTGTGATAGAGAATACGTCCTCAACAGGCATCAAGAAAGGCTTATCGATGGCGCGAACGGGCTCCTGAATCCAGTTATCACAAGCATCCATCAACTCCATAACCTTCTCTTCCCACTGGGGAACACCATTCAGTGCACCAAGGGCAGAACCACGGATGATAGGAGTATCCTCTTCGAACTCGTACTGAGCGAGCAACTCACCCATTTCCATCTCTACGAGCTCCAACATCTCCTCATCCTCAACCATATCGCACTTATTCAAGAATACTACCAAACGGGGAACGTTTACCTGACGAGCGAGCAAGATGTGCTCACGAGTCTGAGGCATAGGACCATCAGTTGCAGCAACTACGATGATAGCACCATCCATCTGAGCAGCACCAGTTACCATGTTCTTTACATAGTCGGCGTGACCCGGACAGTCAACGTGAGCATAGTGACGCTTAGCTGTCTCGTACTCAACGTGAGCGGTGTTAATAGTAATACCACGCTCCTTTTCCTCGGGAGCATTATCAATCTGATCGAAAGACTTAACCTCAGAAAGACCCTTCTTTGCCAATACAGTAGTAATAGCAGCGGTCAGAGTAGTCTTACCGTGGTCAACATGACCAATTGTACCAATGTTCACATGGGGTTTGGTACGTTCGAATTTTTCTTTTGCCATAGCGTATTTTATTTATTTTGGTAAATGAATAAACGTTTCTAAAACAACTCTCTTTATGTTCGAGCTGCTTCCGAGAGTTGAACTCGGGACCTCATCCTTACCAAGGATGCGCTCTACCACTGAGCTAAAGCAGCAACACATTATATATATCTCACTTCAAAAAGAGCGGAAGACGGGGCTCAAACCCGCGACCCCCAGCTTGGAAGGCTAGTGCTCTATCAACTGAGCTACTTCCGCATATTTTTGATTTCAGTAAGATGTGGGTGGTGATGGATTCGAACCACCGAAGGCGAAAGCCAGCAGATTTACAGTCTGCCCCATTTGGCCACTCTGGTAACCACCCTTTCCTTTTACTTTTCCACGCACCACTCTTGGCGGAGGAGCCTCTTGTCGGATTCGAACCAACGACCCCGAGATTACAAATCACGTGCTCTGGCCAACTGAGCTAAAGAGGCATTTTGCAACCACCGGAAATTCTACTTACCGGCTAAGCGGTTGCAAAATTAGATATATTTTTTGAACCGACAAAACTTTTTGCAGTTTTTTAGCGATTTTTCTGCTTTTCTTTATATTTGGACAGCTGTCTAATCAGCGAATCCACGCTTTTATCAATTCCTTCTTCAAATGTGTCGCAAACTTCCTGAGCAAAAAGTTCCTTTCCCGAAAGGGACATCTTAATAGCAACTTCCTTATTTGCTGCGGTCTCAGGTTTTACGACCTTTAATGACACCTCAACCTTTCTTATTTCAGATTCGAACTTACCTAGTTTTCCTACCTTCTTGGCAATAAAGTCTTGTAACTTCTGTGTTGCCTCAAAATGAATTGCCTGAATCTTAATGTCCATAAATACCTCCTTTTTTATTTTGCTCTTGGATGAGCCTGTTTATACATCTCTTTCAGTTCCTCAAAAGAAGTGTGGGTATAGATCTCTGTAGTAGAGAGACTCTCATGCCCCAGCAATTCCTTCACGGACTGCAAGTCTGCATGATGATTAAGCATTGAGGTCGCAAAACTATGCCGCAAAACATGCGGGCTTCTTTTGCGTTGTGTGGTTACCAGCGAAAGGTACCTTTTAACAAGCACCTGAACCTTGCCCGGAAGAATTCTGTTTCCGCTCCTTACGTCAACAAAAAAAGCCGTTTCATCCGTCCTACCCTTACTTATCAAAAATAAAGTTCGCAATTCGAGGTATCCTCTTAGTGCATCCCCCATTTCATCGCCATAGGGTATTATACGCTGTTTATTGCGTTTGCCAGTCACCTTCACCTGCATCTGATCCAAATCCACATCAGCCAGATTTAGTCCAGTTAGCTCTGACAGTCTGATTCCCGTAGAATAAAACATCAACATTATCATTCTGTCACGCCGACCTTCGAAGTCATCAGAGAAATAATTTTCCCTGTCCAACAACTGGTCCATTTCAGACTCTCTAATATAATAAGGTAAGGATTTTTCCTTTTTGGGTCCGCGAAGATTGTGAGCAGGATCTACTACCACCATTTTTCGCCTAAGCAGAAATCTATAAAAACTGCGCAACGCGCTCAGTCGTCTGTTAACGCTGCTGGCGCTATTGCCGCTATTCATCATGCTTACTTCCCAGTCTCTTATAACATCAGAGTCAACGGTTTTCCAAGAAAGTTCACTGTTCAGATCTTTGTAAAACTGCTCGAACGCCTCCAAGTCAGCCTGATACGCCTCTATAGTCTTTTCAGACAGGTTTCTTTCGAACCTCAGGTAATCGACAAAAATCTTAATCCACATCTTCAACAATGTTCTTTACATTGCGAAGATAGACATTATTTTCTGCAATTCCAAAAAATAAGCCGAAAAATTAATTAAAATTAATCTTCTACGCGGTGCAACTGCTGAACATATACAGCGTGCTCCTTAGCAAGACGCTTCAATACAGAGGGCTTGTCGAACTGCTGGCGTGCACGGAGTTCCTTTACTACACCAGTCTTCTCAAAGTTACGCTTGAACTTCTTCAAAGCTCTCTCAATGTTCTCACCTTCTTTAACAGGTACTACAATCATTGTTTTTTTGTTTAATTAATGTTATTAATATGTCTTAAGCGCTAAAAACGCGGCGCAAAATTACATATACTTTTTGACCCGACAAAGTTTTTCTCCATTTTTTTGGTTAAACTACACCCATTTGGCTATATTTCAACCTGATATGAAGAGCATCCTCTGTTCTTTTTTCGGCAATCCGACACAACAAACCCCCGAAAGCAAAAAACTTCCAGGGGTTATATTTAAAAGGAGTTTCTATTATTCAATAGCTTGCGCAGATATTAGAGGTTAGGATTATCCTTACCCCAGTCAGCTACGGCAGGAATAATGCCTAAGCTAATGATTTCATCGCGCATCTTCTGAAGGTGTTCATTAGAAGCCTGGAGAGCAGCCATCTCTTCTGCGGTTCCCTCGGGAGCTGTAAAGTGAACACCGTCCTTATCGATTACACTGGGCATTGCCATCATTACATTCTTGAAGCCGAATGCATTTACATAGCAACCAGCAGGCCACTTGAAGGGCTCACCACCCATAGCACCCTCAATCATCTTGACAGCCTGATAAGCAGGGCTCTGGAAAGAAGAACGGCCACGCAACTTAATAATGTTGCTACCGCCCTGTGTTGTCATGTGCTTGATTTCTGCCCAACGCTCTGCTGACAGAGGAAGTTCTGAAAGGGGCTTGCCGTCAATAAGAGCCTTGCTAGCGAAAACAGCCATCTGTTCACCATGACCACCATAAGTATAAGCGTTAGTTACCTTATCTTGCTGAACGCCAAACTCCTGAGCCAACTGCTGCTGGAGACGAGTAGAATCCAATGCTGCAAGAGAAGTCAACTGGTTGGGCTTCAGGCCAGAATGAATCAAAGCAGTCAAGGCTGTCACATCAGCGGGGTTGAAGATAACGACAACGTGCTTTACATCGGGGCAATACTTTTTGATATTCTCACCGAAGTCAGCTGCAATCTGGCAGTTACCCTTCAACAAGTCCTCACGAGTCATACCCTCCTTACGTGGAGCACCGCCAGAAGAAATGATATACTTGGCACCTGTAAATGCCTCCTTGGCATCAACGGTATAAGAGAGATTGGCACCAGGAATTGCACAATGGCACATCTCATCATATACACCATGAACACCAGGCTCATAAATATCATACAGGCAGATGTTAGGAGTCAAGCCCAGCATCAACACACTCTGTACCATGTTAGAACCGATCATTCCACCGGCACCAACAATCACAAGTTTTTCGTTAGTTAAAAATGCCATAATCTTTTTGCTCTTTATATAACTTTATTGTATTTTCCCCACAAAGTTAGATGTTTTTTCATTCTCAACCAAACGTTTCACACAAAAATTACCAGATACGCTCCACACAGCCAACCTTTATTTAAAAAACAACAAAAAACGTCATTTAACTTCCGCTGTATACAACCTGCATGTGCATAAAATCTGCTTCGACCCCCATGTTAGTATAAATAAAAAGAAAAAGGCAATTCCTCTCAGAACTGCCCTTTCTTTAACAAAGGTTGGCCTTTTGTAACAAATCTTTTTACCTAAAAAACCAATACCAACCATTCAAATTAACCTAATGAAAATTTATTAACCATATCCACATCGTGCTTCGCAGCACTCACATATAAGACAAAAGAAAAGTTCCCCTGTAATATACAAAGAGAACTTTTCTTTCTTTTTTTTCAAAAAAAACTTTTTTTCTACCAAATATCCTCTGGTTCTATCGGGTTGTCATATATCTCCTTCGCACAATATTCTATGAAATCCATGTAGAACTCCTTCTTGTTCGATTCCAATACAGATTTCAGCTTTAGGTAATACGTCTTATCAGGGTCAAGCGTTTGACGAATAAAGATATGACGGATATTCTCCCTGTCGTTATAGCCACGTTCCGTACCGTTGTCCGAGTTGATAGACTGCGGCCCCTTCATATAGCCGTTATTTCTTAAGCGCTTGTCGATTTCTGCATTATAGTCATCATCCTCTGTGTCTCGTTCATAGCCAGTTTGCTTAACGCCCCTTTCACTATTGAATCCCATAGTCAGGTCAATAGGAATTCCTGCTACCGGAAGGTTTTCCGGATCCGATCCGAAGTATATCTGGGCTATACCGCGATTTCCATTGGCAAGAACCTTATAGCGCACTTCATATACACCACGACGCGGGACGGGAGGCAGTGTAAACATAACCTCATAGCGGCCAACCGCCTTCATCTCGTCACGTTGCAGATTGCACCAGTCATCATTCCAAGCATTGTAATACACAAACTCCATATCAGCATTTTGCTGCATATTGGGCAAATAGTTATAAGTCCGCACCGTATTAGGAATATATACATGCTTGTACTGTTCTGCAGTAGCTTTTTTCAGACGGAAGTCATTATTTATCGCCTCAGGGAACAGGCTCATGCCATCAAATCGGATACGATCCTTCTGCAGATTGTCTCGAACCTTATCGCTATAGGAGATGGGTGCATCAATAGGATAAATATTACAATTAATAATATCATTTAATATAGCCATCTCCGACTCCGTATCTATCTTAGCTCCCACCTTTTCAGGGGCACAGAAAATCTCATGGTTGGTACCCTGACGACGGTTGTCAAGAACAGGGAATCGGTTAATGTAGATACCTTTACTCTCCTTACTCTCATACAACTTAAACAGGCGGCGCTTGCCCATGGTGACGTAATACTCATAAACAGGAATTCCGTAAACCTTAGGCTGGTTCATATTGAAGCCAAACTCATTGATGTGGAATACCAACTTATCTGCAGGAATCTTCATTGGCAGGATATGATAAGTTACCCACTGGTACAGCAAATTGCTCTCCGATGTATAGTCCGTTCCTGTAGTAAACACATCATCGTCAGAATACTGATGTTTATCGAGAATCCATTTGACAAGCTTCTGCAGAAGGTCGGATGATGTCGGCTCTAACCCTTCGGAACGCCAGAAATCGTCAGTCTCTGCAAAGATGGTAAATCCATACAGTCTGTGCTTGGGAGCGTAAGCAGTTGAGCCTTCCGCGAAACCCACCTCTGTCATACCATTCAAATCACTGATCTTGCCCTGTTGGTAAAGTTCCTCGTAAACCTCATCGCGTATTGCCGAGAGCGTGTCCAGCAAGCCACATGCCTGAATGGCACGGAACATGGCAAGATAGCCTTCTTTCTGCTCGTCGAGACATTCCTGAATATATGTGGCAGCCGTTACATCTTTTGGAGCGATAACCTTACCCACCTGATGTATAATGCCGTTTACTGTAAGAATGTCACGTTGTAACCTGCTAACAGGAGAATCTCCGTTTATACACAAGCTATCAGGGTCATCAGAGAACCTTCTGACATTCAGTTTACGGTCAAAAAGATTACCCAGTACAAACTCACCCTGATTTGCTTCAGGGAAATCAGTAACGTAATAATAGTTATCCGGTTCGTCACCGCCGTCTATGATACTATTAAACACAATTACCTTGCGAATGGAGTCCAACTTCGAACTGTCCGTAAAAGATTCCCAGGACGGTTCACTTATCAACTGTTCCTCGACTAACGTCTGAAGATAATCATATATAGCCTCATTGGTGGGAGCAAAAACGGTATAGTTACCACGAGCAGACAACAATTGCCCAACGGTAGAGGATGACTGTAGCTTACCGATTTTCACCTTGGTAAGTATATTGGCATACTCATGATAGGCCTCATGTTTCTGTAAATAACTTAGAATAGTTTCATGCTTGAATACGTAGCGCGATGACGTGTCAATCTCCTCTGAGCAACTATACATCACAAAAAAAAGCAGCATTAGGTTAAATAGCTGTAACGGTTTCCTCATTTTTTTGGTAATATTTGTTTTTTCTGACGCAAAGTTAGTATTTTTCTTTACATCTTTAACTCAAAGATTGTACTTTTTGCAAAAAAACATAAAATTCATTCTGCATCTCGCAAAAAAACTATATATTTGCCAGACTGATAAAGAAAAAAAAGTATTAACCACAGAACATCTATATACATTATTATATTATTAACCAAAACAAAAAAAGAATATGAAGAAAACCTTATGTTTCGGCCTTATGGCGGCAGCCATAAGTTTTAGCATGACCTCATGCGACAAAACTGCCAAAAAAGAGACCGACAGTCTGACTGCCTCCGGCCTCAATGCGGAAAACTTTGCTACAGACTCTACAGCACTGTACGTGCTCACCAACGACAATGGCATGGAAGTCTGTTTCACTAACTTTGGAGGACGCATCGTAAGTATCATGGTACCTGACAAGGATGGCAATATGCAGGATGTCTGCCTGGGCCACGACAACATAGAGGATTACGAAAAGTATGGAGCCGAAGGCTGCAACTTCGGTGCACTCATCGGCCGTTACGGCAATCGCATTGCCAAAGGACAGTTCACACTTGACGGAGAAAGCTATCAGCTGCCTATCAACAATGGCCCCAACAGCCTTCACGGCGGCGGCCCCATCGCCTTCCACAACCGTATCTGGTCTGCCAATCAGGTTGACAAGCAGAATGTAGAGTTCTCCACCACCAGTCCCGATGGCGAAGACGGCTATCCTGGCAACATCGAAGTCAAGGTTACTTATACGCTTACCAACGACAATGCCTTGCAGATTGCATATGAGGGAACAACAGACAAGGCTACCGTTCTCAACCTTACCAACCACTGCTACTTCAACCTCAGCGGCGATGCCAGCAAAAACTGTCTGAACGAAATCCTGACTTTGGATGCCGACAGTATCACAGCTGTTGATGCCGATGTTGCAGTAACAGGCGAAGTGTTAGCTGTAGAAGGAACTCCATTCGATTTCCGTATCGCCACCGCCATTGGTGAGCGCATTGACGACAGCACAAACGTACAGATTGAAAATGGCAAGGGCTATGACCACAACTGGATTCTGAACACTAAGGGAGATATTACAAAATCCTTTGGTACACTTTACGATCCAAACTCAGGAATTGTCATGGAGATGTTTACAGACCAGCCTGGTGTACAGTTCTATGCAGGAAACTTCCTCGATGGCAGTTTCGTCGGCAAGAAAGGCGTTAAGTATCCTCGTCGTAGTGCATTCTGCTTCGAAAGCCAGCACTATCCCGACAGCCCCAATCATCCCGAGTGGCCAACTACAACTCTCCGTCCAGGCGAGAAGTACCAGACCGTTACCATTTACAAGTTCAGTACAAAATAAAGGTTAAAGTCTAAAGGTTATTAACTAACCATCTTATAGAGATCCCCCGAGAATCCGCAATGACTCTCGGGGATTATTCGTATATACGACGAAGGGTAGCTTGGGAGTGACGCTCCACTTCGCCCACTCACCCGTGGGAGAGCAGGCGTGATAAAATAAACGAATAAAGCCCAAAGAACTTTCGTTCCTCGGGCTTTACTCATTAATAAAAACGGCGGCTACCTACTCTCCCACGGGTGTGCAGTACCATCGGCGCGG
>JAIKYE010000016.1 GCA_024683455.1 Bacteroidaceae bacterium
TCGTGGAGGGAACAAATGCAGGCTCGAGTTGTAAACAAGAGAGGCAGCCCCGCTCGGAACTGCCTCCTTTGTTTTACACCTTATCTATTATCACCCATTCTCCCCTCGCCCTTTGGAGAGGGGTCGGGGGTGAGGCTATTCGTCGTCTGACCAGTCTGCCCAGTCATTCTCCTTGGTCAGTGCATTGCCACCATCTACCGTTGTCTTGCCATCTATTGGCAGGCTCTCTGCCAGCATGCTGACAACTTGAGCCTCTTCAATCTTAAAAGCGGGTTTAATGTATCTCATGATAACCAGCCTCTCCCCCCGCCCTCCCCGAGAGGGAGGGAGCCGAGGTTCTGAGGACTTAAATTTATTTGTTTGACATTTTTACTTTACTCAAGAAACGAAGTGAGAGAATTTTTATCTTATAAACTCACTTTTATCTTGTTCTCTTTTAATTTTTCTCTTAATACAGGACCTTGTGTCCGCTTACGATATTCACGCCCTTCTGCATCTTGCTGATGCGCTGGCCGGCAATATTGTAGATAGCGACCCCCTCTTTTGTCTCCCCGAGGGGAGAAACAATTGCGGTTTCATTTTCGCCACCGAAGTAGAATGCCTTAACTTCGGTAGAAGGAAGTTCCAGGTATGCCTTACCAGCCTTGATTGTACCGGCATTGGCCAAGTAGAAACCAACTTCAGCGTTCTCAGGCTTAGCCAGTACGTACTTGTCTGCGGCCTCTGTATCCTCAGCAGAACCCTTCAGAACATTTCCTTCAATTTTGGCAGCACCAAAACCAGGTATAAGACTATAGATACCAGGAGCACCCTTCAGAATCACAGCGGTCTGAGCAGGAATGACACAAACACCAGATGTCTTGTCTTTGACGGGTATCAGCTCCAACTTTTCGCCATTTATCTCACCTGTAAATGCCTTAATTTCATCGGCCACAACATCAACATCAGGAATATACAATGTAGCATAACCTGCCTCGGAAATCTTAACAACAACATCGTGTTCCAACAGATCCTCGTAAGACATTGGGATTACAGGATAAGGATCCTTCTTTGATTCTCCTTCATCCTCCAGATTCTGACGGAAGGCAATACCTAACTTAGCTGTTACCTCACCGCTTGCAAGTTGTTCGGTTGTAACACTCGGAGCAACTTCCGGATCAGACCCATCGTTTTTCTTCGCAGAACCATAAGCACTTCCTTCAAGCCAGTAGTTATTCGTCACTTTCTCTGCAGAGAACCCTTTTGTACGTCCCAAGATAGCACCGCCGTATTTAGGAGCGCCTTCACCATCGAAAAGAATCTTTCCTATAGTCAGACAGTTCTGTACATATGCTTCTTGAGCATTAACATATCCTACGATACCGCCTGCCGCACAGTTTATATCCTTGAAGGTGACATCGCCATAATTGACGCAGTCTATCACTTTATCACCATTGGTAATGTAAGCAGCAATGCCTGCAGAATTGTCTGTGCTACCTGATGCAACTGTCATAGAACCATCAAAAGAGCACCTTTTAATAATATTACCACCACGAGCAGTACCTACTACACCGCCTACATGATGTGTTTCACTATTGGGAACATCAATAATTAATGCAGAGTGAACATTCTCGATGATGCAATTAGTAAGATTAGCGACAACACCTCCACAGTAGCCACCAGTTACTTTAAGACTTCCACTGATGCTGAAATTCTTGATGTTAGCATTATTAGCGTCACTGAAAAGTCCCAGATGTCCAACGCCTTCTGCATTGAAGCCTGTAATGGAGTGTCCCTGACCGTCGAAAGTACCAGCGTAGGCGGTTTCTCCAGGTGCCACATTACCTGAGCCACCACACATGGGAGTCCATGCAACACCATTCAGATCAATATCAGCTGTCAGTACAGCATTAGCCTTGGGTTTAACCTGATTAACGTAAGTGGCAAACCACTTCAGTTGATTAGTGGTTCCAATCTCGAGATAACCTTCAGCATTAGCTGCCATATAATCAACGTCTAAGGCGCTGCAGACAGAACAGAAACCATCCACAAATATATGCGGATCAACTGACGAAGCATCAATATTACTATATTCGACATCACCCTTAGGTGTAACCCCGTCACACTTAAAACTTCCATTTGCATAAACCTGCTTATGAGTGTTATCAAGAGTGGGAACGGGATCGCCTGGAAGTGTCTGATAGAAAGCAATGTTGCTCTGTTCTCCATTCAGCTTATAGCATATTTCGCCACTTGCAAGTTGCGTAGAATTAACTTCCACGGGTGCGGTGCCTTCTGCTATACCACTACCAGTTTGAGCAGCTGCACCCACATAATAGTTGTAGCCAACATAAGTAGAATTGTTACCATTGAGGGCACCAAAGAACTGACCGGCTTTACCAGAGGTTATAGAACCTAAAGATAGACAACCTGTGATTGTCGCTACACCTCCATTATTGTAACCTATTATACCTCCACATTCGCCTGTTCCAGTTCCGTTCTGTATTTCTCCATCGAACAGACAATTGGTGACGTTAAGGATAGCTGCAGAATTATTGTTAACATAGCCAACAATACCGCCTATGTTTCCTGTATGTCCTCCTACATTGAGAGTACCCGAATAAGTACAGTTCTCAATAACAGTTGTGCCATTAACAGCACTACCCAAGATACCACCGGGCTTTGTACCATCTTTATTGCTATTTATATTCAAATAGCTATGAACATTGCGGATGGTGGGAGTTGCATCGCGAGCATATGCAACTACACCAGCATTCGTATGCTGGTTTGTTATCGTTCCTTCAATTTTGAAATTTTCAATAAGTGCGCCCGTTGAAACAACACCAAAAATACCAAAATATTTTTGATTTGATTTGAATGTAAAGTTACTGATGGTATATCCCTGTCCATCGAAGTGCCCTTTGTAGCAGGCGCTAGACCCACTGCCTGTAGACCAGTCACCAATGGCATCCCAACTGTCTAATTCCGACATATCAATATTGTCGATTAATACAGCATTAGCCGTAAACTTACCTCCATTCACCAATGTAGCAAATTCTGCAAGGTCATTGGCATCACCAATCTGATAGTAAGTCTTACCGCCAATGGTGGTAGTACCTAATTCCGCCCATGCGCTACTAGTCATTCCAATACACACGGAAAGAAGCAAGAGTAGTTTAGTTTTCATAAATAAAGATATTAAAGTTAAACAAATATGATTCAGGTCATTATGTGTGCGCAAAAATACGTTTTTTTGCAATACACTCCAAATTTCAGAGGTTTTTTTACCCATAATCAACAA
>JAIKYE010000011.1 GCA_024683455.1 Bacteroidaceae bacterium
TTCCTGCTGGCAAGTGCTACCTGAATACCAATGCAAGCACCAAGGAGTTCTTAGGATTCTCTATTGATGATGACGAGACCGCCATTGAAAGCCTCACCCCAGCCCTCTCCAAAGGCGAGGGAGCAATTTACAACTTGGCTGGTCAGCGTCTGAACAAGCTGCAGAAGGGCCTCAACATCGTTGGTGGTAAGAAGGTAATGTATTAAGAAACAGAAGTTAAAGAAGTTAAGGAGTTAAAGTAGTTAAGCCGATAGTTATACACGTGCAAACATAAGGTCATGAGTAATGGCTTAACTTCTGTCCGAAGGACGAGCGAAGCGATAACTCCTCTAACTCCAAAAAATAAAAAGGATATGAAAAAGATATATAATTCACCAGAGGTTATCGTGGTATCACTCCACGCTAATCGTGCCGTATTGGAGGCTACGAGTTTGACATTAAACGGCGATATCGAGTTAACAGGAGATGAAATCCTTACACGAGAGAACACCGTTATTTCCAGCAGGAACGTTTGGGACGAGGAGTGGTGATGTTAAAGACCCATTCGTGCGGAATGTTTTATTGCTTATAATTGTTTGATATATAAAGAAAGCAAGCTTGGAGTTTTTCTGGCTTGCTTTCTTTTTTTCAAGAAAAACTATTTTTTATTTTGTGATTTGCAAAAAGAGCGTAAATTTGTCGCTAACTTTGTTTAGTTCACAACATTTTATAATTTAAAACACACAATTAAATGAAAAAGTTTTTACTGAGTTTCATGCTCCTCGCAGTAGGTATTACTTGCTGGGCAGATGAGTATTATCTTGTAGGTGACGCAACTCCTTGTGGTTGGGTTACAGGTGATGCCCGTAAATTGACACAGTTGACGGAGACTGCTACTCCTGGTGTCTATGAGTGGACAGGTATTCTGAAAAATGGCGGCGCTGCTGCTGGCAATGGTTTCTATATTTGCACCGCTTTGGGCAGTTGGACAGCCATTTATCCTTCAACAGAGGAAGCAAGCATGGCAATCGCAGAAATTGGTGAGTCTGAATACCAGGCTGAAACTGAAAAGAAATAGAATCCTGTGAATACCGACTGGCAGTATTATACCATCACCCTGAATACAAACACAGGCAAGGTGTCATGGGTAGCTGCTGAATCTTTTGCTGCTGATGCCGAAGGCTTCTACAACATCGGTAGTGCAAAGGGTCAGTATGTTTCTCTCACCTCTATCGGTAAGGATGTTCCTGCTGAAACACCTGTTGTTCTGAAGGGTACTTATTACAACAAGAGAGCTGCTGACGTTCCTGCAGTAGATATTGCAAATCAGTTGAAGGGTTCTGACGGTACCGTTAAGGGTGATGGCTCTATCTATGCTTTGGCAAATAAAGATAATGGCGTAGGTTTCTATCTCGTTGCCGATGGAACAACCATCCCTGCTGGCAAGGCTTATCTGCAGACCTCAAACGCTGTTAAGGAGTTCTTCCCCTTCGCAGATGATGAGACAGCTATAGAAAACGTTAACGGGAACGTTAACGGGAACAAGGGAGCAATTTATAATATTGCTGGTCAGCGTCTGAGCAAGATGCAGAAGGGTCTCAATATCGTTGGTGGTAAGAAGGTAATGTATTAAAACAGCCTCACCCCGGCCTCACCCCGGCCTCACCCCTAACCCCTCCCCCGTGAGGGAGGGGAACTTATCCGTGAGGGAGGGGAACTTATCCGTGAGGGAGGGGAACTTATCCGTGAGGGAGGGGAATTTGAAAGAAAAGAATGAATAATAACAAATAAAAAAAAGTCCTCAAAACTCTACTTATTAGCCTTGCTCTAAATAGTTTCCTTCTCCCACGGGAGCGACTGGGGCCTTTAGAGAAGCCACTGAATGTGGCTACGGCCCCACAAAGGGGAGTGAATCCCCATTCACGACGGAGTTCGGGTTAGGGGTGAGGCCATAGGGCGGGGGGAGAGGCCGATGATATGAAAAAGATATATAATTCACCAGAAGTAGTAGTAGTATCACTACAGGCAAATCGTGCTGTATTACAGGCTCAGAGTTTTAACATGTGGGATGATCCCGAAATAGATGATCCCAATGAGATCTTGTCAAGGGAGAACATCGTTATCTCTGGCAAGAATATTTGGGACGAGGGGTGGTGATGTTAAAGACCCATTCGTGCGGAATGTTTTAAATAGGATTCTCGTCAGAAGTTAAGAATTCAGGAGTTAAAGAAGATGGAGGTTAGCGGTTAGCGCGAGTAGAACTATCGTCCTTTTAACTTCGTGGCGAAGCCACATAACTTCTTCTAACTCCCTCTAACTCCAAAGAGAGTTTAACTCTCGAAACTCAGGTATAAAGAAAGCAAGCTTGGAGATTTTCCAAGCTTGCTTCTTATATATTAATGAACTTCACTCATATTCCCCTCCCGGATAAGTTCCCCTCGCCCACGGATAAGTTCCCCTCCCTCACGGGGGAGGGGTTAGGGGTGAGGCCGGGGAGAGGCTATTTGATTGGCGGTAGTGGGTATATTTTCCACTCGGGAGTGTAGTCGTTCTCTAAGTTGACGGAGCCGAATTCGAGGTCAGGAATCTTTATGGGGCCTGCTTTCAGTGGAACGATTGTCTCCTCGTATTCTGTAATCTCTACTTCGGCAAAGCCCATGCGGATGATACCTAAGATACGTGCGGCGGCAATGCTGAGGTCGATGCAATATTTTCCTCCAAACGGTCCACGGTCTGTTACACGGACGATGACCTCGCGCCCGTTGGTGATATTCCTCACTTTAAGGCGTGTGCCAAAGGGGAAGGTTCTGTGGGCACAAGTCAGGCTGTCGCGGTGGAAGCGTTCGCCGTTGGCGGTGAACTTGCCATGGGCGTTGTACCACGAAGCTTTTCCTTTGATGATCTTGGGAGAAGGCTTCTCCTCTGACAGCGGCCTCACCCCTAACCCCTCTCCCGTGGGCGAGGGGAACTTGTCCGTGTGTGATGGGAGCGCTAACGTCAACGCTAACGTTAACTGTAAAAACAGACTACAATTCATAGGCTATTGTGCTTTACGGAGTGCAAGTTCGGTCTTTTTCCCTTAAAAGCCAAATAAATTGACGATTTTTTCAAGGAACGTTGAACATTGAACAATGAACATTATCTATTTTGGATATTATTTCGTAATTTTGCGCCGTTTTGTTAGGATAGAATAATATGAAACCCCGTTATATTGTAGTTTTTATTCTCTCTCTGTTGGCTGGACTGGCATTGCTGTGCATGCTTTTCCCTAAGGGAGGCATCCGCATAGGCGATATGACACTGCGCTTTCCAGCACTGGCCGAAGCTTTGGCTGTACCCGAAGAGCCTTCCGATACAGATTCGGTGGCAGTACTCTCGCCAGAGGAGGTCATGGAGCAACGACTGGCTGCTCTGAAGACAGAGAAGATGGAGGAGTTTAATCTGTATTGTCAGACAGATCCTGCCCGTCTGTATCTGCCGGACAATGATGAGACTTATCTGGATGCTTTCTTTGAGAAGATGCAGAATGCCAAGAGCAAGCATCTGCGCATAGTTCATTATGGCGACTCGCAGATAGAGTGTGACCGCATATCAGGCATTTTGCGTCAGGAGTTCCAGGAGGAGTTTGGCGGCTGTGGTGTGGGACTGATTCCTGCCTTGCAGACCGTTCCTACTTATACGACCAGCCAAAGCTTGTCTGGCGAAGCTTCACAGTATATGGCCTTTGGCCCTGCCGACTTGCGCGGAAGCAACAACTTCTATGGTCCTATGGCCAAGCGGACGGAGGTCTATGGGGGTACCATCAATATATCTGCCAGAGGTGGGAAAGATTACTCTCACTCCTGCAGTTTTAATAAGGTTACCATCCTCACTAAGGATGCTGCCGACCTGACCCTGACAGTCAAGGGAGATACCGTCCGTCTGGATTCTGCCAACGTAGGGGAGATGTATTTCTATACAGCTCAACTGGCTGGCGGTGCTTCGGCTGCTACTGTAAGGGTAAACGGACACGCCTCTATCTTGGGTATTCAGTTGGACGGTTCACGAGGTGTCAATGTAGATAACCTCCCCATGCGAGGCTGTTCGGGTCCTGAACTGCTGAATATCAACAGAGCATCTATGCGACCCTTCTTTGCCAGGGAAAACATAGGGCTGATTCTTTTGCAATACGGAGGTAACAGTGTTCCCTATCTTTCCAAAGCCAAGTTGGAGGCGCATAAGGAAAGGATGAAGAGCATGATCAGTATGTTCCGTCAGATGGCTCCCGAGGCAAAGATTATCTTTATCGGTCCGTCGGATATGGCCAATGTAGATACCACGGGTGCCGTAAGTTCTTACTCTGTATTGCCAGAGGTGGTGAAGACACTCAGGGAGGCAGCCAACGAATCGGGTGCCGCCTTCTGGAACATGTACGAAGTGATGGGCGGCAAGGGCAGTATGGCCAAATGGGTTCACTCCGGTCTGGCAGGTTCTGACTACGTTCATTTTACGCCTGCAGGAGCCAAGAAGATGGCTCACATACTTTATGAGACGTTGCAGTTCTATTACAAGTTTTACAGATTCCGTTCGGGACAGGATAAGGTGGAGCTACCCGAGGAGGATTCCCTGATAGTTGATTCGTTATGATAAAGAGACTACAGGTAATTCTTTTGCTGTTGGTTCCGACCCTTATGTGCAGTGCACAGCGTCTGAAGTGTGTGGAGATAGAGAACTATGACCACGTGGACTATGACGCTTGCTATTTGCAGTTTCCCGGTGAGCACCATAAGTTTGAGGCGCTGTACCGTAAGATGGAGCATGTACGCAGGGGCGGTGAAGGGACGGTAAACATCTTACATGTTGGCGGCAGCCATGTGCAGGCTGGCGTGTTGAGCCACAGGCTAAGATGCAACTTCGCACAACTCATGCCGGAGCGCCCGCAAAGCCGGGGACTGATGTTCCCCTTTAGAGCTATCAGAAGCAATGCACCTAAGGATTATGAGTTCACGGGTTCGGGTTCTTGGAGATCGGCTCGCTGTCTGGAGAGAAATCCCTCTTTTCCTTTGGGACTCAGCGGAGCGGTAGCTGTGGCAAATGCTGAGAACTGTGCGTTAAGCCTGTCTGTGGATGAGGCTTTTGCCTTTCAGCGTCTGAGGTTGATAGGCGACCCTATGGGTGGCGAGTGTCATCCGCTTATTGTGACGGTAGAAGGCGACACGTTGAGCGCTGAACCTGTATATGAGGATTACCTGTTCACCTTTCCTAAGCCTGCTAATGAGTGCACCATCATTTTCGATGGCATAAAAACGGATAGCGTAGGCTTTGCCTTGCGTGGCGTTTGGCCGGAACATGATGGGGTGAGGCTGACCTATACGGCGAGTGGAATCAACGGGGCTTCTGTACCTTCATGGCTAAGAGCAGAACGCTTTTCCGATGAGTTGGACCGCCTGTGCCCGCCTGATTTGGTAATCTTTGGAATAGGTATCAATGATGCCAATACCTCGGCTGCCAAATTCAATGTGGAGGCGTTCAAGGAAAACTATCGCCAGTTGATAAATAACATCTTGAATGTAAATCCCAATGCAGCTTTCCTGTTTCTGACCAATAACGACTGCTGGTTACGTGTAGGCAGACGCAGGCATGTGTTCAATGCTAACACACCTGTTGTTGAGAAGGCTATGCTGGAACTGGCCCAGGAGTTTGACGGTGCTGTGTTCAGCCAGTTCCAGGTGATGGGCGGATTAGGCAGCAGCAGTAAGTGGGTAAGAGAGGGGTTGATGAACAGAGATCACATACATTTCCTCTCGGCAGGATACCGATTGATGGGCGACTTGATATACAATGCCTTTGTGCAAGATTATAATGATTATCTCAGATAGGATATGGATTTGTCAGTTTTAACGAAATATATTCAGAACGTATTTGCCTTCGACCCCGAGACACCGCTGCTTTTTACGCAGTTCCAGTTTTGGGCATTCTTCAGTTTGGTCTTTATGGCCTTTGCCATATTCCAGCGCAGAGCTTGGATGCGTAATGCGTATCTTTTTGCCGTAAGCTTGTTGTTCTACTACAAGACGAGCGGTGCCTTTGTTGGGCTGCTGTTCTTGGTTACTTGCTCAGACTTCTTTATTGCCCAACTGATATACAAATGCGGGGCGCGGTGGAAGAAGCGGGCTTTGCTTACATTGAGCGTCTGTATCGATTTGGGCATCCTGTTCTATTTTAAATATAGCTATTTCATTGCGGATATCATCAACCAGATGTTCGGTACCCAACTCGAGGTGTCTAATGTGGCTGCCAAATGGCTGAACAAGCTGACGGCAACTTCCTACTTTAGCGTGGATAAGATTATCCTGCCTGTAGGTATCTCTTTCTATACCTTCCAGATCCTGAGCTATACGGCGGATGTGTATAAGGGATTGGTGAAGCCAGTCAGGAATATTCTGGACTTCGGTTTTTACGTAAGCTTCTTCCCTCAGTTGGTGGCAGGTCCTATTGTCAAGGCGAGCGACTTTATCCCGCAACTCTACCGTAAATACTTCCTGAGCAGGAGGATGTTTGGTATAGCCATCTTCTGGATTGTGAACGGTCTGATCAAGAAGATTGTGCTGAGCGATTATCTGGCGGTGAACTTCATCGACCGTGTATTTGACAACCCGATGCTCTTTACGGGATTCGAGAATCTGGCAGCATTGTTCCTGTACTCCTTGCAGGTATATGCCGACTTCTCGGGTTATACGGATATCGCCATAGGTCTGAGCCTGTTGATGGGCTTCCATCTGCCGCGCAACTTCAACTCGCCCTACAAGGCGCTCAACTGTAGCAACTTCTGGAAACGTTGGCATATAAGCCTTAGCCGTTGGTTGCAAACATATCTGTACATTCCGTTGGGAGGAAACAGGAATATTACCTTTGGTACGATTCTGTGGATAGCCATACTTACCCTTTCGGCATTGATTTTAAGCGGAAGCCTGTATGTTTCCATAGGTGCTTTGCTGTTGGCCGTAGCGGTAATCCTGACGGCATGGTATTGTCCCGACAGACGCCGTAAGATATGGGCCAACCTGAATAGCATGATAACGATGCTTTTGGGTGGATTGTGGCACGGAGCCAGTATGAACTTCCTTATCTGGGGTGGTCTGAACGGCGTTGGCATGGTAATCTTTAAGTTCTGGCGTGACGCCTCGCTGTTTGTCCGTTGTATCGGCAGTACTGTTGTGGTGGTGCTGTTGTGGCTGCTGACAACGCAAGTTCCTTCTCCCGTGTGGAACCTCTTCTTGGCGTATGTCTCCTTCATCATGGTAAGTGCGTGGATTAGGTGGGGATATATAAGGATGAACCTTCCGCATTGGTGGGGGTGGCTGGAACGCTCGTGGTGTATATTGGTTACATTCACCTTTATTACCTTTACCCGTCTGTTCTTCCGCTCTGGTTCAAACCTCGACCCTGCCATAGCCAACGAGACAGCTTGGAATACAGCGACGAATATGGTGACAAGAATCGGTTCTGCGTGGAGTGGAAACGTGTGGGAGATTGTACAGGCATACGCCAATGTCTTTACCTTGTTTATAATAGGTATGATTATACATTGGTTGCCCGAGAATATGAAAAGGCGCTATCGTATCGGCTTTGCCAAGCTCCCCTTGCCGGTTATGTGCTTGGTTTGTGTGCTGGCCGTATTCTTCATTTACCAGTTCGTAACAGCCAAGATGCAACCGTTTATCTACTTCCAGTTCTGAGGCGTAGGGACTCAATAGAGTGGGGCGTTGCTAAATGAATGTTGCAGAATGGTAAAACTTGTTATCAAATAGGCAAAAAACTGTGTATTGTTTGCATGAATCGGTAATTTTTCTTACCTTCGCAAGTAGAAGTAACTGTTTAATCTAAGAATCAAAAAAAACAATGAAAACAAAATTTATTTCTTTTATGCTCCTGCTGATGATGGCAGTAAGCGTAAATGCACAGAAACATGAGTTCGGCAACTGGAAACGTTATGCTCAGGCTAACAGAGAGTTAGGTGCTCCCGACAAGAAAGCAAAGCGTGTGGTACTGATGGGTAACAGTATTACCGACGGTTGGCCAAGGGTAAGCCCCCAGTTCTTCAAGGACCATCCTTATATCATCGGAAGAGGAATTGGCGGTCAGACCAGTTTCCAGTTCTTGCTCCGCTTCCGTGAAGATGTTATCAACCTGCAGCCCAAGGTGGTTGTTATCAACTACGGAACAAATGATATTGCTGAGAATACAGGTGCATACGATGAGGACCTGACCTTCGGTAATGTCTGCTCAATGGTTGAGTTGGCTAAGTACCACAAGTGCAAGGTCGTTTTGGCAAGCTGTCTGCCTGCCGGCGGTTTCTGCTGGCGTCCTGAGATCAAGGATGCTATGGAGAAGATTCGCCATCTGAATGCCCGCGTTCAGGAATATGCCAAGAAGAATAAGATTCCATACGTTGACTATTTCAGCGCTATGGTTACTCCCGACGGTAAGGAGATGATTCCTTCTTTGGCTCAGGATACTCCTGGTGTTCATCCCAATGAGGAGGGATACAAGATTATGGAAGGCTTGCTGCTTCCTGTTATTGAAAAGTTACGTTGAGAGAGTGATATATGTAAGTGCCGCAGATGCGGCACTTACTTGTGTTGACTTAAAAAACTTATCATGAACGATAACAATTATTGCTTAATTCTTGCCGGCGGTAATGGTAGCCGATTGTGGCCGGTAAGTAGAACAACCTATCCCAAGCAGTTTATGGACCTGTTAGGTACAGGAAGAACATTACTTCAGCAGGCATACGACCGCGTGGCTAAATTTATTGACCCTTCACATATCTACATTTCCACCAATGTACAGTATCTTCCTATTGTGTATAACCAACTGCCGCAGGTAGATGATGCCCATATTCTGGAAGAGCCCTTACGACGTGGTACACTTGCCGCAGTAGCATGGGGTACGGTGGTTATTGCCAAAGAGAACCCTAAAGCCAGAATCTTTGTCTCTCCCTCTGATCATCTGATTATGAAAGAGGATCTCTTCGAGAAAGATGTGCTGTCGGCTTTGGATTTCGTTGGTTCCCATGAAAGTTTACTTGTGACAGGCGTGCATCCGTCCCGCCCTGAGACAGGGTACGGTTATATGCAGATAGATGATGACCAGCAGGTAGGCGACCGTTTCTATCCTATTAAGTCATTTACGGAGAAACCCAATAAGGAGTTTGCCAATATCTTCCTGCAGGAAGGCGATTTCTATTGGAATACGGGACTTTTCTATTTCAGTGTCAATGTGATGCTGCAGAAGCTCTATGACTTAGTGCCCGAATATCAGGTAGAGATTCCGCGTATGATGGCTGAGGCAGAGTTTGGTGAATCCAAATCGGCTCCTGAGTTCTTCAGCCGGCTCCCGAACCTGAATGTCGATGTCAGCATTCTGGAGAAGAGCAACAATGTGTTTATGCAGCAAGGACAGTTTGAATGGGCGGACTTAGGTACCTGGGCCAGCATTCATGATGATGCGCCATCGGACGAGGATGGTAATGTTCTGCTGAATACCAAGGCTTATCTGTACGAAAGCAAGAACAACATCATTCGTCTCTCAGAAGGCAGAACGGCAGTTATCAAGGGGCTTGATGACTATGTAATAGCAGAAGAGGGCGAAATCCTGATGATTTGCCCTCGTGCTGATGTGGCTGCTATGCGTAAGATGCATACAGACATCAAATTCTCTTAATAAATATCTTATAGCTCTTTGCGGATGGAGGCGGCTATCTGCTCAAACTCCTCCTGGCTGAGTTCCAGGTGGGGATTGGTAAAGCGCATGTCGGCCTCACTCTGCATAGGTACCAGATGTATGTGGGCATGAGGAACCTCAAGACCCAGTACGCATTGACCTACCTTTACGCAGGGGATGGCTTTCTTTATCGCTACTGCCACTTTCTTGGCAAAGACCTGCAGGCCTGCCAGTTCCTCATCGGTAAGGTCAAAGATGTAATCAACCTCACGCTTAGGAATTACCAACGTATGACCCTTCTGTAAAGGGCTGATATCGAGGAATGCAAAATATTTGTCGTCCTCGGCAATTTTGTAGCATGGAATCTCACCGGCTACAATACGTGAGAAGATACTTGCCATAATGCTTATTCAAATTTAATGCTTGCTACTTCTAGCTGAATGGTGCCGGCGGGAACTTTTACCTCGGCAATCTCACCAACCTTCTTGCCTAACAACCCCTTTGCGATAGGAGTCTCAACACTCAGCTTACCTGCACGCAGGTCGGCTTCTGTTGCGCTGACAATGGTGTACTTCATCTGCTGCTTGGTCTTTACGTTGCGTAACTCTACGGTTGCCAGAATCTGTACGGTGCTGGTGTCCATGTGGCTGGTATCGATAATCTTAGCCTCCATGATAGTCTTTTTGAGCAAAGCAATCTCTGTTTCCAGTTTGCCCTGCCACTCTTTTGCTGCATCATACTCAGCATTCTCAGAGAGGTCTCCCTTGTCGCGAGCCTCTGCGATAGCTGCGCTTGCTGCGGGTCTGTCAACACTTTCCATGTGTTGCAGCTTTGCTACCAGTTCGTCGTAGCCCTTTTGTGAAATGTATGCCATATCTTTTTTGTTTTATTATCGTTTTTAAAGAAGCAAAAGAAAAAGAATCCCAGCGTTTATGCTGGAACCCTTTGCTTGCTAATTGATAAGATTCACCGCTGCAAAGATATGTATATTTTTCTATCCTTGCAAATTTTCCCTCTTAAAAATCAAAGTAGGCTTTCTATAGCTTTTCTGATATCCTTTGTTGTCTCTGCTCTTGACTGAAGGTCACAGTTGCGGTCTATCAGGAAATAGGTGGGAAGTTCTTGTACCTGATAGAGTTTGAGCATATCGCTGTTAAGGCCTTCCTCGGCATAAACGCAAACCCAGGGGAGATGCTCGCAGCGCTGTGTCCAGAAGTGTCTGTCTGGGTCGAAACTTACTTGGTAGATTTCAAATCCGCTGGCATGGTACTTGTTGTAGAGCTCTCGTAATTGGAGGGTTCTTTCCTGGTTTCCTTCCAGACTGAAAGCGGTAAAGTCCAGCAGTACAACCTTCCCCTTCAGGTCACTCAGGGTGCGAGGTGTGCCGTTGATATCAGGGAATGTCATATCTATGATACCCAGTTCCCTTACTTTATCATTGTCTATGTTCAGGACAATCTGACGATTGGGGCGCTGGTTCTTGCGTCCTTCGGCAGCAATGTTGAAGAGGTTCAGGGTGCGAGGGCATCCGGGGTATTTCTGATCCCAGGCATTGGCCACGGCACGTATCCATGCCAAGTCGTTCTTGTCGTTTATGGGGTTGAAGAGCAGACGTCCTCCCAAAACCTGGAAACAGGCAAAATAGCTGTATGTGGCTCCATAGCGGTTTTGGATGATATCCATTTCCACGTCCGTCTTGTAATCCTTGATCATCTGCTCTATCATCTCAGAGCGCTCCTGCATGGTGTAGTTGCGGTCTTCTGAGACACGCCTAACTTGTCGCTCCAGATCGGCTAACTTCAGACAAAGCAGTCTGATAGTATCGCAGACACCGCTGCCTTCCACCTTGTAGTCAAACGACATATTCTTGAGGCTGGCGTCCACGGTAACGGTTTCTGTGCTGTCGAAGGCCAGGTTGATACATTGGTTGCCGATGCGCAGGCGGTAAAACTCGGGATTGCCGATGGTGTCGCCGCTCATCTTGTAGAATCCGTCTTCTGAGAGCTTGACAGAATCTATCACCTGAATGCCGTCGCCCAGTGTGATATGTTCAAGATACATCACGGTATCAGCCGCATCTGTTATGTGGCCTGTAACAGTGAATTTACCTTTTTGCTGACAACTTGCAAGAATGAGACAAGTTGCTATAATGAAAAATTTTAACTTCATAATCGTAATATCTTGCTTTTTAGCCTCGCAAAGGTACAATTTTTATCTTTTATCCCACCTTATTTAATAAAAAAGAGCATTTAAGATGAAAAATTATGAATTAAGCATTATGAATTGTGAATTTAATTGCTACCTTTGCAGCAATTTTTTGACGCAATTTATTATAAACGAAAAGATGAACGTAATTACAAAGACAGTCGAGTTGCCTGATGGAAGAACCATCAGCATCGAGACCGGGAAACTTGCCAAACAAGCCGATGGAGCTGTTATGTTGCGTATGAACAACACCATGCTGCTGGCCACTGTT
>JAIKYE010000044.1 GCA_024683455.1 Bacteroidaceae bacterium
AGGTGTTCTGCAATTATCAGAGGATGGAGAAAAGATGGTAGTAAGTGGCAGGGACTTCAACGTTACCTTTGATAATACCACAGGTAGCCTGTGTGGTATGCAATATGACGGTAAGACCATCCTGAAGGATTCGCCTTTACAACTTTCTTCTTTCCGCGCTCCTGTGGATAACGACAACTGGGCTCGTGACCAATGGTTCCAGCAAGGGTTGTATGACTTGCAGCATAAGGCTGTCGGAAAGCCCAATATAGAAAAGACTCCCGAAGGTCCTGTCAGTATCACTTATACCGTGGTGAGTCAGGCCAGAGGAAGGGGTAGCGTAAGATATCGCCCGGGTAAAGCAGGACAGCCCTACGAGAGTGTTGGCGAGGCAACAGGCGAAGGTGAGCATGTATCCTTTACTACAAGGCAGACCTACGATATCTATCCCGATGGAATTGTTGTATTTGCAAGTAGCATTATTACCAGCAATCCTGATTTGGCGCTGCCCAGATTGGGTTATGAGGTAAAGTTGCCAAGCCAGTTCAACCAATATGCCTACTATGGAAGGGGACCTCTGAACAACTATAACGACCGTAAGACGGGATCGTTCATAGGCATTTATAGCAGTACAGTTCAGGAGCAGTTCGTGAACTTCCCCAAGCCCCAGAGTATGGGTAACAGAGAGGATGTACGCTGGTGTTCTCTGAGAGATGACGAAGGCACGGGTCTGCTGTTCGTAAGCGAACTGGGTACGATAAGCACCTCTGCACTTCCATGGAGTGCCCTGCAAATGACGCTTGCCCAGCATCCGTATGAACTCCCTGAGAGCGACGGCACCTATTTGCATCTGGATTGCAAAGTGAACGGACTGGGAGGTAACAGCTGCGGACAAGGCGGCCCGTTGAAGCAAGACAGAGTACAGGGAGCATTACATCAAATGAAAATCTTGATTCGTCCTCTCAATGAGGATGATGAGGCTGGTGTTGTCAGAAGAAGCATACTCTGCCCTGTGGCCATTTATCGTGACAAGGCGGGCAAAGTCACCGTTGCCGGTGACCCTGAGTATGGATTGGAGGAATATCCCATCTACTATCGTATCGACAAGGGAAAAACCGACAAATATACCGGGACCTTCAACTTCCAGAAGGGCGGCACCGTCTATGCATGGTATGAGGGCGATGAAAAGAACCCTGTTTCAGCAACCTTCGAGAGTATTGAGAAAGTGCCCCTTGACGTGGTCTATGTCAGCAGCGAGGAAGGTCCTGGCGGCGAGGTGGCGAAGAACCTTGTGGATAACGACCGCTCGACTATCTGGCACACCATGTACAGCATTACGGTACCCAAGTATCCCCACTGGATAGACTTCGACTGCAACGAGGTGAAGACCCTGAAAGGCTTTGCCTATTTGCCTCGTCAGGACGGGAGCCCGAATGGTAACATCAAGGGTTACAAGGTGCAGGTGAGCCAGGATGGAAAAACGTGGAGCGAAGCCGTTAGTGAAGGTGAATTTGAAAACAATGCCAAGGAGAAGAAAGTGCTCTTTACGAAGCCGCTTAAAGCCCGTTACCTACGCTTTACGGCTCTCAGCAGTCAGAACGGAGCGGACTTTGCCAGCGGAGCAGAGTTCTCGGTGCTAATTGAGAATTAGTTTACTGTTTACGGTGGTTCTTCGTCAATTTAGTTGAAAAGTGGTTTATTAACAAAAACCGCAAAAACCCTTCTGCTTAGGTTGAGACTTCGTCTCTGATGTTATGTCTGCGTTCTTTTCCTTGTGTGCAAGCACCCAGATAAAAGCCCCCAGCCACACCATCAATCTCTTGTGAGATTTCAACCCAAACAGAAGCAAAAACACTGCCCTTCGGGCTAAAAAACCTTTCATTTAACTTTTAAGTTCGATGGTCAGAAGTTGTTTTTAGCCACAATGCGCTGCTTTTTTAGTGGAGCGAAGCGAAACGGTGTTTTTTCTCTGTTGTTGTCTGTGCTTTGCGAGCAAAGCCATGATGGCTTCAGGGCTTGCGTGAAAGCGTTCTTTCAAACGCATAGACATGAGGGCAGCATGAAGGCCGTAGGTCACAGACAGCAGTAGAGGGTTTTTGAGGTTTTTGTTTTTTAACTAAAGTGACGAAGAACCTTTACCGTTTACCGTTTACTGTTTACTGTTTAGCGGTGAGCGAACTTCAGCCTTCTGCCATCTTACATCTTCCTTAGTTATCGGGTTTTCTTAAAGCCAAACCTATATGCCACGCCCAACTGGGCTGTCAGTTGCCAGTCGGTATGGTTGGATAGCTTGCTGTTGTAGCGGTCGCCAAGGCTGTTCCCGCAGACTTCCAGATTGACACAGAAGTTCCTGGTGATGTTGTAATCAACCATCAGGCCCAGCCTGACATTGTGGCTAAAGCAGGTGTTGTCGTATGCGTAAGGCAGCACATCTTGGTGTGCACAGGCATCATCATTGTCCCAAGCCATATTCAGTCCAAAGCCGTTGATGATGTAAACGTTCACAACGGAATAGTCTCTTCTGGTAATAAGGTTCACCACGTTTGTCATCATGTCGAGATTGATGGTAGTGTACTTGTAGTTGTACTTGAAGTTGAGACCATTCCCATCATAACCTCCCTGATTCCAAAGCCCGTTTACGTGCAATCTCGCGCCCATGCAATGCGTAAAGAATGCGCCAAAACTGACGCTGGCAGTTGGGGTGATGAGTTGGGTGTTGCGGTATCCTTTAGTGAAGGTGGTTTGCATACCTCCCTGTATGCCAACAAACATATAGGGTGAAGTCTTATGACGAAGTGATTCTTCTGCCGTGTTTTCAGCTCTAACTGAGGAGTGAAAAACGAACAAAAGAATCGCTGTTGCAGCATACAGAAGTTTCTTTTCGTAAAACATTGTTTTGCAAAGTTATTTTATTTTTATTCAAATGGCCCGTTAGAGGGCCTTTTTTATTCTTTTAACTATCTTATTTTACAGAAAATGAAAGCGAATGTAAAGTTTATCGGTAATTTTTATTATCTTTGCCGTCAAAATAATTAACAACGTTAGTAGATGTCAGATATCATCATAAGTAGCGTTAAGACCCGTAGGGATTTGAGGGAGTTTGCCAGATTCGGATATGAATTGTATAAGGGCAATCCATACGCTGTTCCTGATATGTTGGAGGACACATTGGAGACTTTTGACGAAAAAAAGAATCCTGCATTCCGTTTTTGTGAAGTTGAATTGTTTGTAGCTCGCAGAAACGGGAAAATCGTTGGTCGTGTTGCTGCAATAATCAATCGCCGGGCGAATGAAACGTGGAAAACAAAACACGTGCGTTTCGGATGGATTGACTTTATAGACGATGTTGAAGTCACGCGACTTCTGATGCAAACCGTAGAGAACTGGGGAAGACAGCGCGGTATGACACATGTTGTGGGCCCGTTAGGTTTTACTGACCTTGACCCGGAAGGTATGCTCACCGATGGCTATGACCAGTTGGGAACCGTCTTCTCAATCTATAACTACCCCTACTACCCAAAACACATGGAGCAATTGGGCTACCAGAAGGAACAGGGCTGGGTGGAGCGTAAGGTTATGGTCCCCAAAGCAGGGCACGAGGCAAACATGCAGAAGTACTTCAAGATTGCTCAATTGGTGGAGGAACGTTACGGATTCAGGATTCGCAAGTTCAAGAGCAAGAAAGAGATACGTCAGGGAGGCTATATACAGAAAATCCTGGGAGTGGTAAACCGTGCTTATGCCAAGTTGTATGAATACAGCGCTCTTGATGAACAACAGATGAATGCCTACGCTGATCGTTTCTTGATGATGCTGGATAAGCGTTATCTGTCTGTTGTGGAGAATGCAGAGGGCGAAGTGATAGGAATGGGCGTCTGCATCACCAGTCTTAGCAGGGCTGTACAAAAGGCGAAGTCTAAGCTTTTCCCCTTTGGCTGGTATCATATAGCCAAGGCACTGTGGTTCAATAAACACCCTCAGATCTTGGATATGCTGTTGGTAGGAGTTCTGCCTGAGTATCATGACAAGGGTGCCAATGCACTCATCTTTGCCAGTATAATTCCGGAAGCAACGAAAGACGGCTATGAATGGGCAGAGAGTCATCCTCAGTTGGAAAACAATATTGCAAGCCAGACGCAATGGAAGAATCTGGATTGCACTATCCATAAACGCAGGGCAACATTTGGGAAGGATTTGTAAGAGCCCCCTCCGTCTCCCCCTTTGGGGGAGTGAGAATCTTGGAAAAACAATGTTCAATGTTCAATGAAAACAACAGTAAACTAATTTTCAACTTTCAATTCTCAATTTTCAATTAAAAGAGTGGAAGAGATAAAGCAAGATATTGTACAGGAGAAGGTTAATTACGACGAGGGTAATATTCGTCACCTCTCTGATATGGAGCACATCCGTACGCGTCCAGGTATGTACATCGGACGTCTTAGTGACGGCTCTCAGGCAGAAGACGGTATCTATGTACTTCTGAAGGAAGTTATCGATAACAGTATCGATGAGTTCAAGATGGGGGCAGGCAAACGCATAGAGGTAGATATCGAGGATAATCTGCGTGTCAGGGTTCGCGATTACGGACGTGGCATTCCCTTGGGTAAACTGATCGAAGCCGTTTCTATGCTTAACACCGGTGGTAAGTATGACAGTAAGGCTTTCCAGAAGAGCGTCGGCCTGAATGGTGTCGGACTGAAAGCAGTAAATGCCCTCAGTGTCCGCTTTGAGGTTCAGAGTTTCCGCGACGGACAGGTACGCAAAGCGATATTCTGTAAGGGTATCCTGGAGAGCGACACCACAGAAGCAACACAGGATGAGAACGGAACATCTGTGTTCTTTGAACCAGATGCATCACTCTTCAAGCATTACGCTTTCCGTGGTGAGTTCGTGGAAACAATGCTGCGCAACTACACCTACCTGAACACGGGACTGACCGTTATGTTCAACGGACGACGTATTCTCTCACGCAACGGACTGAGTGACTTGTTGTCGGACCGCATGGACTATGAGCCTTTGTATCCCATTATTCATCTTCGCGGTGAGGATATCGAAGTTGCCTTTACTCATACCAAACAGAACGGCGAGGAGTACTACTCCTTTGTCAACGGACAGAATACCACACTGGGAGGTACGCATCAGGCGGCTTTCAAGAAGTACATAGCTGAGGTTATCAAGGACTATAGTGGAAAGAACTATGAGTATGCCGATATCCGTAATGGTATGGTGGCAGCCATCAGCATCAATATCCAGGAACCTCTCTTTGAGAGCCAGACTAAGGTTAAGTTGGGTAGTACAACTACAGAACCTGAAGGCGGAATCTCTATTGATAAGTTTATCGGTGACTTTGTCAAGGAACAGGTAGATAACTATCTGCACAAGAATACGGATGTGGCAGACGTCATCTTGCAGAAGGTGGCTGAGAGCGAGAAGCTCCGCAAAGAAATGGCTGGAGTGGCCAAGAAAGCACGTGAGATGTCCAAGAAGGCCAGTCTGCACAATCGCAAACTGCGCGACTGTCGCGTTCATCTTACTGATACCAAGGGTGAGCTGCAAGAGGAAAGCAGCATCTTCATCACAGAGGGTGACTCTGCTAGCGGAAGTATCACCAAGAGCAGAGATGTCAATACACAGGCTGTATTCTCCCTGCGAGGCAAACCCCTTAACTGTTACAAACTAACCAAGAAGGTTGTTTACGAAAACGAGGAGTTTAACCTTCTGCAGGCAGCCCTCAACATAGAGGATGGGCTGGATGGCCTGCGTTACAACAAGGTGATTGTTGCCACAGATGCTGATGATGACGGTATGCATATCCGTCTGTTGATGCTTACCTTCTTCCTGAAGTTCTTCCCGGAACTGATCAAGAAGGGGCATGTCTTTATCTTACAGACACCTCTCTTCCGCGTTCGTGGTAAAAAGACCAAGATAGGAAAAGCCAAGATGAGTGCCATCGAGGCAGAGCTTGCTGCTCGCAACAATGCAGAGGACACCTCAGCATACAGCGATGGCAAGCGTCCCCGTCACCTCAGCCTCTCAAAAGACTTTGTTACGCAGTATTGTTATTCAGAGGAGGAGCGTCTGCAAGCTATCGAAGACCTCGGACCAGAACCAGAGATAACGCGTTTCAAAGGTCTGGGAGAAATCAGCCCTGATGAGTTCCGCAACTTCATTGGTCCTGATATCCGCCTCGACCAGGTGACCCTGCATAAGTCTGACCAAGTGGCAGAACTGCTGAATTTCTATATGGGTGACAACACCATGGAACGTCAGAATTTTATTATAGACAATCTGGTAATCGAAGAAGATTTGCCAGAAGAAGAACAGGAAGAGCATGAGTACACAGCATAAAATGATTCTCTTTCCAGGCTCCTTCGACCCCTTTACAAGGGGGCATGCCGATTTGGTGGAACGTGCCTTGCAGATTTTCGACAAGGTGATTGTTGCCGTTGGGTATAACGAGCATAAGCCTGGTTGGATTCCTGTTCAGGAGCGTGTGAATGCGCTCAAGGCATTCTATGCCA
This sequence comes from Bacteroidaceae bacterium, assembly GCA_024683455.1. Classification (GTDB taxonomy): domain Bacteria; phylum Bacteroidota; class Bacteroidia; order Bacteroidales; family Bacteroidaceae; genus Physcousia. The sequence continues at coordinate 6,501 of JAIKYE010000044.1, forward strand.
ATGAGCCAAGGGTGGTGGTTGATAGTTACTCATGCCTGACTACCGACTATGCCAAGCAGTGTGGTGCTACCGCTATCCTGCGTGGTATCCGTACTGTGCCAGATTATGAATATGAGATGCAACTGGCCGATGTCAACAGGCAGTTGTCAGGGATAGAGACATTATTGCTGTTTACTGATTCGAAGTATAGTTCCATCAGTAGCAGCGTAGTTCGTGAGTTGGCCCACTTTGGCAAGGATATCCAGTCTTTTCTCCCCGAAGGCCTGCATTACTCAGATAAGAAATAAGATACATAAGAGATGAAAAAAATGTTTTTTGGCGTTTTGGCGTTTTGCGTTTCACTCGCTTCGTCAGCCCAGTT
>JAIKYE010000048.1 GCA_024683455.1 Bacteroidaceae bacterium
TTGACCCCGCCGTTGTCAACCTTTATTACCGCAGCCTTCCACTGGGTTATGATGCCAGCAGGCTGGTTCATGGCGAATATATTACCAGAGAAGATGCTGAAGATGAATATATAAGAGATGAATATGGATATTTAATGGAATCTATAAGCCGATACCAGATGAACGAGAGACGGCAGGACCAGATCATCCGTCAGCTGATGGATGTAGAAGGCGTAGAGTCGGTAACCATAAACGAAGGAAAGTACAAACATCATACGAATGGTTATCCCGGGGCAGGAGGATTCACAGGATGCGTCAACGGAAAGGACACAATAGACATAACCGAGATCAACTTCAAGCCAAATACCCATTTCTTTGAGACATTCGACCTGCGTCCCTTACCCGGCAGTCCGTCGGCCGAAGAACTCTCGCGCATCACAGCTCCGGAAAACAAAATCATACTTACGCGCTCTGGTGCCATCACCATATTTGGTACAGATGATGTGGTGGGTCGTCACTTTAAAGTCCGTCACTACTCCTATTGCATCGAAGAAAAAATTTATGAGGAGAAGACGGTAGCTGGCGTGGTGGAAGATTTCCGCAAGTCGGTACCCAGTACCTTGCACTCTATCTTAATAAGCCCCGATACACTGAAAAACAGCACATTTGCCTTCGCAATCCGACTGCGGGAAGGCGTAAACGCTCGCCGATTTTTGGAAGAGCACGGCGCTGAGGTAGTACGCAAAGGTAACACCAACTATAACCGAATCTGCCAACTGATGACATTCCAGGAACACTTGCAGAAGCAGGAAGTAGACGCAGGACGCACACAGGAAATGAACCGCAGCCTGATATTGGCACTATTCTTTCTGGTGAGCCTTTGTTTGGGTGTCATCGGCACAGTTTGGCTACAAGCCAAGCGTCACACAGAGGAATGTGGCGTACGCCGTGCCTTCGGAGCTACCCGTCCGCGTCTGCTGCGCGAGATGCTTTGGCAGAACGCACTGCTGGCAACCATCGCCGTAGTTGTTGGGCTCATCATTTTCCTAAACTATGCTCACAGCCACATTGGTGAAGGTTACGGCTATTCTCCATGCGAGGCTTTCTATTCAACCCAAATCAACTATACAATGCTCGACCTGTCTTGGGTGGATTTCTTCTGGTCGCACTTCCTCGTAGTATCTGCCGTTGTGTACATTATAATACTATGTACGGTCCTCATAGGAACGGCAATTCCTGCCATTAAGATCATTAGGACAAACATAACAGATGCAATAAGGGAAGAGTGAAAAGTGAAAAGTGAGAAGCCTCACCCCCCGCCCTCTCCCGTGGGAGAGGGAGCTTAGGAGTTAAAGAAATTATAAACAAATAAAATAATAAGATTATGGAAACAGAAGAAAAAGTATTCAATCAGAATCAACCAAGTCAATCACAATTTACTCCCTCTCCGACGGAGTCCAGCCGGGGTGAGGCCGTAATTAGGCTTACTGGCATTAACAAAATCTATCGTACGGACGAAGTGGAGACACAGGCACTGGAGAATGTAAATCTGGAAGTGCAGAAGGGTGAGTTCCTGAGCATCATGGGACCCTCTGGTTGTGGTAAATCTACGCTGCTGAACATCATGGGACTCCTAGACGAGCCTACCAGCGGAACTATCGAGCTATGCGGCACCATCATCGACCCTAAGCTATCCGACAACAAGTTGGCAGAACTGCGTAACAAGACCTTAGGCTTCGTGTTCCAGAGCTTCCACCTGATCTCTACCCTGAACGTACTGGACAACGTACAGATTCCCCTCATCTATCGCGGTGTACGCAGCGGCGAGCGTCTGCGCCTTGCCAAGGAGGTGATAGAGCGCGTAGGCCTCTCGCATCGCATGAAGCATCGTCCCTCGCAACTCTCTGGTGGTCAGTGCCAGCGTGTAGCCATCGCCCGCGCCATCATCGGCAACCCAGAAATACTCCTTGCCGACGAGCCAACGGGTAACCTGGATTCTAAGATGGGTGCCGAGATTATGGACCTACTGCACAAGTTGAACAAGGAAGACGGCCGTACCATCGTGATGGTAACGCACAACGAGCAGCAAGCACAGCAGACAGACCGCATCATCAAGTTCTTGGACGGAAGACAGATAATGTAGCCCCCTCCCCGCTCCCCCTTTGGGGGAGTGCCTCAACCCTGTTGAAAGATAAAAAAAATGAATAGTTTATTTACAAAACTGATTAAGTTCTTCACCCAGACGTTTCACTCCCCCAAAGGGGGAGCTGGAGGGGGCTTAGTTCACGCCTTTTCTCTTATCCGCGCCGATAAGCTGTTTTCCGCCATCTACATAGCGGGAACAGCCGTCGCTATCGCCTCCGCCATGGTGGTTGTGATTGTGCTGAACATCCTGCTGGCAGATATCGCGCCCGAGGTGAACCGAAGCCGGACGCTGTATCTGGGCAGTATTTATACTAAAGAGAGTGATAAGGAGAACCCTCTCTTCCTAGGATTCTCGACCGAAGCTATAGACAGCTGCTTCAGCAAGATGAAGTGCGTAGAGGTGGCCACAGGCATAGATCATCACAAAGAAAGTAAATATGTTATCTTCAACAAGGAATCAACCAAGGCCTGCAATGCTAAGGCGATAGCAACAGATCATAACTTCTTCCGCCTGTACGACCTGGACTTCATCAGTGGCCGTCCTTTCTCTGGGAAGGAGTTCAGAGGAGCCGAACATGTCTGTGTGATAACAGACAGGATTGCCAAGATGTTTAATGTAGGGAAAGCCGGCGGCTATATCTATATGAGCAGTCAGCCATTCCGTGTCGTGGGTATCATCAGGGAGGTCAGCTCTTTGTTGAAAAGAACCTCTGCCGATATCTATCTGCCATACAACCTAGATGAAAAGGTAAAGGAGGATGGGCAGGAAGATTACTGGACATACGCTGGACGGGTAGATGTGCGCATCCTACTGAAGAAAGGATACAGCCGTAAGGACTTCCTCTCTGAGTTGGAAGCTATATGGAAGCACTACAATGCAATATTGAATTCCGTGGGCAACGAAAAGGTCGAATGTGAGATGAAAGTTATGTCACACTTTTTTGAACAGGTAAATTTCTACACTAGCGATGAGGATTTCTCATATAAGATAATCTTTATGCTGCCGTTCACACTGCTGATACTGATCTTCTTATTTCTGCCCGCCATTAACCTGAGTGGTCTGGTTACCAACCGCATGGAGGCACGCAGACCAGAAATGGGAATACGCAAAGCTTTCGGAGCCAAACAGCGCACGCTGCTGAAGGAGGTTATCAACGAGAATCTGGTGCTGACACTCTGCGGCGGGGCCGCAGGCTGGGTACTCTCTTGTCTGTACATAAGTCTGGCCTGCCAAAGCAACAGCCTTAAGTTGTTTTTTGTGGACAGACGCGGCATCTGCGAAGCAAATCTGGACATGGACATGTTCTTTACACCCACGCTCTTCTTGGTATGCTTCCTCTGTTGTGCCGTGCTCAATATGATGGCAGCGTTCATTCCCACATGGAGGTCACTACGTAAACCTATTGTTGAATCCTTAAACCAAAACAGATGATATTTAAGAACTTTTGGGCACACCGCAAGCAAAACGGCTTTATCTTTACAGAGATTACGCTCATAGCTATCCTCAGTTTTTGGGTCCTTGACTACTGTGTTCTGAAAGTCTATGACCAATATATCCTATCCCCTGACGGTGAGTTCGAAAAAGAACATCTGGTAATAGGAGAGGTAAGCCAGATTACCAAGAATTTAGATAAAAAAGGTACAACACGTTATAGCTTATCAGACCCCAAAATAGAGGAAGGAAACGAGGCTGTCGCCTTTGCCGCCCTTCGTGCTTACCGAGATGAGATCCGAAAAATGCCCGAGGTGCAATCAGCAGGATACGTTAGTTCATTCATCGGCAACATGGGTAGTAAATATGACATCATAACGGTCTCTCCTGAGGCTGACAGCACCAGAACATGTAAAGCTTATCACGAGAACTACATCCTAAACGAGTGTTTCTTTGAGACTATGGGCTTGACAACGATAGAGAGCAGTCCGTTGCCCGAACAACTATCCAAGGAGTGCCCTCCAGAAGGCATTGTCATTACACGAAGCCTAGCCATACAGCTCTTTGACACGGATGATGTCATAGGCAGACGTATTGTCTGTGAACTGAATCATGCTGAAGTTCCTATCATACATTGTACAATAACAGGTGTTCTAAAAGATGTGAAGCCCAATGGACAGGACCGTTATTGTTACATCATCTTCTTACCCATTGAATATTATGGCAGCAATAGGATGCTAATCCGTCTGAAGCCAGATGTCAAGGCAGATCATTTTGTGGAAAAAATGAATAAACCAGACCTCATAACTGAGAAAGTAACAAACATGTCCAATTATTCACTCTTACTTGACCCTATCACATATAAGAAGTCGCAAAAGAAGTATGATCCATATGGAGGTAGCTTGATTTTCGTCGAAATAATAACTGGCACATTCGGTCTCCTTTTCATGCTAAACGTAATACTGGGTACCCTGGGAACATTTTGGCTACAGATACGTAAGCGGACTGGGGACTTTGGTATCATGCGCAGTTTTGGCGCCAAACGCCGCCATATCTTCTGGGCTATCTGGAGTGAAGGAGCACTCCTAACCTTCTTTGCCTGCCTTTTGGGACAACTCATCTGGCTACAGATTGCCCTTCGCTTTGGATTGGCTAAGAGCGACATCACCGTCTTCTCGGGACGAGAGATAGATTGGACCACACAATTCTGGCCTCACTTCTTTATTGTCTGCGGAGTCCAGTTCCTTTTCATACTATTCATAGTAACTATCGGAATCATAACTCCCTCATTGATAGCGATGTACAGAAAACCAGTTAATGCATTGAGATATGAATAAGGCCCCCTCATTCCTTTCCCTCCGTCGCGAATGGGGATTCGCTCCCCTTTGTGGGGCCGTAGCCACATTTAGTGGCTCCTCTAAAGACCCCAGCCGCCCCTTTGGGGGAGTGAAAAGATTGTTGATTCTGCTTTCTTTACTGCCGATAGCAATCAGCACAAAAGCACTCCCCCAAAGGGGGAGCGGGGAGGGGGCTCTTACTTTGTCCCTTTCCGAATGCATCGCTATGGCTCGACGTCAGAGCGTGGATGCTGCGGTGGCATTGGGACGGTTGAAATCGGCCTACTGGCAATGGCGCAGCTACAAAGCCGACCTGCTGCCGGAAGTATCATTCTCGGCTACATTGCCCAGTTACAACAAGCGTTATACCAGCTATCAGCAGGCGGATGGCGGCGTAAGCTACGTCCGTAACGATTATCTGGGTCTGGACGGTTCGCTCTACGTAAGCCAGAAGATTTGGCCCACAGGCGGAACACTGTCCGTAGAGACATCGCTGGACTTCCTGCATCAGTCGGGAACAGGGGGCGGCAACCAGTTTATGTCCATGCCTGTAGCGCTGACCCTCTCCCAGCCTATCTTCGGCGTCAACCACCTGAAATGGTCCCGCCGCTTAGAACCTCTGCGTTACCGCGAGGCACAGGCCGACTTCCTGTCGGAGACGGAACAGGTGGCGATGCAAGCTATCAACCATTTCTTTAACCTGTTGCTGGCAAAAGAACAAGTGGGCATAGCACGCCAGAACCTGCAGAAAGCAGAGGAACTCTATGAGGTGGCTAAGGCCAAGCGAAAGATGGGTTCCATCAGCGAGAACGATGTATTGCAATTCAAACTGAACGTACTGAAAGCCCACAGTGAACTGACCACCAGCGAAAGCGAGTGCCAAAGTTGCCAGTTTGCCCTGCAATCGTTCCTGGATGTAGAGGCGGAGATTGAACCTATAGTGCCAGCACTCCCCCAAAGGGGGAGCGGGGAGGGGGCTTTGCACCTCAACTATGACGATGTGCTGGCGCACGCCCTAGAGAACAATGCCCATGCCACCACCATACGCCTTCGACAACTGGAGGCTGACTATAGCGTGGCACGGGCAAAGGCCAACAGACGCGACATCAACCTATATGCCCAGTTGGGCTATACAGGTATGGCAGATAACATAAGCGGAGCATATCGAGACCTGCTGAGCAAGGAAATAATTTCCGTACGTGTCTCTTTCCCCATCCTGGACTGGGGCAAACGTAAGGGCCAACGTAAGGTGGCTGAAAGCAACCGCGAGATAGAACAGGCACAGCTACGTAAGAAGGCACAGGAGTTCAAACAGGAAATCTTTATCCTAACCGAGAGATTTAACAATCAGGCAGAACAGCTGCGCATTGCCTGCGAAGCAGACACCATAGCACGCAAACGCTACGAGACAAACGTAGAAACCTTCAAGATAGGAAACATCAGCACGCTGGATCTCTCTGATGCCACCACGGCCAAGGATCAGGCACGACGGGACCGAATCATCGAACTGAAAGCCTATTGGTATTACTATTATCAGTTGCGAAGCATAGCACTCTGGGACTTCGAGAAGAACTGTGATATTACGGAGGATGTGGAACGTCTCATTGAACATTGAGCATTAGTTTACGGTTTACCGTTTACTGTTTACCGTTTACCGTTTACGGTTTACCGTTGAAAAATTGAAAATTAGATATATGAAAAACGATAACCAAACAATGGACAGGGCAATCCCTGTCAGTGAGCAGCGGAAACGCAAGATGAAGAGAGCCGGCATGTGGATTGGCGGCTTCGCAGTGGCAATGGGCCTTGCCACATGGCTCGGCACCCAGATGATAACAACGCTGGATAAGAAAACACTCATCATAAGCGAGGTGGACCGCGGCACGATAGACGTCAGTGTTTCGGCAACGGGAACCGTTGTGCCGGCCTTCGAGGAGGTGATAGTTTCGCCTATCGGTTCGAAGATACTGGAGGTCTATGCCCACAGCGGCGATAGTGTAGATGTGGGGACACCCCTGTTGCAACTGGATTTGCAGTCGGCAGAAACAGACTATGCACAGGCTCTGGACGAGCGCGAGATAAAACGTCAGGAGATGGCTGCACTGCAGGCGAGCGTGGAAACACAACTGTCCGACCGCAAGATGCAAATCGAAGTAAAAGAGATGGACTTGGCTCAGCTGGAGTCTAATCTGCGCAACGAGCTTTATCTGGACAGCTTAGGTTCGGGCACACACGAAAAGGTACGACAGGCAGAGTCTGCACTGCTCACCGCTCAACTGCAACTGAAGCAGATGCGTCAGCAATACACCAACGAACAGAAGATGAGAAAAGCCGACCTGAAGACCAAACTGCTGCAAAACGGTATCTTCGAGAAGGGACTGGAAGAAAAACGACGCACACTGGACGACGCCAAAATCCTGTCGCCACGCTGTGCCACACTGACGTACATCAATACGGAAATAGGCAGCACAGTCAGTGCAGGGCAGAAGATAGCCGTCGTCAGCGACCTGAAACACTTCAAGGCTCAGTGCGAGATATCCGACAGTCATTCGGAGCGAGTACATGTAGGCGGCGCTGTCATTCTGAAGGTGGGAAAGGAAAGGTTGACGGGCACCATCAATACGGTTACGCCACTCAGCCAAAGTGGAGCCATCACCTTCACCGTAGTGCCAGATGATATGAGTCATCCACGTCTGCGTTCGGGACTGAGAGCCGAAATCTTTGTCATCACCAGCATAAAAGACGATGTGCTGCGCATCAGAAACGGTTCGTTCTACAGCGGACCTGGCGACTATACCTTATTTGTATTAAATGGTAACACCCTCTTGCCCCGCGAAGTAAAACTGGGCGAATGCAACTACGACTATATTGAGGTCATCAGCGGTCTGGAAGAGGGCGAACAGGCAGTCGTCAACGACATGAGTAAATACAAAGGCAAAGAGAAACTGAAAGTGAAAAGTGAAAAATGAACAGCCTCACCCCCCGCCCTCTCCGAAAGGAGAGGGAGCTAAACTCGATAACCGATAACCGATAACCGAAACAACGAAACAACGATAAATATGAAATACATTAGACAAGCGCTCGCGATGATGCGAGAAGAGAAGCTCTACTCTGCCATATACATCTGCGGAACAGCATTGGCCATTGCCTTCACGATGCTCATTGCCGGGGTGTACTATGTGAAGACTGCCAACATAGCGCCGGAAGTAAACCGCAGCAAGACGTACTATCTGGGAAGTATGAGAAATAGAAATTGGAATGAGAAATCTGACGATTCTGTTCCTGTTCATGTTAATATCACACAAGAGATGTTCTGCGACGTGTTCCTGAAAATGAAGACCCCAGAGTGTGTAACGGCAGAAATATCCACATGGACCATGGGCGATTGGTACATGAAACTGGCAGACGGAATACATGACCGTTCCGTTGTAATCAAGTTGACAGAGCCCAACTACTTCCGCTTCTTCCAGTTCCACTTCACGGAGGGAGCACCCTTCACGCAGGACGACTTCGACAACGAAAGGCGTATGGTAGTCATCACCGAGGAAATCCGCGAACAACTCTTCGGCAAAGGAAAGAAAGGTGTAGGGAAAACCATCCGCGTAGAAAGCCGCGACTACCATATCTGTGGTGTGGTG
>JAIKYE010000060.1 GCA_024683455.1 Bacteroidaceae bacterium
GAAAGAAAAAACTAAGGAATGTTGGATGAGAATATAAAAAGTTCTTATCTTTGGACTGCAAAACAAAGAAGAACGCGCTAAAATGAAACATTCACTTGTTATTCTACTCGCATTCCTTACCCTTTCTGGTTGGGCTAAGGACAATAACGTTATCTCTCAAAAGGAAGGTTATATTGCCTTTGTAGTCGACAAAGGTCTGAAACCGATTGAGGATGAGTGGCTACGCTATAGAATCTGTGAGGGCGAAAAGATAGCGAATTATATGGTGTCAGAGGATGGAATATTATGTGATAGCAGTAACATTCTGGCACTCAGCTTTGCTGACGAGAAGAGTATGCATTACATGGGGAAGGATGCCTTCTACCAAAGTATCAAGTATGCATACAAGAAGCACAAAGGGCTGGTATTGTCGCCCGACATGGTATGGCTGGCCATCAGTCAGGGCTTTGCCCGATACGTGAATGCGCACCCCGAGAAGTTGCGTCACCAACTGGTGAACCACAAGGGACAGATGGACCTGGTGGTACAAACGTATCAGAATGTCTTGAAGGGTGATGCTAACTGGGACCAATTTGTAAACGAGTTTGCCGAGGAGATTGCCAAATATACCAAGGAGGATATTGCACAGACCCTTAGGGCTGACTTCACAACCACCACGCTGGCAGAGCGTGTAGCCTCGCAGGTAACGCTGATGGAGAGCGTGAAGACGTACTTCAGGTACATAGTAATGAGAATTTCCTGCGGCATCCCCCATGTCACGCTGACGGGAACGCCCGAGGACTGGCAGAAGGTGCTGGACAAGACTCGCAAACTGAACGTCAGCGGATTGGAGAAATGGACGAAAAGTCTGGAGCCGATACTGAAGGAATTCATCCTTACTGCCAAGGGACAGCCCAACGCCAAGTTCTGGAAAGGCATCGTGAAGAAGCAGTCCGTTAATAAACTGAAAGGCGGCGGCTGCAGCTTTAAGACACCAACCAAACTGGACGGATGGTTCCTAAAGCTGTTCCCCAACGAGGAGGGCAAGACACTTGACCAAATCTATCACACACAAGATATGCCTGCCGAGTATGTACGCGTGCCACTGAAGTATATAGATATAGACCCAGAAACGGGTGAGAAGAAGGAGGAGGCAGACCTGGAACTCTGGGCAGGATTCGTGGGTGCCATAGAGGATACCCTGAAGAATACCGTAACGCCCAAAATTGGATGGATGGTACGCAGGGCAGAGAGTGATCAGGATGTCTATGACTACCTTTCCAAGGTTAATGAGAAACGTCCGATAACCCTGCGCGTACAGCAAGTGCCCCTGGCGCTTAGCCGGATAAAGCACATAAAGATCCTGATGCTGGAGTTCACAACAGATGATGTTGAGCTGCCCGAATGGATGGATAATATAACCATAGATAATTTCAGCATCTACGACAATATATCGGACGAAAAAAAGGAGGCCATAAAGAAACGCTTCCCCAATGTTGTATTCACGAAGTGGTAAACTGGACGTAGATGCCGCATCAGTAACCCCCAAAACTACACACACTAACAACCAAAAAACGACCCAAGATGAAAAGAACTTTTCTTATCGCCTTGTTAGCACTTGTTACGTTGTGCGCATGCACCACAGACATTACGGATACCTATTGGCGCAACGACAAGACGGGTGAATGGATGATGGGTATCACAGAGAACAAACTTGTTTATGACAGCCAGATATGGGACATCACCTCTAAGACCGAAGCCGATGACACCTATTCCATCAAGGCACGGTGCGGAAAGGAAACCATCTCCGTCAGCATCGGCAAGGAAATCAACAACAAGCGCATTATCACAGTAAACGGAACAGAAACGGAATGCAGTCTCATAGATGATAAATATCTGCCCGACTACCCAGAGAAAGATACGACTCCGCTGGCCGACAACAACTACGCCGAGGGCGACAGCGTAACCATTACGGGATGGATAAGGCCAGAGCCTTCTTTATTAAACTGGCTGAAGAAAAGAATCAACTATGCGGGGGCCAACGGTGAGGTACATGCGCGAATTAAAAGCATTTATAATAAAAAGGAGACTACATACAACACGTCTATTGACTCCTTAGGCCGTTTCACTCTTCGTATTCCGCTGGAGAATACGACATTCTTTTATCTTAAATATGGGCACGGGTATGCTCGGATGGTGGCAGAACCCAATGAGACATACTTCCTGATGGTTGACCCCATGCAGCGGAAGACACTCTTCATGGGCAGGAACGCTCGTCTGCAAAACGAGCTGAATGCACATTTCCTAGAACTGAAGACCCTCAGCTGTTTGGATGTGGAGGAGGAGATAAAAGAGTTGGACAAGCTCCGTGATAGCGTGGCTGTGCTGAAGGAGACAAACCTGAAGATGCTGGACAAGACCATTAAGGAACATCCCAGCCTATCGGAGAAGTACAAGACATTCACCCGAAACATGATTCTGGGCGAGATGGCAGATGTGCTGATGATGGGCGAGTTCTTGGGTTCCGACGTTTCCTTGCCTGATTCTTACCTGAAGGCTATTGAAGAACAGTATTGGTCTAAGATGGATCCGCTTTGCGCGCTGATGCCGGATGATCATGAGTATTTCCCTTTGTACTATTGGTGGAATCTGAGTAGGATTGCCAGTACAAAGACCGGATACAAGCTGTCGCAGGTGATAGAAGGAGCCGAGCGCGAGGGTATCATCAGCCTCTCGGCTAAAGACAGGGAAGCCATCCGTCAATACGAGCAGGCCTGGCCAGGGTATTGCAAGAAGTGGGACGAAACCCCAGACAGTCTTAGAGATGCACTTTATGAGGAATTCAAGAAGAAGAACGACTTTATGAAAGTCATCAGCGACATTACCAGCCGAAAGGGGTACATGGAGTATGCGACGTCCAGAGCCCATGTGCGTAGTTTCAAGGCTACCTTAGAGGAATTGAAGACACGCGGTTGGAGTCAGGCGGCACAGGATATCTATCTGTGTAGGGAACTCTGCAGCATCATCGATGGCAACTGCGGCCCGCTGGACAAATACATTATGGACTATGCCGATGCTACCATCCAGCTGCCGGCAGCCAGAAACAAAGTGCATGCTGTGAGCGAGAAATACCAGAACCTGGGCATGGAGCAGAAGGTGAATGCCAATATGAGTAAGGGTGAGAAGATACTGCGTAAGTTCTGCGAGCCATACAAGGGCAAGCCCATCCTTATGGACATCTGGGGCACCTGGTGCGGTCCCTGCAGGGCTGACCTCTCGCACAGCCAGGAGGAATACGAGGAGCTGAAGGACTACGACCTCGTATATTTATACCTGGCATGGAATTCCAAGGAGGAGGAATGCCAGAAGGTTATCGAGCAATACAACGTCAAGGGCCCTAACGTCGTACACCACGTCCTGACAGCTGAAGAGCAGAATGCCCTGGAGAGTTATCTGGGCATTCATTCATGGCCCTTTTATCGCATCATAGACCGCAACGGCAACGTCATCGATGTGAATATCCATCCAGAGTCAACAGAAAGAATAAAAAAGATTTTGGATAAACTGAAATAAGCATTGAATAACGTTAACGTCAACAAACGGTTAGCGATTAGCGGTTAGCGCATCCGT
>JAIKYE010000063.1 GCA_024683455.1 Bacteroidaceae bacterium
CAAAAATCATGAAAATTCTCCTCTCAAAGGCATCAAAAACATATAATTTGCACCTCCCCGAGGCTACACTTGCACACTCCTGGGAACAACACGTGCAGACTCCGGAGGTCTTCTTTGCGTTGTTCCCTATATCGTAACAAGTTGTTCCCCCTATCGGAACAACTCATTGAGATAGTCTCTATACCCCCTAAGAGATAGTCTCAATGAGCCGTGGAGATAGTCTGAATGACTTATGGAGAATATCTGAATGAAGCAAAGGTGACAAGGCTATATTTTCCAGCTTATTTGTGATTTTCTAAGCTGATTTTCTTTCCCTTTAATCACTTAGCGTAAAGGGAGTAGTGTATGTGGTGCGGATGCGCCACTGTTCGGGGTAAAGATTGTTGATGCGATTGCCTACGCATTTGCCTGGGCCCAAGACATAACCCTTATAGCATAGGAGAACCATTCCGCGAGGCGCAGGAACGCGAATGGCTTCGCGACGGAGATACTGCAAGGCTTCGCTGTAATTGAGCTCTACACGAGGCATATCGGGCTCTACAACGAATGCCGGAGGCATTACGTTGAGAGTTGAAAGTTGAAAATTGAAAGTTGAAAGTTTTGAATCTTGAATTTTGCTGTTCTTTCTTATGGCGGCGCAATAGAAGCCTTCTCCCCTATCGCGGCCAGGAAGGAAGTGGCGCTCTTCTAAGAGTTCTGCTCCAAGGGTATCGCAAATCCATCGGGCGTTGTCCTCATCCTCGAAATGATTGAAGGTACAGGTGCTGTAAATGAGCAAACCGCCTGGTTTAAGCGTGTGCCAGATGTCCTGCAAGATCTCGCGCTGACGATGCCAGCAGAGATCGACATTCTCAAGGCTCCAATCCTTTACAGCAACTTCATCCTTACGGAACATTCCCTCGCCTGAACAAGGGACATCGGTCACCAGCAAATCAAAGGTATCTGTAAAGGCTGCAAAATCTGCAGGATAGTTCTGCGTAACAATACAACGGACAGGATACTCACCCTCTGCCATACGTGTCCACTTCTGCATGTTCTCCGAGAGAACCTGTGCACGCTTAGGCATTGGCTCGTTGCTAATGAGCACGGAGCCTTCGGGCAGCAGGCCAGCCAGTAACGTGCTCTTGCCACCAGGGGCGGCGCAGAGGTCCAAAGCAACTACGTTGCTTCCAGAGTTGAGAGTTGAGAGTTGAGAGTTGAGAGTTTTTCGTGATTTTGAATCAGCAATAAAATACTTGCGGAGGAGTTCCGCAATGTACATAGAAGAGGCTTCCTGTACGTAGTAGGCACCGGCATGCAGAAGGGGATCGAAGGTAAAAGCGGGACGCTCCTGTAGATAATAAGCATCGGGACACCAAGGAACGGGCTCCGTATTTATATTATCTATTATAAGGGGCTGACCCTTGCGGGGATTCAGACGAATGGAGACCTCGGGCTCCGTTTCCGTGAGGGCTTGGCACAATGCATGGGCAGTATCATCTCCATACTGCTCTTGCATCAAACGTACAAAATCCTCCGGCAACTGCATTTGCACTTAAACACTTACCACGCCCTTGATGGCTGGCCATGGGTCGTAACCTTCGAGCTGGAAATCTTCGTACTTGAAGTCGAAGATGTTCTTTACCTCGGGATTAATAATCATCTTGGGCAACTTACGAGGCTCACGACTCAACTGCAGGTGTACCTGATCCAAGTGGTTGAGATAGATATGCGTATCGCCCGTAGTATGGATGAACTCCCCTGGTTTAAGTCCACATACCTGAGCCATCATCATACACAGCAAGGCGTATGAGGCTATGTTGAAGGGAACACCCAGGAAGCAGTCTGCACTGCGTTGGTACAACTGAAGGCTGAGCTTGCCATCTGCCACATAGAACTGGAAGAAAGCATGGCAGGGAGGAAGGTTCATGTTCTTGATATCAGCCACATTCCAGGCACTGACGATAATACGACGGCAGTTGGGGTCGTTCTTGATAGTATCTACAGCCTGCTGAATCTGGTCGATGAAGCCTCCGTCATAATCGGGCCAAGAACGCCACTGATAGCCGTATATATGTCCGAGGTCACCCGTCTCTGGGTCGGCCCACTCGTTCCAGATACGTACACCACGCTCCTGCAACCAATGGGCATTGGTATTACCCTGAAGGAACCAAAGGAGTTCGTAGATGATACTCTTAAGGTGTACCTTCTTGGTAGTGAGAAGGGGAAATCCTTCTTCAAGGTTGAAACGCATCTGATGACCAAAGATACTGATAGTACCAGTACCGGTACGATCTTCCTTCTTATTTCCTTCGTCCAGAATGCGCTGTAGTAGGTCTAAGTATTGTTTCATTTATTGTTTACCGTTGGTAATTTATTCTTCACTTCTCCCCTCGCCCATGAATAAGTTCCCCTCGCCCACGGGAGAGGGGTTAGGGGTGAGGCCGTTTACTTTTTCACATAATCCACAAAGCTGTAGGACTGGGCATGTTTCTCGTCTGGCTCATGCTCTTCCCTAAAGGCTTCCTTCCATTCTTCCTTGGAGAACTGGGGGAAGAAGGCATCTGCCTGCTCTGGGGTATCCTGAATCTCTGTCAGACAAAGACGGTCTGCTATAGACAGAGCTTCCTTATAGACACTGGCTCCACCAATGATATATACGTCCTCCTCTGAAGTACAAGAAGCCAAAGCCGCCTGTAAAGAAGGAAAAACCTCTGCACCGGGAAAGGTTATCTGGGAGCGTGTAAGCACCACATTACGGCGGTTGGGCAGAGCGCCCTTAGGCAACGACTCAAAGGTCTTTCGCCCCATAATAATGGTGTGACCCGTAGTAAGTGCCTTAAATCGCTTCAAATCATTAGGCAACCAATAGAGAAGCTTATTCTCATATCCGATAGCCAGATTTTGTGCCACGGCTGCTATAATACTAATCATAAAAGAGCTGTTTTTATTATGGACACAAAAGTATAAAAAAAAGGTGACTTGAAAAAACAAGTCACCCTTTTTTTATAGAATATCTGTCTTTTATCAGTTACGACGTGAAGCAGAATAATTCAGGCGCAATGCCCAAGACTTACGCAGCACTTCCTTGATATCGGTGATATAACCCATCTGGGTGTGCTGATCAGCCTTAATGGAAATAACCTGATCTCCCTCATTTACCATGCCCTGACGTTCTGCAGCAACGAAGTCCATGACTTCCTTGGGTTCTGCATATCGGTCATTCAGCTGGATACGTGTACCACTACCCATCTGAGCACGGAGCTGATCTGTTGGAGGACCAACGTAAATGAATGAAACAGCGGACTTCTTCTCCAGCTTCTCCAATTCAGTACCCTGAGGAACAACAAACTTAACCTTCAGCGTAACTTCACGCATAGTTGTTACCATCATAAAGAAGAACAAGATGGTAAAAATCAAGTCGGGCAGAGATGAAGTATTCATCTCAACCATTTCACGACCTTCTTTTCTCTTAAATCCTGCCATTATTTTTCTCCTGGATATTTTTTGGGTTCAGCCTCGGAAATATTCTGAGGATAATACTGACGAACGGCATCTTTCTCCTCCGTGGTCAAATTATCCCAGGTACGTCCGAACTTTTCCTTTGATAACTCATTACGCAACTCATTATAAGCTGCCACTAACTCATTCTGGACCTGGAAATACGCATTGTATGGTGTATCTCGGGCTGTCTGTACAGAGATAACATGCTTATCTGTTACGAAACAACGTCCCAGCAAATCAATATTCTTGACATGCTTCTCAGGCCACTTGCTGAAGTTCTGCTCATTCCTGACGAAGTCCTTAACACGCTGACGCAAAATGCTTATGTCAACATAATCGCTAAAGGTTTCATCCTTCATCCACAGCTGACCTTCAGAATTCAAGCGAACATACATGATGTTTCTTGACTTGATGTCAACCTGAGCCTCCTCTTGGTTCTCATCAGGTGGTTGGGGAAGGCGACGTGCCAAACCCATATCCGTATCCATAGACGTAGTCACCAAGAAGAAGATAAGCAACATGAAAGAAATATCCGCCGTAGAACTGGTGTTCAGGCCAGGCATTTTCTTTTTCTTTTTTGCCATATCTTTCTTATTTAAGGATGTTACTTCTTAATTGCGCTTTTGGTAAGAATGCCTGCCATGCTTACAGCTACAGCTACAGCAGCAGCTACAATGAGGATACCGATAGATACACAGAATGCATCTACTACAGTAACCCAACCAGCTGTTGTTACAGTGCCATCGGCAGCCTTGAAGTCAGACTCACCTAAGCCCAATACAAGACCAATTACCAAAGAAACAACGAACAAGCCCCAAGTAATGAGGGAAACTTTACCACCAGGAACACCTGTTGAAGCAGCGGGGTCTGTACCCTTACTACTTGCAATGCCTTTGAAACCAGACCATATGGTAAGTCCTGCTGTTGTTATAACCATCAGATACATCAACCACATGATGATATCTGTAAGTATTGGCTCATTGTTGTCACCTACAGGATTATCGTAGCCGATCGTCAAGAACAATGCGAAGGATACCAAGATAATTCCAATGCAGATGTACAAAGCCATCTGGGAAATTTTCTCTATCTTCATAATTCAGTCTCTAAAATCGGGGGTTATTACTTCTTACACTTATCAGACTGTACACACATAGTCAGCAACTCCTGTGCTGCCTCTTCCATATTACTGGTCAGAGACTCAACCTTAGCCAGAATATAGTTGTAGAATACCTGCAGAATCAAAGCAACGATAATACCGAAGATAGTGGTAATCAAAGCCACCTTCATACCACCGGCAACAACAGTAGGACTGATATCACCAGCACGCTGGATATCATCGAATGCCATAACCATACCGATTACAGTACCCAAGAATCCGAGAGAAGGAGCCATGGCAATGAAGAGGGTAATCCAAGAGCAGTTCTGCTCGAGGTAAGAGCCCTGAACCTCAGCCTCCATGTTGATAGTACTCTCGATAGTACCGATATCGTTACGGTCTGCACTTGCCAGACACTCCATAGCCTTGCGGCTTACCTGAGCTACAGGACCACGTGTGCCCTTGCAGAAGTCGATTGCACCAGCAATATCACCAGCAGCAACCTTACCAGCCAAATCCTTTGTAAACTTACGAGTATTGATCTGAGCAAGAGACAGATAAATAACACGCTCGATACAGAAAGCAAGACCCAATACCAAGGCGATAGCAACCAATGACATAAAGCCAGCACCACCCTCGATATACTTTGTCTTCAAAGTCTTAAAGATACCTTCACTCTCTTCTTCCACAACGGGAGCAGCTTCTACCTCTTCTTCAGCAGCAGCAGTGTCAACAGCAGCGGTATCAACAGCTGCAGTATCTACCTGCTCTGTAGCCTCAGCCACCTCTTCCTGTGCCATTACAGATGACGCTGCTCCAAAAGTACATGCTGCCACAAACGCAACAATTGCAAATAACTTTTTCATTTTGTGTTCTTTTAAATTGATTAATGTTATTACTAATTATTTTATTATTTTCACTCGATGTATCTATTCCATGTTAAAGCGGAGAGACGGGGATTCGCAAAAGGCTTTCTGCCTCATAGGCTTTGAACCCCGTTTTTCTCCTGCGGAGAGACGGGGATTCGAACCCGGGATACGCTTTTGACGTATACACGCTTTCCAGGCGTGCCTCTTCAGCCACTCGAGCATCTCTCCTTAGGCAGAAACGCACATCTTATGCGTCACTATATACGTTTTCGGTTACAAAAATATCTTTTTTTTTGAACATTACCACATGATATCGCAAAAAACTTTCGGGTAAAGCGTTTTTTTGCAAATATTTGCACAAATGAATACTATTTTACATGTGAAAAACACGTTTTACATTGGCATTGGTGACGTTTTCCACCTCCTCGGGCGAAACATTATATATCACTGCGATTTTGGCCATAATCTCCTTCACGTAAGCCGGTTCGTTCCGCTTCCCACGATACGGAACTGGCGCAAGATACGGCGAGTCCGTTTCTAACACAATCCGCTCTAAAGGAACAACTTGCAGGACCTCGGGCAATGGGGATTTCTTGAATGTAGAAACGCCTCCGATACCCAACACAAAGTCAGGGAAAGAAAGTAACTCGCGAGCTTCCTCAACAGTCCCGCCAAAACAATGGAAAACACCCGTTAAGCCATCAGAGGCATATTGACGAATAATCTTTACCAACTCGGAATGTGCTGCACGGGAATGGATCATCAACGGAAGCTTATATTTTACGGCCCATTCTATCTGGCGGGAAAAAGCATCGATTTGCTGGGCTGCCTTACTCGCATCCCAATAAAAATCCAATCCAACTTCCCCAATCGCTACATACGGATGAGTAGGCACCTCAAGCAGTTTCTCCATCTTGTCAAGTACCTGAGAATAATCATCCGCAACATCTTCGGGATGCAGCCCCATCATAGGGAAACAATAGCCGGGATATGAATGGCAGAGGGAGAGCATTGGCTCTATGGAAGCCTCATTGATATTGGGCAGCAAGATGCGTTCAACGCCAGCCTGCTTTGCCCTTTGCACAACAAGTTCCCTATCCTCATCGTATTCAGGGCCGTATATATGGCTATGCGTATCAATCATGACTTGCGATTAAGCATAGACTGAGCATAATTCCAGAGTACGGCAGTACGTTCCTGAGGCAAAGATAGACGGGAGAGAGCTTGAGCAGCCTCCTGATAATACTGATTGATTTTGTCACGTACTAGCTGAGGAACGCCAATCTCATCATAAAGACGAGTGACAGCCGCCACCTTTTCCTCCCGGTTGGGGTTCTCCATATTCAACCATTTGTCAAGTTCCTGAGCCTGATCTTGGTTTGCTAACAGTTGTGCATTGATAAGCATATATGTTTTCTTATTGCACATGATGTCGCCACCAATCTGTTTTCCAAAGGTCTTAAAGTCCCCGTACACATCCAAATAATCGTCCTGTAGCTGGAAGGCAAGACCTAACTTTTCCCCGAATTCGTACAATGCATCGGCATCCTGTTTCGAGGCATCACCTAAGATAGCACCGATTTTTAGCGCGCAAGCCAAAAGAACAGAGGTCTTTAGGCGTATCATCTCTATGTATTCAGCCTCAGTAACATCCGAACGGTTCTCAAAATCAATATCATACTGCTGACCTTCATCAATTTCCAAAGCTGTTTCTGAAAACAGGCGCAAAACAGCTGGCATATGTTTCTCCTCGCACTGAATCATACGGAAAAAAGCTAAGACAAGCATATTGTCTCCACTCAGGATAGCCGCATTTTCATTCCATTTTTTATGCACGCAAGGTTTACCTCTGCGGACATCAGCATGGTCCATAAGATCATCATGGAGAAGGGTAAAGTTATGGTATGTTTCGATAGCGATGGCAGGCATGAGAATACTATCAACGTCATCCTTATACATGTTATACGCCATCAGCATCAGCACAGGGCGCAACCTCTTTCCGCCCAAAGACAGGACATACTTTATAGGGTCATACAAAGCTTCTGGTTTCCTGTCGTAGGCCAAAGAATTGATGGCATCATTTACAAGCTGCGCAAGCTCAACACTACTATACATTATTTATAACGTTACGGGGTTCAAGGAAAAACAAGGCTGCCCACCAACGGAGAGCAGCCCTGCGTCTATGTAAAGTTTATTTTAGTTCAAACGGAAATTAACAGGAAGTCTGAAACGAGAACGTACCGTCTTGTTTCCCTGCTTAGCAGGCTTCCATTTAGGCATCTGCTTAACCACGCGGATAGCCTCCTTAGACAGATTTGAATCCTTGGACTGAACAACCTCTACGTCAACAATAGTTCCGTCGCGATTTACGACAAACGCAACTGTTACACGTCCCTGAACACCTTGTTCGATACAAATCTGAGGATACTTAATATGTTCGCTCAACCATTTGAAGCAAGCCTCTTCACCACCAGGGAACTGGGCATTCTCTTCTACAATATCCCATACACGTTCATCGTCTGCAGCTTCCACAACAGGACCTACAGGACCGGAAACAGCAGGAGAGGGAGCACCGGTACCTACAACAGTAGTGATAGCCTGATTAACCTCCTCAGCGGTCTGAATCTCTTCCTCTGGCAACTCGGTATCATCCTCAACCTCATTGATAACCTCCATTACAGTAGGAGCAGCAGCTGGGGGAGGTGCCATCATTTCCTCTTGATGTGTTACAGGAATCATATCCTCCTCCATGTTGTAATCATAAATTTTGCTATCGTCAACAACCTTTACCTCACGTTGTGTGTACTCAAAGGCGACGAACATAAGAGCCAATGACAGCACATAACCAATCAGCATATTGGTGGATTTCTGTCCTTGCAGCTCTTCGTTTACAGTTTTGTTAGCATCCATAATATTTATTTTTCTTATTTTTATTCGCAAAAGGCATCTATTTGGGGCAAATTTAGCACATTTTTTTTATTCACCGCGCCTATCATGTCGTTTTTTTTGAATTCAATTTAATTTTTGTGCGAATAATAGACCATATTGACAGAAAATGCACTAACTTTGAGCGCAAATTATTATAGACAATGACAAAGAAGCGCTTCCTTCCACTTATTTGTGCATTTTTATTTGTGCAGGCGAATTCGTACTGCCAGGAAAGCACCAGCATATTCAACTTTCTGAATCTGCCCAATTCATCTCACGTAATAGGTCTAGGAGGGAAAAACATATCATTGGTACAGGATGAAATCCAAACTGCCGCAGCAAATCCGGCATTGCTTTCAAACGTCAGCGACAAGAGCATTGGTGTCAACTTCATGTCATACATGCAAGGCTGTAAAGCCGGTGGTGCTTCCTACGCCCAAACACTTGGCAGCAGAGGCACATGGGGCGTATATACGCAATTTGTAGGATATGGCTCTATGAAGGAGACGGATTTGGCCGGAGAAATCACGGGGGAAATGAAACCTCTGGATTTTTGCTTTGGCGGCCAATATAGCTATATGCTTACAGACAGATTATCTGGTGGAGTTACAGGAAAAATCATATATTCACATTACGGAGAATTCTCATCATGCGCCTTAGCCGTAGATTTGGGCTTGAATTATTATTGGGAGGAGAAGAATGTCTCCATCTCCGCAGTTGCCCGTAACATAGGAGGGCAAGTGAAAAGATTTGGCGATGTCGGAGAGCGTCTTCCCTTTGATATGCGAATCGGCTTCACAAAAAGTTTAGGCCATGCACCTGTTGACATCTCCGTGACGATGGTTGACCTCACTCATTGGAGCCAGAGCGATTATTTCTCAGCAGACGGGAAAGTTAGCGGAGGAAGAATCTTTACCAATCATTTTGAGATTGGTGTAGATGCCTACCCTATTCCTGTCGTTTATGTGTGTGCCGGCTTTAACTTCCGACGTGCCTTCGAAATGAAAGCGGCAGGAAGTTCACATGCCGCAGGTCTTTCCTTCGGAGCAGGAGCCAACCTAAAGAAACTGAAAGTGGGAATTGCCTATGCAAAATACCATATTGGAGCTCCAACCATCTCATTAAACCTTGCATATAGTTTTCAAAAAGCAACAAAAGAATAATCCCCATTATTACATATGAACAAGATAACGATTGCCATTGACGGCCACTCTTCGTGCGGTAAAAGCACAATGGCCAAGGATTTAGCCCGAGAGATCGGATATGTTTACATAGACACTGGAGCCATGTACAGAGCCGTAACACTCTTCTGTATCCAAAACGGATTCATTAAGGATGAAACGATAGACACAGAAGAGTTACAGAAACATATGAACGACATATCCATCACCTTTCAGCTTAATCCCAATACAGGCAAGCCAGATACATATCTGAATGGTGTATGCGTGGAAAATAAGATACGCACTTTGGAGGTGTCAAGTAAAGTAAGCTACGTAGCTGCACTTGGTTTTGTCAGAGAAGCAATGGTAGATCTGCAAAGGCTAATGGGAGAAGCGAAAGGTGTCATCATGGACGGAAGAGATATTGGCACAGTAGTATTCCCCAATGCTGAACTTAAGATTTTTGTTACTGCCAGTGACGAGATCCGTGCTCAGAGAAGATACGACGAGTTGATAGCCAAAGGCGAGAAATGTAATATGGAGGAAATTCTTGCCAACATTCGTGAACGCGACAGGATAGACAGCACACGTGCCGTCAGTCCACTCAGAAAAGCCGACGATGCCATTGTACTGGACAACAGCCACATGACTATCCCAGAGCAAAAGGCATGGTTGTTGGCTCAATTCCAACGTGTAGCAAAAGGATGAACATTGAGATTGATCAGGGGTCAGGCTTCTGCTTCGGTGTAACTCGTGCCATAGGAAAAGCCGAGGAAGAACTGAACAAAGACGGTCATCTGTTCTGTCTTGGCGATATCGTTCATAACGGAAAAGAATGTGACCGGCTGCAACGCTTAGGTCTCACCACCATCAATCACAAAGAACTGAAAGGAATAACCAACTCTAAAGTTTTGTTGAGAGCTCATGGAGAGCCACCATCAACATATCTCCTTGCCCAAAAGAACGAAATAGAGGTTATTGATGCCACATGCCCGGTGGTTCTTCATTTACAGGAACGCATCAAGAAAGAGTATGATGCCGACCTTGAGCATAAAAAACAAATCGTAATCTTCGGGAAAAACGGTCATGCTGAAGTATTGGGTTTGGTGGGACAAACGGAAGGAACGGCCATCGTTATCGAATCCATCAGCGACCTCTCCAAATTAGATTACGAAAAGGATATATGTCTTTACTCGCAAACGACCAAGCCCCTTGATGAGTTCAGACAAATAGTAGAACGCATTAAAGAGAACATCAGCCCTGAAGCAACATTTACATTCTACGACACTATATGCCGACAGGTCGCAAACAGGATGCCCAACATCAGGGAATTTGCTCACAGGCATGATGTTGTTCTCTTCGTTTGCGGGAAGAAAAGCAGTAACGGAAGGGTCTTGTTCAAGGAATGTAAAAATGCCAACCCGAAATCCTATATGATAGACACAGCCGACGAGATTGACTTGCGATGGCTGCAAAACTGCAACTCCATAGGTATATGTGGAGCAACAAGCACACCCAAATGGTTAATGGAGGAGTGCAAAATAAGAATCGAGGAGTTGCTTGGCTGCAACAAATGATGAACGTTGCCCCTCCAGCACACTTTTCTCTGCCGCTTGTAAGAGATCCGCAATGGTAGGATTCTGATAGAAATTATTCCGAAGTTGCTCATTTATACTTTCGTACATCCAATACTTAGACTGTTCAGCGCGGCGGAACTCAAAATAGCCGTTTTTCTTTACAAAGTCGATGTACTCGTATATCATGTCCCATATCTCCTTGATTCCCAACCCATAGAATCCACTATAGGTAAGAACTTTGGGCTGCCAACCGCTTTCTGGCATCGGGAACAACTGCAAAGCATTTCTGAAATGTGTCGCAGCCAACTGGCTCTTCTCGACATTACTCCCGTCACATTTGTTTATAACAATGCCATCGGCCATCTCCATAATACCGCGTTTGATACCTTGCAACTCATCACCGGTTCCTGCCAACTGAATGAGTAGGAAGAAATCCACCATGGAATGGCAGGCCGTCTCACTCTGACCAACTCCAACTGTCTCTACAAAGATTTTGTCAAAACCTGCGGCTTCACAGAGAATGATTGTTTCTCGTGTTTTCCGAGCTACACCGCCTAAGCTACCAGCCGAGGGACTGGGGCGAATAAAGGAGTCTGGATGGACAGAAAGTTTCTCCATCCTGGTCTTATCGCCAAGAATACTACCTTTGGAGCGTTCGCTACTAGGGTCAATAGCTAATACTGCCAGCCTGCCGCCATACTCCTTAAGGACATGTATTCCAAACTCATCAATGCTGGTACTTTTTCCTGCACCGGGAACACCGCTAATACCGACTCTGACGCTTTTCCCCGAATAGGGCAAGCTTTTCTCTATCACCTCCTGCGCAATAGTCTGATGATCAGGATTCGTGCTTTCAACCAATGTTACAGCTTGGCCCAATACAGAAACGTTGCCTTTCAAGATTCCTTCCACATAATCTCCTGCAGTAAGCTTATGACGTGAATAACGACCGCGTTTCAGATAAGGATTGACTATAGAAACGGGACCTACTCCACTATTAACCATTAGGCCTTCAAACTCTGCACTATTCTCGGGATGCTCCATATCTGCAGTTTTTTATTGTTTTACATCTATGTTGATTACGGTCTTGGGCTGTATAGGGTCGTTGGTAATAAGAAGAACCCTTGGACGTCCCTTCTCGCGTTTAAGATACTTGGGAGTTACACTGACCTTCAGTTTCGTACATGCACCTGGCTTCAACACTCTGTTGGCCAAACTTACAGAAATCGCTTTGTTAAAGACCTGAACCTGTTCAAAAAGCAAATTACTCTTTCCTCTATTATAAACAAGAATCGTATGGGTGGGCTTTGATTTTTTTGTTAAAAGATCGAATTCCAAAGAAGATTCCGAAAGTTCCAAGACAGGTGCATTCTCTTTTTCCTCGACAGTCATTTTGGAGAAGTCGGGAAGCAGAATGGCAGAAATCTGTATCTCATTGGCCTCGCTAATCTTATCACCCATGTAACGTGAAAGATATACCGATGTCCTGTTCAGGCCCATCTGCAACAACTTGTCGCTATCCAGAGTCAGCCTGATTATACCTTTCTTACTGGGTGGAACATTCTCAGGAATATACTGCGCAGAAAGATATGTAGGAAGATGCATAAGTTCCGGGCGGAAAGCTGTATGGTCTTTATTGACCAAAGCAAACTCAACAAAAGGATGCTCACCCTTATGAACATCGTCAAACTCCAAGTAGTTGGTTTGTATCTGAACATTTCCCAAATCGATAGGACAATCCTCGCCAAGCTCCTTGACATCCACAACTACAACTCCTTGTAACCCCAAATAGACAGG
This sequence comes from Bacteroidaceae bacterium, assembly GCA_024683455.1. Classification (GTDB taxonomy): domain Bacteria; phylum Bacteroidota; class Bacteroidia; order Bacteroidales; family Bacteroidaceae; genus Physcousia. The sequence continues at coordinate 12,911 of JAIKYE010000063.1, forward strand.
GTCATCTGTGGCATTAGTATAAACCTCTACCTCTTTTTGGAAAGTACCTAATATATTGGCATCATACACTACAGTTATTTCACCTCTTTCGCCTGCCAAAATAGAGTCCTCGGGGAAAGAAACGTTCAGACAACCACACGAAGCCTTAACGGAAGTAATCTTAAGCGGTTGATCGCCTTTGTTTGCGAATCCGAACACTATTTTCTTTGGCTGTTGAAATTCCACTTCGCCCAATTTCTTTATTTCCATATCTGGAACGAAACGGGGTTGGGCATGCAAAAGTACAGCGCTTATCAGATAAAAAAGGGTAATATATATTAATCTCATTTTTGTTTTTTGGTTTTACTGAATGTTCTTAAAGAGGCCTCGACCGTACGTAACAAGTCGCGTTTATCGGTTGACGGCGAATATACAAATCCCTCAGCGACAATAACCTTATTGTTCACTGAATCAACTCTTGTCAATGACACAAACGGTCCTCCAAGAGCACCATTTCTCATCTCCCATAATCCACGAACCTCATAAACCTTTTGGCCATCCAAATCACGCATTTTGGGAAATAGCACAGGAGACCCGTCAACCTTCGTCGTCTGCATCCACTGATCCTGTCGGCTTCCTGGGATGTTTATGCGCATCACGGAATCACGGCATGCAACAAAAGAATCCTCGTTGGAGTAATCTTTGCCATCCCATGGCAATGTGTACATCACGACATTAAGATCCTTCTCGTTGAGATTCGTGCCTACCCACACAAAATTCTTCCCCACCTTACTGGCCCGCATCTGTCTGGGAACCTTCAGGCCATAGTCCAAGGCAGAGGAAAACTTCTGTGAGAGATCTCTGTTATAATGTTTACAAATGTCTTCCGCCCGCATTTCTATTTGTGCATCGTCTATCAGTCCACGAACATACATACCCTTTGCTGAAAGGAACCTGCGAAGTGATTCCAAATTAGGGGCTGCCACCGTCACTTCTATTTGTGGACGGGCAACAACATCTCTTGAGACTCCTATCATAGCACACTCCAATTCCGGCTGTATATGAACAAAAAGTTTGCTATGAAACGTAGTGTATGTCTGGACATAATGACGCGAAGAAATCCTAACCGTCTTAAAGAAGGGCTCGTCTTGCATCAGACCTGGCACAGAACCTTGGGTTATTTCTTTAAGCGTATCAGCTACATCGCTTCTCCATACCTCATCATCTACCACCATAAGAAGCTCACTCGGCAAGCCCTTTGATGCAACAATCCTTGTCCTTCTCTCCCCGGAGGTACAAGAAAAAAGGAAAAATATTAAAAGAAGAAGGTACAAGAATCTCATGTTTGTTTCTTTGCAATATTATAGGGCTTATACCACAAGCTTTCGTATTCTCACCGACAAAGGTATCTTCTTTTTCCGAGAATGACAAAAGGGAACCCAAAAACTTCCACACTTGTTGTTTTTTTTAACAGAAGTAATGGAAGAATCAGAATAATAGTGTACTTTTGCCGACGAATACAAATATTAATGTTTTTATGAAGCAAACGGACCTCTGGGAGCCCCTTTTTCTATTCATCTTAGCTGTACTTATCACCACTTTATTCAGTACATGTTCTTTCATCTACCCACTTAACCCATGGGATGATGCCAATGTATATATGACCATAGGCAATGCCATGCTCAGTGGAAGAGAACTCTATGTGGATATCTTTGACCACAAAGGACCAGTGCTTTACCTTATGCATGAAATGGCTGCCATACTGTCACGCAACAGTTTTGTTGGAATCTATCTGATTGAAATAGTATGCTGTTTCTGCTTTATGTGGTATTCGTTGCGCACAATGCGCCTTTTCACTTCATCAAAGATTACGTTTCCTCTAACGTGTCTTTTAGGATGGGTGACAACATCATCAGACCTCTTCTATTATGGTGATAGCGTTGAGGAATTCTCACTACCTATCTTGGCCCACTGCTTTTACCATATGATGCGATTTGCCAGAGACCATCGTGTTCCCTCATGGTGGCAAGCCCTTTTTATGGGTGTAGGACTGGGACTTATCTTTTGGACAAAGTTCAACATCCTGTTCTTCTATTTCGGCGGAACTGCAGCACTCATCTTTATAGCATGGCGACGACACCAATTAAAAGAATTAAGACAAACCCTGCTATGGGTGATAGCTGGCGTAGCAATACCAACAATTGCAGTCCTTGTCTACTTCGTTGCACATGGAACGGTAAATGCTCTCATAGAATCATATTTCATGGTCAACATCTTCCAGTACCATGGTACAGCGACAAATGGAGAACCAGACTTTTGGTGGTTCCCACTCATGAAACTGACCATCTGGGCTTTATTGGTATTGCCACTCTATTTTGCCCGTGCCCGCTGGGAGGTTAAACTGCTGGCGCTCGGAACATACGGAATACTCTTGTTTTCGTTTGCAACAATGACCGTGCAGTTCTACTATGTCTTACTCATGTATATCTTTGCACCGCTCCTTGTATATTTCTTCAGAAACCACATTCCTACGATGCGCACCTACATAATCATGGGGATGATAGCCTTTGTCGCTGCCGCGACCAACTGGAATCTGGTTACCCTCCTGAACGGAACCTTCCCACACCGTGTGCTGGAAATGGCAGAGATTATCAACGCCAACCAAAGCGAAGACAGCGAAGTTCTAACATTCAGTTCCTATGACACTGGCATTTATCAGCACACACACCATCTCCCCCCAAACAAGAATTTCTTTATGTCAAGTATTCTTGACCCAGACATACGCAAAGAACAGGCAGACTGGGTAGCTTCTGGTAAAGTACGTTATCTGGTTCGTGAAATAGGCGCTATTATAACCTGTCACGAATACTATGATGCGCCAATACCCAGCAACTATCACTGCATATACGACAAGGAAGAATTATTCCGTTATCGCTTAATTACCACACCGCACAAGTTTCTTTGGAACCTCACCTATCCCCGTGTATTACTGCAATACATCATGGAGCCGGTTACAACAAACCAGCGCATGTTAATCTACGAAAGAGAATAAAAAAATCAGGAATTCTTTTTTGAATGCTTCACTACAGCACGGATTACAAAAAAGTTTGTAATCGCGCTGATAAAGGCCATAGGAATATAGGCAATGGTATCACTCATCCCAAGCCCTTTCACAAACAGCCACATAAGTATCATTCGTACGACAAAAAGGTTGAACAGGTGAGCACCTACAACCCCTAAAAGATTTCGCATAGAAGACCTCGTATTGAAGGTCCAATATACGGTCAGCAGATAATTAAAACAAAGCGAAATGATATATCCTGATATGACTGGGATTCTCCAATAAGCAATTGAAAAACCAAGATAAGACTTCAAGAATCCCGAGATTTCAGGTGCTACAGGACGGACAGAATAGAAGACAGCCGCATCTATCAAAAAGCATATTCCGCCAACAATGCAGAAACGGATAAACTTCTGCGTCTCCTTGTGGGACAGTATTTCCTTTATTCTCTCTCTCGTCATCAGTTCTGCTTGTTTCTGTTTAGCCAAGATATACCCTTTCTGCGGTAAGTGGTTCACCCATGAATGTTGCTGCCTTTTGCTGAAATTCCTCAGCTCGCTCCGTTGTCAGGAAGGTAGCATTACCACCTGTCGTTATGCGCGCAGCCATCTCAGGATGACGTCGCAAATAGTCTTGCAAGCTTTCTGCTACATAACGTCCCTGCTCTATGACATGTACGCCGGCAGGCATGTATTGCCGAATCTTATTTAGCAAAAGGGGATAATGCGTACAACCGAGAATCACACTGTCAATCTCTGGGTCGCGTCTGAACAGACTATCTATATTCTTTTTTACAAAATAGTCTGCACCAGGATTATCATATTCATCATTTTCCACCAAGGGAACCCACATAGGACATGCCTCACCTGTAACCTTGATATCAGGATGCAGCTTGGCAATTTCCAATTCATAAGTGGTACTACGTACCGTACCTGACGTAGCCATGATACCCACATGACGACTCTGTGAGATACTCCCCACCACCTCTACCGTAGGACGTATCACACCCAGCACACGACGCTGCGAATCCATCTGAGGGAGATCGTTCTGCTGAATACTGCGAAGCGCTTTGGCAGAAGCGGTATTACATCCCAAAATTACCAAATGACAACCTTGCTCAAAAAGATAGCGAACAGCTTGCAGGGTAAATTCATAAACAATATCAAAAGAACGTGTACCATATGGCGCACGTGCATTGTCTCCCAAATACAGATAATCATACTGCGGCATTAAAGAACGTATCTGCCGCAGTATGGTTAAACCTCCATAACCCGAATCAAAGATTCCTATCGGGCCAGGAACTTGTGGAAACTTATTCGTTTTGATCATTTGGGGATGACGCATCCACATTTAATTTCCGACGTACAAGCTCAGTTACATCAACGCCCACAACGGGATTAATGTACGGACATGCATTATCATCTGTATTCAAGATAAAGCCATACCCATATTCTACGCCAACCTCAAGAAGAACCCTATTCAACTTCTTCTGCACCTCAGCAACCAAATCCTTCTCGGCCTGAGCCAATAAGTTCTGTACCTGTACACGGAAAGCTACGCCGTTGTCCATTAATGTCTGAAGTTCAGCCTGTCGCTTTTGCATGATAGTCTGGGGAAAGTCCTTTTGTCCCTGTAAAAAATCCACGAACTTCCTTTGGAACTCGGTTTCTCCCCTTACAGCCTCCTCTTCATACTTCTGCTTTAATGTTTGCAACTCCTGCATAGCCTGAGTATATTCAGGCATTTCTTTTAATACCTGCTGATAGCTTAAATACCCGAACTGAATTTGAGCAGAAGCGATTACAGGGACTAAAACGAAAAGAAATAAAAATAGGCGTTTCATATTCAAGTCTTATTACTGAATACCAACCTCCTTCTTAATCAAATCAGAAACGTCAGTACTCAATTGTGAATTAACAAATGGAATGGCACCTGTACTGAGATCTACTACATAGACATAACCGCCTGCTTCACCGATCTTCTTTACGGCAGCCATTACCTTCTCATTGATGGCACCCATCTTTTCCTGACGAGCCTTCTCTAAAGCCTGCTGGTTGTCCTGGTAAGACTGCTGCAAACGCTGGTACAAATCCTGCAACTCCTGCTCACGGCGCTGACGTACGTTCTCCAACAGGTTTGCCTGCTCTTTCTGGTACTCATCACCCTTTTTCTGAAGTTCGTCTTGCATCAACTTCATGTCATCATCATACTGCTTTGCCATAGCCTGGATTTCTTCTGTAGCAGTAACATACTCCTTCATGTTAGGAATAATTTCAGCACTGTTGAAATGAGCAAACTTTTGTGCACTCAAACTTAGGGGAGCTATCATCATGATAGCAATCATTAATCTTTTCATACTTTTTTTATTATTTGTTTTTGTTATTGTTATCGTTTAATTATAACCCAACTTAGATAACACCTCGTTTGAGATATCTATCTTGGGGTTGGCATAGATGATACCCGCATCGCTGGCACGATCAAGGATTAGACTATAACCCTTTAGATCAGAGATATCCTTCACGGCATTATAAATCTCGTCCTGTATAGGGGTCATCAAACTTTCACGCTTCTTATAGAGTTCGCCCTCAGGACCAAAATATTTTCTCTTTAACTCTGCAGCCTCTTTTTCCTTTGCTACAATAGCTTCCTCACGCTGCGTTTTCTGTTCTGTACTCAGGAAAACAGCTTCGGACTGATAGTTTTTATACAAGGTTTGCGCCTCTTGTGTCAGAGCATCCACCTCTGCCTGCCATTTTTTACTTACCTGATTCAATTGCTCATTGGCACGTTCGTAAGCAGGAACATTTTTCAGGATGTACTCCATATCTATCAAGGCAAACTTCTGTGCCATTGCATTGGCACTGGCAACAAGCATTATAAACAAAAAGATCTTTTTCATATGCATAAACTCATGACATGTTATTATTAAAACTCTTGTCCCAAAACAAAGTGGAAGTGGCTTCCACTGTACGTTCTACTACCAAAGACTGAATCAAATCCATATGCCCAGTCAATACCTAACATACCAACCATAGGAAGGAATATGCGGACACCAAGACCAGCGGATTTTTTCATATCAAAGGGGTTAAACTCCTTTATCTCGTTCCAGGCATTACCGCCCTCAAGGAAGGCAAGACCATATATATTTGTACTTGCTCCGAGCATAAATGGATAGCGCAACTCCAGTGTAAAACGATCGTAGGCATACGCATTATAGTTACCTGGCGTCAGAGAACCATTGTCATAACCACGCAGACCTATTGTCTCTGTGGCATAAGTTGAGCTATATCCACTCATACCATCACCACCCACATAGAAGGTCTCAAACGGAGAGCGTTTGTTTTTGTTATAATGTCCGAGAATACCCATTTCAACACGAGTCGATAACACAAAACATTTGTTGCCGTTGGAGAGAGCCGTAAAAGTACGATTCTTAAATTTCCACTTATGGTACTCTACCCATCGGTGCATCTCCTGCATATCCTGCTGATATTTAGGATCATCCGCCGACAATAGAGTTCCGTCAACGTCTCTCCCGAGACTTGAATAATCCTTCTTGTCAAATAGGCTATAAGGTGGTGTCAACGACACGCTCAAGAGGAATTCTGAACCTCTACGTGGGAAAATAGGATTGTCTGTACTATTTCTGCTCAGCGAAATACCCAAACTAATATTGTTGCAATTACCATTATTAATAAGGAAGTACTGCCAATCCTTCATCATATAACGAGTATAATTGAGATCTACATCAAGGTTAAAGTAATCGTCTGGCCAACGCAAACGCTTACCCCATCCCACAGTAAGACCAAAGGTCATAAACCGTTTGTCCGGGTCATAATAGTTCTCATAATAATTATAACCATATCCCGCACCATAGCCAGGCATATAACTATTGAGGTAGTAGTTATTGTAATATGCTGAATTATAATAGTTGTCACTAATATCAGTATATTTACTGAACGATGCAGCCAGCATGAACCTGTTCGGACGCTTACCTCCGAACCATGGGTTCATGTAACTTATACTATACTGTTGATAGTATCTACCGTTCGTTGAGCCGTTGATGCTGAATGATTCTCCGTTACCCTGAGGCAAAACGCCACGTCTGATACCATTTTTCTTGAACAAATTGGCCATGCAGAAATTACCGAACTTCAAACCAATTCTTCCAACGACACCAGTCTGTCCATAACCCAGAGAGAATTCTACCTGGTCGTTGCTCTTTGGTGTCAGCCCCCAGTTAATATCCACCGTTCCATTTGTCTGGTCGGGCTGAACGTCAGGGTTCATGCTTTCTGAATCAAAAAGATTTAACGCAGCAATCTCTCTATACGAACGCATCAGCGCATCCTTAGAGAATAGGTCACCTGGTTTATTCTTTAGTTCCCTTCGAATTACATTTTCATATACGCGGTCATTTCCGGATATTCTTACATGGCTGATGTGCGCCTGGGGACCCTCTGTGATACGCATCTCCAAATCAACGGAATCTTCCACTACATTTACGACAACAGGATCCAAACGGTAGAATACATATCCGTTATTATAATATAGATTACCTACAGCATCATCATCAGCGGTAAGTCTGTCGTTCATATATTTCTGATTATACACATCACCTTTTTTCATGCGTAATATGCTACTCAATCCATACTGGCCGTCTGTAGGATAAAGCGTATTACCCACCCATTCTATATTACGGATATAATACTTCTGTCCCTCTTCAACCGTCAAATATACATCAACATTATTGCCATTGGGAACCACACTATCTGAGACAAGAATAGCATCCATATAACCTAACTCGGCATATTTTGCCATCAGATTCTCTTTAGCCTCTTTATATTTGGCATCCGTAAATTTCTTACTATGGAATAGTCCCGACAAAGAATGCTTATCATGTATTTTCTTTAGCACACCGGACTTTATCAGGTTACCTTTAATCTTATTAGTCGTCAGATGCTGGTTTCCTGAGATGGTAATTCTATTAATCTTTACCTTATCCTTTTTTTCTACATTGATATCCAGAATAATCCTATCCGGTTGGCTAGCGTCATCACGTTGCAAGATATTCACCTCAGCATTTTTGAATCCCTTTTCATCAAAATATCTCTTGCACAAGAGTTTTGCGCGATCCAACATATTAGGTGTCAACTGGTTATCCTTTACCAATCCCAGTTTCTCCTGCAAATCGTCACGTTCGTTTTTTCTTACTCCATTGTAATTAATTTGGGAAATTCTAGGTCTTTGCGCCAACTGAATGTGCAAATACGCTGAGTCATTAACCAAACTATCCACACTAATGGCAACATTACTGAACAAGCCATTTCGCCAATAACGCTTGACAGCTTTGGTAATCTCCTCGCCTGGTATCGTAATCGGCTGACCGACCGTCAGGCCACTCAAGCCGATTAACAAATAATCATCATAATTCTTTATACCATCTACAACAATATTACCAATGTAATAGGTGCGCGGTGTACGGCTATAATCTATTGTCGGCGCTACCTCACGCTGTCCTACCTGACCAAACACGTCTGGTAGCAGTGCCGTTAGTAATAATATAACAATGTATATTCTTTTCACAACCCTTTATCTATTCAAAATTTATAACTGGCTAAACTCTAAAGTCTATGTTCCTCTTCGACCTGATCTCCCGTCTTGCCAAACCTACGCTGACGACTTTGATATTCAGCAATAGCTTTGTGCATATCCTTTTCCTTAAAATCTGGCCAATATGTGTCACAGAAATAAAACTCGCTATAGGCACACTGCCAAAGCAGATAGTTACTGATTCGGAGTTCACCACCTGTACGTATCAGTAGATCGGGATCTGACATAAATTTTGTCTCAAGATGCTCCGACACATATTTCTCGTCTATATCCTCAGGCTTAACCTTACCCGCAGCCGCATCCTTTGCCACCTGCTGCATGGCCTTGGTCAACTCCCACCTACTGCTATAGTTAAGAGCTGTGATGACGATCATTCCAGTATTTTTAGCCGTGTGTTCCATACACTCTTCCAGACGTGTCCTTACATGCTGAGGCAGACGTGAAATATCGCCTATCACACGGAAACGGACATTATTTTTCATAAAAATCTCGTCTTCCAACTTGGTAGCTATAAGGTTCATCAGCGCCTCCACCTCAGGCTCTGGTCTGCTCCAGTTTTCTGTAGAGAATGTGTACATTGTCAAGTATTTCACACCCAAGCGCGCACATTCAGAGGTGATGCGCCTAACAGTCTCTACTCCCTCAACATGTCCTGCCGAGCGAGGCAATCCTTTCTCTTTTGCCCATCGTCCATTCCCATCCATTATTATGGCAATAGACTCTGGAATATTGTTCATGTCAAGTTCTATCTTATTATCCATCGATCTTATATTTTTTCGATAACCGCTAACTCTTAAGCGTTCCGGTCTCAATTATTGCACTTTCTAAACTTAGGCATAAACTCATACGTCAGATACACCATCGTAAAGTTATAACAGTCCTTATTCTTCAGTCCCTTACTTTTTATGCCATAAGGATGCGCCAATTGGGTTGTTCCCTCAGGAGTAGCATCCAACCTGTCACTTGTAGTAAAGCGCATAGTCCATTCAAATCCGAGGTTCAGACGTGGCTTTAGCTTATACTTTACGCCTACTCCCACAGGTAAACAAAGGGCACCGCATGCGCTGGCTCCACCTCCCATTCCTACAGTCATACCAATACCAGCTAACGCATATGGGGTAATTCTCTTAAGATCCTTATATCCTCCGCCCATACCAAAGCCCCAGAAATTCAATTCAAACTGGGCTCCAATATCTAACACATTCCGCGAGAAATCCACCTTCGTAGGCTTGCCGCCATCCAAAGTGCCGCTTAATGGATCAACTGGTACAAAACCATCAACACTTCCGCTTAAGTGTCCCATTGCCATATTCATCTTAACGGCCATTCTTGGATTCAGAATACGTCTAAGAGTGACACCACCCATAAAACCCATGTGAGCATATGGAGTACTGTTTCCGTCTCCCATATAGAAACTCGTTCCTATGGCAGCTCCCAAATCCATTTTGTATTCCAATTCCTCCGCTTTAAGTTGGCTGGAAAAGAAATACAGCAGGAGTATTGACGCTATTAACGCTCGAAGTCCAGTCTGTTCAATTTTCCTCGCCATACTTCACCATTGGCAATTATCCAAATCACATTGTCATCACCAACAGCACTTACGATAGAGCCGTTGGTGCCTTTCAGTTCTTTTGGCAGATGCCATTCTGAATCCTTACGCCATGTAATGCCATAATCCTGGCTTACGTAAAGGGCATCCATTGCTTTATTTGTACCCTTTCCTACTACAGATGCGCCACCAAAGGCCAGACATTTTCCGTCATACTGTATTAGGTTTAGGTTATCTAACTGAGGTAACGTTGACATATTGTCTGGAGTTTGGTTCAAGTACATCCAGACAGCCCCGCTCTCTGCAATTTCGTCGTTCCACATTTTGTTCCAGACAACAGATGCCTTATCGGTATCATTTGTCCGATTTCCCAACAGAATCAAACGATGATTACCATTATCCTGTTTCATCACTAATGTTCTTACGCCACTTGCGGGTAAATAGGTTGAACTTTCATCCAGACTTTCAGGCAGGAAGACCCATTCCCCTTGCTCACTTTGTCTACATCCGTACAATTCTCCATCCATCAAGGTATATATAAAGTCTGGAGTAGCACCAGCTAATACAATTCCAGGATGTTGAGGAATATTCAGTTTTTGCCAGTCTTTTCCATCGACAGATGTATAGATATATCCATCCGCTGTACTTACAAAGAAACTATCCCCTTGCTTAGCAAGAGTCTGCACATCAGTTTCAACGGGCAAATTAGTCAGCAAGCTCTGCCAAGTTCCTTCTGCTGTACGCTCCATAAGAGTCACCGCTTCATTGTTTCCACCGAGCACAGCCAGTTTTCCTTCAACAATCAAGCCTCGCTGCTGACTCATGTTTTGTAATTGCGGATCAGCATCGCCCACTTTCTTCCAATAGAGCGAGTCACCCTCTTGCTTGTGTACATTCAGTTTTAGGGTATAAACTCTACTGCTCATACCATCGTTAGCCATCAACAACAACTCCAACGGCTTACGCAAATCCAAACTGTCTGATGCCCCATAAGAAAACCATGTACTGTCAGCTCCATCTTTTTCGCGATAGTACAGCGCCGAGCCATTGAAAGAAATATCTACCAGCACCGCCTGTAAAAGAGTACCATACAACAGAGAATCCTTGTTCTCTATGGTAAGCGTACGCTGATCTATCGTGATAGGGTAATTGTTACCCGCCGTATAAGAAGTTATAATGGTGGTATCTTTCCCTAAGGAATCCTGCATATGGGACTCACGTTTCATCTGCCCTAGAGACACGTCCATAATATAGCAATAATCATCCGACACAATCTCATTGTCGGATATACACGAACCTACCAAGAAAGGTATCGTTGCAAGTAGCAACATCCAATATTTTTTCATTCTCTTATGTGCGCACATTATATGGTATATATTAACCAAGGTGCAAAGATATAGTTATTATTTGACATTACATCACATTCCACCTTGGAATTAAGTAAAATTAGGGTTTATCCGACCTATCAGAGCACTTTTTGCCTGATTTTTTACATTTCACGACTATAGTTAAGAATTTTTCTTGCATCTACGCACAGCATTCCTTTCAGATTACCGTCCCTTACATTAGGAGCAGAAACGCCGCTACCAAGACAGAAGGGAGCAACCTCTACACGAGCCTCATCCCACAGTCCTTCATCTATGAAATGCTGCAACAACTGAGCACCGCCCTCTACCATCAGTGACTGAACACCTCGTTTGTACAGATCAGCAAGTATCTGTCTCAAATCGCCTGTATTATAGATAACCGTCGGCACCTTACCGTCCTTCAAATGAATAAAATCGGGCAATACCCCATTGCGGTCAATGGTTACTCGTAGCGGATTGGGACCTTCCCACAGACGGGTCGTCAACGTAGGATTGTCCATCAAAACGGTTTTAGTGCCCACCATAATAGCTTGATTCATAGCTCGCATCCGATGAACAAGCGTTTGAGTAAAATGCGATGAGAACTTCACAGGTTCCTCGTTCTGCCGTCTCTCTGCATCCATGAACCCATCTTCACTCTGCGCCCATTTCAGGGTTACAAAGGGACGGTGCTGCTGGTGAAAGGTGATAAAACGTTTGTTCAGTTCCAGGCATTCTTTCTCCAGGACACCCACCACCACTTCTATTCCAGCATCACGCAACTTCCTAATTCCCTGACCATTCACCTTGGCAAAAGGATCCATACAGCCAACCACCACTCGAGGTATTTTCTTCTCTATTATCAAGTCGGCACAAGGCGGTGTCTTGCCGTAATGAGAACAAGGTTCCAAACTTACATAGATGATACTTTCCTTTAACAACGACTCATTGCGTACACTTCGGATGGCGTTCACCTCAGCATGTGGTCCTCCGCACCTTCTATGGTAGCCCTCGCCAATAATTTTATCTTTGTATACAATCACAGCGCCCACCATCGGGTTGGGAGGGGCACCCACCGTCCCACATTTGGCCAGTTGGATACAGCGCCACATGTATTTTAATTCATAATTCATAATCCACAATCCAAAAAAAAACTGTAAACTGTAAACTGTAAACTGTAAACTTTTTATACTTTTGCAGCATGAATCACATGCAGAGACTTCTATCCGCCTATCCGCAACGTGAAGCACGCGCCCTTTACATGCTGGTCATGGAAGTTGCCTTTGGCTTGACTCCCACACAGGTTTTGACGGGCAAAGATAATGAATTATCTTTAGATAAACAGGCTTTGCTGCAAAATATTATCGACAGACTACTCAGAAAAGAACCTGTACAGTATATTTTGGGGCAAGCCAACTTCTGCGGACACACTTTTCACGTCGAGCCAGGTGTTTTGATTCCCAGGCCCGAAACAGAAGGACTTGTCGGTCTCATCAGTCAGCAATCTCCCACCCCCAGCTCTGTCTTAGATATTGGAACGGGGAGCGGATGCATCGCCATTTCCTTGGCCTTATTGGGGTATCAGGTAACGGCATTTGACATTTCTGCTGATGCGCTGCGAATTGCCCAAGAGAATACAAAAAGGTTGCAGACCAATGTAGATTTCCGTCAGGAAGATATTTTACATCCCTCACCCACACAGCAGCAATGGGATGTTATTGTCAGCAACCCACCATATATCTGTCAGAAAGAGGCTGCACAAATGGAGAGTAATGTGTTGGATTACGAACCCCACGTAGCCCTTTTTGTTCCAGACACCGACCCACTTCTCTTCTATCGTGCTATTGCACAATATGCGCTTGAGCACCTGAAGCCCAAGGGTCGTTTGTACTTCGAGATTAATCAATCATATCCAACCGAGACCACTTCGTTGCTGGAAAAGATGGGATATAATCAGGTAGAAGTTCATCTCGATTGTTTTGACAAGTCAAGATTCATTTCAGCCCAGAAAGAATGAAACCACTAACATACGAACAAGCTCTTTCTCGTGCCGCTTCTCTTTGCAGCGGAAGCGAACATTGCAGCTCAGAAATACACAAGAAACTGCTCCTCTGGGGTCTTTCCCCAGCTCAGGCAGAAAAAGCAATTGATTTCCTGATAGATGAGAAATATATTGACAATATGCGTTTCTGCCGTGCCTATTGCTTAGATAAGTTTCGCTATAACCATTGGGGGCGCATCAAGATAAGTCAGATGCTTCGCATGTTAGAGATGAACAACTCTGACATAGATGAAGGTTTAGAGGCTATCCCTGAAGAAGAATACCAGGAAGTCCTAAAGCACGTTCTGGAGCAGAAGAACAGGCAACTAAAGGATACCGACCCCTACATCCGCAAAGGCAAACTTGTCCGCCACGCCTTATCTCGCGGCTTTGAAACTCATCTCATTTTAGACATAGCAGACGACCTTGTTTGATTCGGATAAAAAAATAAATTTGGCTATTTATTTTGTTTATCTCTCACTTAGTCGTAACTTTGTCCCCCCGAAAAGAAACATTATATAAAACAGGAACAAAACATGGATACATTGGAATCTATTTTTGCAGAGAAACTGCTGAAAGTTAAAGCTATAAAGTTGCAGCCCAGCGCTCCTTTTACATGGGCTAGCGGTTGGAAGAGTCCTTTCTATTGCGACAACCGCAAGACTCTTTCTTATACCGACCTACGTTCTTTCGTTAAGATTGAGCTGACACGTACCATCCTCGAGAACTTTCAGGATGTTGACGCCATTGCCGGCGTTGCTACAGGTGCTATTGCCCAGGGTGCTTTGGTAGCCGATGCATTGAATCTGCCCTTTGTATATGTTCGTAGCAAACCAAAGGATCACGGACTGGAGAACTTGATTGAGGGTGAGCTGAAACCCGGCATGAAGGTAGTTGTAGTTGAGGACCTCATCAGTACAGGCGGTAGCAGCCTGAAGGCTGTAGAGGCTATCCGCAACAATGGCTGCGAAGTAGTTGGAATGGTAGCCAGCTATACTTATGGGTTCCCCGTTGCAGAGAAGGCGTTTGCCGATGCCAAGGTAAAACTCATCACACTTACCAACTACGAGGCCGTTGTGGCTCAGGCTGTTAAGACAGGCTACATCACTGAGGATGAGGTTGAGGTTCTGCACGAGTGGCGTAAGGATCCTGCTCACTGGAACGGATAAAGATCAGTTTAGAGTTTAAAGTTTAGAGACTGGGTTATGGCAGAGTATAAGAGCGACGTTAAGAAGATTCTGGCTCCCGTGGAGCGAGTTTATGGTCGGTTGTCCGACCTGAACAATCTGGCTGTCATTCAGCAGAATCTGGATAATCCCATGATTCGCGAAAAGATGCTGGAGCAGGCTGGTGATAAAGCTACGCCTGAGCAACTGGACAGTATTCTGGAGAAACTGCGTGGACTGCAGTTCGATAGCGACAGTGTGTCAGGCTCCTCTCCTGTGGGTAACATCACTTTGCGCATTATCGAGCGAGAGGAGAACAAAACCATTAAGTTTACATTGGAAGGTGCTCCCATTCTGGCAAACATGTGGATTCAGTTGTTGCCTGCCACAGACCAAGAGTGTGCGATGAAGTTGACCGTTAAGGCCGATCTGAACTTTTTCATCAAGCAAGTGATTGGCAGCAAGCTACAACAGGGAGTAGATGGTCTGGCACAGATGCTGGCTAGTATTCCTTACTAAAGTTGAGAGTTTAGAGTTTAGAGTCAGTTTAATTAGTTGAGAGTTGAAAGTGAGCAATGCTCAATGTTCAATGCTCAATGTTCAATGTAAAAATATGGCAAAGCTTTGGGATAAAGGATTTGAGATTCAAGACAAGATAGAAAAGTTCACCATTGGCCGCGACCGCGAGATGGACCTCTATCTGGCAGAGGCTGACGTATTAGGCTCTATGGCCCACATCACCATGTTGGAAAGCATCGGGCTGTTGCAGTCTGAAGAGCTAAAGCAGTTGTTAGCCGAGCTACGGAATATTCACGTTCAAATCAAAAAAGGCGAGTTCGTGATTGAGGAAGGTATAGAAGACGTTCACTCACAGGTAGAGTTGATGCTAACACGCAAGTTGGGCGATATCGGCAAGAAGATTCATTCGGGTCGTAGTCGCAACGACCAAGTATTAGTAGATTTGAAACTCTTCATTCGTCGTCAGCTGAAGGATATCGCCTCTGATGTCATGGAACTCTTCAAGGAGTTGCAATCACAAAGCGAGCGTTATAAGAATGTACTCATGCCAGGCTATACGCATCTTCAGGTGGCAATGCCTAGCAGTTTTGGCCTTTGGTTTGGCGCTTATGCAGAAAGTCTGGTGGACGATATGATGTTCCTACAGGCTGCTTTCCGCATGACCAACCGCAACCCACTTGGCTCTGCCGCTGGATATGGCAGCAGCTTCCCCCTGAATCGTACCATGACCACGGAATTGCTTGGCTTCGATTCCATGAACTACAATGTGGTATATGCTCAGATGGGACGCGGCAAGACAGAGCGTAACGTAGCCTTCGCCCTTGCCAGCATAGCAGGTACTGTCAGCAAGTTGGCTTTTGATGCCTGTATGTTCAGCAGCCAGAACTTTGCTTTTGTAAAGTTGCCGAACGATTGCACCACTGGGTCTAGCATCATGCCCCACAAGAAGAACCCTGATGTCTTTGAACTTACACGTGCCAAGTGCAACAAACTGCAAGGCCTACCCCAGCAGATAACACTCATTATGAACAATCTGCCTAGCGGCTACTTCCGCGACCTGCAGATCATAAAAGAAGTATTCCTCCCTGCTTTCCAGGAACTGCGTGACTGCCTACAGATGACCACCTACATTATCAATAAGATAAAGGTGAACGAAGATATCCTATCGGATTCTCGTTACGACCTCATCTTCTCCGTCGAGGAAGTGAACCGTCTGGTAACAGAAGGGATACCCTTCCGTGATGCATACAAGAAGGTTGGTCTTGACATAGAAGCCGGCAAGTTCACTCCTTGCAAAGAAGTACATCATACCCACGAGGGTTCTATCGGGAATCTCTGCACAGAACAGATAGCGACCTTGATGGATAATGTATGGAATGGATTCAACTTTGAGAAGATGGAACGTGCGGAAGCCTCATTATTAGACGTTAAACCATAGTGAAGATGGTAAAACGATTATTATTTGCCTGCTGTCTGTTGTTCGCTATAAGTTGTCAGGATGCCGACTATACTTATTGCAACCTACGTGCCAAGTTTATATTCGAGAACACGCTTCAGGCTCCTGCGCTCGATATAGCCTGCAAAAATTGGGGGGAATTTTGCACTATTACCACCAAAAACGGCAAACAGTTCATTTTTCAAGGTTCATCCAAAGAACCATCCATTATTAATATGGATGCCATTGTTGGCTATACAGGGTTTCGTCTAGGCGGATTGAGCACCGGACTCATTGTAGGACTGCCTAGCATTCCTGAGATAGGTAAGACTGAAAGTCAAGTTGTTTGCTTTGACCTTGCCTGTTCCAACTGTTGGGAGAACTACAACATCACCAAGCCGCTTACTGTTAAAAACGGATTTGCAACATGCGAAAAAGGTTGTAAACGCACATACGACCTGAATAACACAGGTTTTGTCTCTAACGGAGAAGCTGGCAGAGCACTCTATCGTTATAGGGTCAGTTACATCAATAATACACTCGTTGTAAGTAACTGATAAAGGACATTTTCTGAGCTTTTTCTGATTTTTTTTCACTTTTCACTTTTCACTTTTCACTTTTTACACTATCTTTGCACTCGCTTAAGGCTGCCCAGATGGTGGAATTGGTAGACACGAGGGACTTAAAATCCCTTGACCATTGCGGTCGTACGGGTTCGAGTCCCGTTCCGGGCACCCCATAAATTCCCTCAAGGCTATGCGCCAAGAGGGATTTTTTGTTTTCATTAGGGATACTCCTAACCCATTTTCTGCATTTTCCTTCTTATATACTTTGGGCAGGTCTTATCTTTGCAGCAGATAAACATTTAAAAACTTACAGATATGAAACGCATACATTACTTACTCATTGTTCTCAGCATCATTGCAGGTGCAAGCATGTTTGCATCTTGCCAGTATATCGAAGACGGAAAGCAGGCGATGGCTCTTTCTGGCGAATGGAGAGGAGACTTTGGCATGTACTACGACTATGTAGATGCATACGGTCATCAACATACATACAATAGCTACGACACGTATATCACCTTCATTCCTGCCTATGAGCACGCTCATTACGGCACGGGGAAACAGGTAGATTACTACGAATATGGCCCCTACGAGTATCAGTACTACAGATTCAGTTGGAGTATTGATGGTAGCGTAATCTATCTAACATACGATTATGATCACGACCTGGATACTCGCATTAGCGACTATCACATGACTAATGATTATCTAAAAGGCACTTTCGCTTATTCTGGCACAAACTTCCGTCTGTACAAGATAGCCGACTACTACGACTGGACCCCTTATGTAAACTCTTATGGCTTCAGCACTCGCAACAATACGGGTTACCATTCTGCTCTTGACACACGAGCTGATGGAGAAATCGCAGCAGATAGCATTGCCGTAGAAGGAAAAGTAATTGCTCGCGGTCGCAGAACAACTCCGCTAAAGCAATAGGCCAATAGGTAACAAAAAGAAAAACTCCCGCGCAACAACGTGGGAGTTTTTCTTGCTATATCCTCGACAAATTAGTTATGAACTAAAGTTCCTATTTCCTCACCATCCAGTACCTTCTTCAGGTTGCCCACGATATCCATATTGAAGACGTAGATGGGCAAGTTATTCTGCATACACATAGCGGTAGCAGTAATGTCCATTACCTTAAGACCACGAGCGATAACATCCGAGTAAGTGATGTCGTGGAACTTGGTAGCTGTGGGATCCTTCTCTGGGTCGGCAGTATAGATGCCGTCAACACGGGTTCCCTTAAGCATTACATCTGCCTCTATTTCTATACCACGTAAGGAAGAACCTGTGTCAGTAGTGAAATAAGGACTTCCTGTTCCTGCACTCATAATCACCACCTCGCCACTCTCCATAGCCTCTATAGCCTTCCACTTGTTGTAGAATTCGCCTATGGGCTCCATACGAATGGCTGTGAGCACGCGGTTCTTCTGACCTATTGCACCAAGAGCGCTGCTCAGTGCCAGTGAGTTGATGACAGTTGCGCACATACCCATCTGGTCGCCCTTTACACGATCGAATCCTTTGCCTGCACCCGTAAGGCCACGGAAGATGTTTCCACCACCTATTACAATACCTATCTGCACGCCCATCTCTGCAGCATCCTTTATCTGCTGAGCATACTCGTTCAGACGTTTTACGTCTATACCGTAACCTTGTTCGCCCATCAGACTTTCGCCTGAAAGCTTCAGTAGAATTCTTTTAAATCTTGCCATATTTTTTATATTATAAATTGAACTTCCTTAAAAGCATAGCGCCTTAGTTTCTTATTTTCGTCCTCTAAGACAAGGTGGCCCGAGGGTTCTACATCAATGATACGAGCCATAAAAGTGCCATTGGCATCTGAATAGGTATGAAATTCTCCCTTTCTATACAAATGCTGCATATAGAGATCGTGAAGTTCTGCATACTGTCCATTCTCCATCATTCCATAATAATAGGTAAACTGTCGCATAATACAGTCCAGCACCTGTTGGCGATTTTCTTCTCTTCCAGTAATCTGAACCAGAGAAATGGGGTTAGGCGCATCGCTGAGAAAGAGGGCTTGATTGACATTCACGCCAATGCCAATAACAGAGCGGCGGACAAATTTCCCCTGTAAATCATTTTCAATGAGCATACCCACGATTTTCTTGTCCTTATGATAGATGTCGTTGGGCCATTTTATTAGGAAATCTTCTGCATAGCTGCTGAGTGCACTACAAATGGACAACGCTGTGACTTCCGATAGTGCAAACATCTGATTTGCCTGTAGCTGGTGCGGGTAGGCAATGATGCTGAAGAGGAGGTTTTTGCTACATTCCGACTCCCATTTATTGGTACCCGCTCCACGACCAGCCTCTTGGAATTCGGCTGTCACTAGCGTAAGTTCCTTGCTTTCATCGGAAGGCAACGTCTTCGCATATTGGTTGGTAGAATCCGTTATTTCTAAAGATATCCTCTTCATAATCAATGTTCAATGCTCAATTACCTGTACCAAACAGGTGAGCGGAAAGCATCCTCTATATGGTTGACAACATCTCCTGTACTGAGGACGGAAATAATATCAAACCGGACAGGGAGATCTATACGGTTGAAACGGATGTAAGCATCAGCAGCCAAAACGATATTTCTGATTTTGCTTGGTGTAACAGCTTCCTCGGGGTTCCCGTATTTATTGCTTTTACGCGTCTTTACTTCTACCACTACCAGTGTTCCGTCTATCTCGGCAACAATATCCAACTCTTTACGACCGCTTTTCCAGTTACGGTCCAGGATAGTGTAACCTTCTCTGATAAGGTAGTTGGCAGCCTTGTCCTCCCCCTCTATACCAAAATCGTTATGCGCAGCCACTTTAATCCACTTTTTGAATTGCAAATGTAGAAAAAAAATGTAATTTTGCATGCAAAAGCAAAGGAAAATCTTTATGGCCGACGATAATTTCTACATGAAACAAGCGCTTCTGGAAGCTAAATGCGCTTTCGAGGAAGACGAGATACCGGTAGGAGCCGTCATCGTTTGCGGGGACCGCATCATAGCACGCGCCCATAACTTAACAGAACGGCTCTCCGACGTGACAGCTCATGCTGAGATGCAAGCCATCACTGCCGCTTCCGAATATCTGGGAGGTAAGTATCTGACAGACTGCACACTATACGTAACCATTGAACCTTGCGTCATGTGTGCCGGAGCATTAGGCTGGTCACAAATAGGAAAGGTGGTTTATGGTGCAGACGACGAGAAGCGAGGCTTCCGTAATTTTGCCCCAAAAGCCCTCCATCCCAAAACCCAACTTGTCTCAGGTGTAATGGAAGAAGAATGTGCAGCATTGATGAAAGAATTCTTCCAAAGGAAGAGGTAGATGAATCATCAGCTACCTATAAATAATGTAAAAACGCTTGATGTTACACAGAAAATGTCTAACTTTGTGCACTTTAACATTAAAACAATAACAAATAAAACATACAACTATGGCAAATTCAATTAAAGAATTGGATCCCCAGATTATCTGGAAGAACTTCTATCTGCTTACTCAGGTACCACGTCCCAGCGGTCATTTGCAGAAGATTCAGCAGTTTTTGCTGGATTGGGCAAAGGAGCACGGCATTGAGGCATTTAAGGACGGCGCTGAGAACATTGTTATGCGCAAGCCTGCCACTCCTGGCATGGAAGGACATAAGACTGCTGTACTGCAGGCACACATGGATATGGTTCCCCAGAAAACAGATGAGAGCACTCACAACTTTGAGACCGATCCCATCGAGACCTATATTGACGGTGATTGGGTAAAGGCCAAAGGAACTACTCTTGGTTCTGATGACGGTATGGGTGTAGCTGCCATTATGGCTGTAATGGAAAGCAAAGATTTGCAGCATGGTCCTTTGGAAGCTTTGATTACTGCAGATGAGGAAAGCACCATGTATGGTGTAAACAACTTAGCTGCCGATACCCTGAAGGGCGACATTTTGCTTAACATCGACAATGAAACAATGGGTGAATTTGTCATTGGCTCTGCCGGAGGTGTAAACATCTCTGCCACTATGCAATATAAGGAGGTAATTCCAGAGGAGGGCGATATCGCCGTAAAGGTAATCCTCAAGGGACTACGTGGTGGTCATAGCGGTTTGGAGATCAATCAGGGGCGTGCAAATGCAAATAAACTGATGGCTCGCTTTGTCCGTCAAGCTATTGCTGATGACGAAGCTCGTCTATGCACTTGGAACGGTGGAAATATGCGCAATGCAATCCCTCGTACAGCAACAGTTGTATTGAGCATTCCCCAGGAGAACCTGGATGACCTGAAAGACCTGGCTCAGTATTGCGAGAAGACCTTCCAGGATGAATACCGTGGTGTGGAAGAGGGTATCTCCCTAACCGTTGAACCAACAGCATTGCCTGCCGGACAGGTTCCCGAAGAGATTCAGGATAACCTGGTAGATGCTATTATGGCTTGCCATGATGGCGTATTGCGTAATATCCCCAGTATTCCTGCAGTTGTAGAGACCAGTAGCAACTTGGGTATCATCAACATTGGTGCAGGTGAGGCAAGCATCCTTATCTTAGCTCGTTCCAGCAATGAGACAATGATGGAATACATTCAGGAAATGCAGGAATGCTGTTTCTCTATGGCTGGCATGAAAGTTGAATTTGGAGGCAACTATGGAGCTTGGCAACCCAACTTCGATAGTCCTATCGTAGCAACTATGGTAAAGGTTTATAAGGAAACCTTCAACGAGGATGCTCGTGTTGAGGTTTGTCATGCAGGATTGGAATGCAGCATCATTGGTGGTGTTTATCCCAAGATGGACCTGGTAAGCTTTGGTCCTACCTTGCGTAGCCCACACACGCCTGATGAGCGATGCAATATCCCCAGCGTAGCTAAGTTCTGGGAATTCCTGAAGGCTTTGCTGAAGGCAATCTAATAAGATAAAGAATAAGAATGAATTTAGATAACTTTTACAAGGCGAGGTATGTACTGAGTCAGGTAATCCGCAGAACGGACTTGGTACAAGCTCCCCGACTGAATCCGGACGCAGACATCTATCTAAAACCAGAGAATCTGCAGGTAACGGGTTCGTTCAAGGTACGTGGTGCCTGTTATAAGATTTCTCAACTTACAGACGAAGAAAAAGCACGTGGCGTAATAGCTTGCTCAGCTGGTAATCATGCTCAAGGTGTGGCCTTGGGTGCCAGTTTTAACAATATCAAGAGTCTGATATGTCTGCCAGATGGTGCTCCTATCAGCAAAGTGGAAGCTACGCGTCGTTATGGTGCAGATATCTGTCTGGTACCTGGCGTATATGACGATGCCTACCAGCGGGCTATTCAGTTACGCGATGAGCATGGCTATACGTTTGTACATCCTTTTGACGACGAGAACGTTATAGCAGGACAGGGCACCATAGGCTTAGAGCTGTTAGAGCAGCTGCCAGACGTGGAGGTCGTATTGGTTCCTATCGGTGGCGGTGGTCTGGCCTCGGGCGTGGCATATGCCATCAAGAGCCTGAATCCCAAGGTTCAGGTATGGGGTGTGCAGGCTGCTGGTGCTCCCAGCATGTATCAGAGTCTGGTTGATCATCAGATTCTTCGTCTGAATGCTGTGAACACCATTGCCGACGGTATTGCCGTGAAGGAGCCGGGAGCTTTGACCTATGATATATGCCAGAAGTATCTGAATGGCGTGGTGACTGTTACAGAGGATGAAATATGTGCAGCTATTCTGGCATTGATAGAACAGCAAAAGATGGTGGCTGAAGGTGCTGGTGCTGTGAGTGTGGCAGCTGCCATGTTCAATAAGGTACCTGTAGCAGGCAAGAAGACTATCTGTATTGTCAGTGGCGGTAACATTGACGTAACCATCCTGAACCGTGTAATAAACCGTGGTCTGTTCAAGAGCGGCAGAACATATACGTTTGTTGTAGAACTGGATGACAAACCAGGTCAGTTGGTGGGCGTAAGCCAGATTGTAGCTGGACTGGGCGGAAACGTTATCAGCGTACGCCATGAGCGTAATGACGATGCAGAGCGTGTAACAGCTTGTCAGTTGCGTCTGAAAGTGGAGACCCGCGATGAACAACAGATAGCGGAGATAAGAAATGCATTAAAAAAGAATCATTATAAATTAGTATAAAAGAAGATGAAAGCAATCAGTACATCTAAGGCTCCTGCAGCCATCGGCCCATATAGTCAGGCCATCGAAGTTAACGGTTTCGTATTTGCAAGCGGCCAAATTCCCATTGATCCCGCAACTGGTCAGTTTGTAGAAGGCGGCATCAAGGAACAGACACGTCAGGCACTGACCAATGCTCAGAACATCCTGAAGGAAGCTGGTACAGACCTGTCTCATGTTGTAAAGACAACGGTTTTCCTAAGTGATATTGCCAACTTCGCTCCCATGAACGAGGTTTATGCCCAGTTCTTTACAGAACCCTACCCTGCCCGTAGTGCGGTTGCCGTTAAGGACCTGCCAAAAGGTGCCTTGGTAGAAGTAGAGGTACTTGCAGCCAAGTAAATAACAAATATACCTGACAACAACTATTGATTAAAATGAGATTAACCAGAATTCTTTTCTATGTATTGTTGGCGGCATTTCAGGTGTCAGGCTTTGCCCAGAAGGTTGTAACCGCCAAGAGTCCGGACGGACAGACCAGTGTGAACGTAACTTTCTCAGATCACATCTACTATGATGTAATCAGCCATGGCGAAACGTTGCTGCAGAAGAGCGTCATCGGCATGCAACTTTCAGATAAGGAGTTGGGCATTAAGCCTGCGCTCAAGAAGAAAACGGTGCGTAACGTAAAGGAAACCGTCAAACCTCTTCTTCCTCTGAAATACAGTGAAGTAGAAAATAACTACACCCTGCTCGTCTTGGATATGAAAGGCGGCTATGCTGTAGATTTCCGTCTTTACAATGATGGTGTAGCTTTCCGTATAAGAACGTCACTTCCCGGTGAGATTGAAATAATGCAGGAAAACACCGTATTCCAGTTGGCTGACAGCTGTAACTTGGTGCTGCAGCAGCCCGGTGGATTTAAGACAAGTTGCGAGGAGAATTACTCTTTTGTCAAGAGTAACGAGTGGAAGAAGGAAGACAGAATGTCAGAGCTTCCCGTACTTATCATGGGTAAGAATCAGAAGATTCTGCTTAGCGAGTTCGATCTCGTCAGCTATCCAGGTCTTTTCCTAAAGGGTAATGCCGACAATAGCCTTTCTGCTATTCATCCAAAGAATCCTATTGAATACGAGGATCAGGGCGACCGTAGTCACCGAATCTTGAAAGAAGCAGATTATATAGCCAAGACAAATGGTACACGTACCTTCCCTTGGCGTTATATGCTGATTACTCAGGAGGATGGACGTCTGGCAGAGAACACGATGCCTATGCGTCTGGCTCAGAAGTGTCAGATTGAAGATACCAGTTGGATTAAGCCCGGACAGACTTGCTGGGACTGGCTCAACGGAATTCCTTACGGACCAGATGTAACCTTTGAGAGTGGAATTAACTTGGAAACCTACAAGTACTTTGTAGATTTTGCCTCTCGTAATGGTGTGCCTTATATCATCATGGATGAGGGATGGGCTCTAGATACCCGTGATCCCTATCGCACAAATCCAAAAGTTAATCTGCCAGAACTTATCCGTTATGCAAAGTCTAAGAATGTTGGTATCTGGGTTTGGCTACCTTGGCTGACAGTGGAGCACCACATGGACCTGTTCAAGACATTCGAAGAGTGGGGCATCGTTGGTACTAAGATTGACTTTATGGACCGTCAGGATCAATGGATGGTTGATTTCTACGATCGTGTAGCAGAAGAATCTGCTAAGCATCATATTATGGTTGATTTCCACGGAGCTTTCCATCCCAGCGGCTTGGAATATCGCTATCCCAACATTTTGACATACGAGGGTGTTCGTGGTATGGAGTATAATGGCAGTTGTACACCCAAGAACAGCATTTGGTTCCCCTTCCTACGTAATGCTGTAGGTCCCATGGACTACACTCCCGGCTCTATGCTTTGTTATCAGCCCGAAAGGCATCATGGTAACCGTCCCATTTGTGCCGGTGTTGGAACCAAAGCATACAACATGGCAGTCTTCGTCCTCTTCGAAAGCAACTTGCAGATGCTGATGGACAACCCCTGTCGTTATGATAAGTGGCCCGACTGCCGTGATTTCCTGACCAGCGTTCCTGTAAACTGGGATGAGACACGCGTCTTGGCCGCTGAAGCTGGTCAATATATCGTTATGGCTAAGCGTAAGGGCCAGAAGTGGTTTATTGGTGGTATTACCAACGATAAAGAACGCGAGTTGGATGTTACACTTAATGTTCTTCCTGAGGGCAAGAACCTGCAGATGACTTCATTTGTAGATGGTGTGAATGCCAACCGTATGGCTATGGACTACCGTCAAGAGAAAGCCTCTGTTAACAAGAGCACAAAACTCCACATCAAGATGGCTCGAAACGGTGGTTTCGCTGCTGTAATAGAATAAAAAGATTGGAGATTAGGGATTAGGGAGATGATAAACGAAATGTTTACTCTAAAGCTCCTCAATCCCTAATCTTTATTTTCCTTTTTCTAATCCCTATTCACTAATCTCTAATCCATAATCCTAATCCATATAATAATGCGTCGTTTCCTTTTTTTCTTATTCTTTTTGCCTGTAATGGCATGGGCTGGTGAAAATACCCATGTCAAGAAGTTGGTGTCTCTGCTTACCGAGTGTAAGGAACGTGAAGAACTAGTTCCTGATTCTTTCTTTTCGGATGTCCTGTTGCTGAAGCAGGAAATCAAGGAACAGAAGGATTCTGCGGCCAAAGCCGTCTATAGTGCTACGCTGGCTCATATACTGATGCAAAATGCACATGTGGGACTAAGTGCGAAACGGGAAACACCAAGTCATCCTGATAGTATAGTAGAATGGACACGGGAGGAGTATAAGCAATACGCGGTACAGTTGTACAACTATGCGATGCAAGATTTGGAGCTCCTGCACAATTCGCCTACAAAGGATTGGCTGCCCCTTGTAAAGAGAGGAAAGGATGAGAAATTGTACAATAGCAGTATGCTTGCTGTTGTATTCCATGCAATGCGTGGGGATTTCAGATATGAGAATCGGAAGTCCTATAATCTAATTCCCTATGCTACGCTTATCCAGTTCTATGAGAATCACGGGCTAAGAGAAGGAGCCTTCCGCTTATGTATGGATTCGCTTAATGGAGTGTGGAATCAAGAGATAAAAGAGAAATACCTGTTGCAACTCAAGACGGATTATCATAATCTGCCTTTCTGCGACGAAGTGTATTGTAAACTTTCAGAATTAAAGAATAAGGACGAAGAGAAACTCAAAATTTTGGAGGAAGGCCTGAAGCTATATCCTAAATCTAACCGTATCAAGAACGAGATAGAGGAATTGAAGAATCCTCTCTTGACTTGTGGCATACCCAATTGTATGTACCCTGGGGAGGAAATTGAGGTTGAGGTTGAAAACGGAAGGAATATGCGTGGGGTAAGACTGATTACTTACCGGCTCCCTGATGATTTCTCAGAAGATGAGGATGACGACTGGAATGAGGTTCTTGCTCATGTGTTGCGCGTTGGCAAGCAAGTGAAGAAGGAAATCTTTACTTTCGCTCCACATTCCAATTTTGAGACCTGGAAGGATACTTTGCGCATGCAAGCACCTTCTGATTTTGGATATTATGGTTTAGTAATAGAACCAATCAATAAGGGTCGTATTAAAAAAGATGATGATGAAAAGCGAAAGCTTTGTCGTTTCTATGTTTCCAAGTTACGTGCGCTTAGGATTGGATTGCCCAATAAACAGACGCAGATTGTAGTAGTTGATGGTAAAAGCGGGAAACCTGAACAAGGAGTCTCTGTCAAGGTAATGCCTGAGCAAAATATCAAAACAAGAAAGTCTTATACGGAATATATTACCGACGAACGCGGAAAAGTGACCTTTAATGCTCCTATCTCAAGAGACGAAATCTGGGTAGGCATAAGCAAAGGTGATGACCGTTTTTCTACTTTGGCATTGCTAAGAGAGAATTACTTTGTCTATGACCCCGAAGAAGATGAGGTGGAACAACTGCGCATCTACACAGACCGGAGCATATACCGACCAGGTCAGACCGTTTACATCGGTGGTGTCGCGTTCAGGCAGAAGGGAAGGAAAACCGCTGTTGTAGCGGGAAAAGAATATAAGTTCACATTCTCTGATACCAAGGGCAATACGTTGGCCGAGCGTCAGCTTAGGGCCGACGAGTTTGGTGTTATCAGCGATTCCGCTTCCTTACCTAAGGATGCCGCACCCGGTAATTACAGGATTCGGGTCGGCAGTACATACAGCAG
>JAIKYE010000087.1 GCA_024683455.1 Bacteroidaceae bacterium
CTCTCATCGCTGTGGCTGGGCAGGCAAAAGAAGAAAAAGAAGTTGTGTGGGACGACATAACTTGGGGTATGACTAGCTTCAACGAATATGTAAAAGTGCAGAAGGTCGCCCTGTACCCAGACCATTCTGAGCTGACTTTGAGCTTGAATTTCCCAAAGGAAGCCGTGGGTCATTCTTTTCCTCTGGCTTTGAAGACAGTTATTAATGCAGACGGGAAGGACTATACTATAAAAGGTGCTACGGGAGTCCCATTTGGAGAAGAATATTCCATCCAGAAAGAAGGTGAAACAACATTTACCCTCATTTTTGAACCATTACCCCTTGACGCCAAGGTGATACACATTTACGAGCCCGAAACGTGGTATATCCTCAGCATTCGCAACCCAAACTCACAGCCTAAAGATATTGTTAACACTTATTGGTGCAATACGCAGACGGGCGACTGGCTGATAGGCTTTACAGACAAATATGTTATATATGACTGCAAGGTCGTATGTATTGCAGACAAAAAGGAAAAGAAAGACACCTATATGCTAACGCTGGAAGATGGTACAACTATCAAGGTTGGCAAAATGAAAAAAGATGTCCGCAATATAACAATAGGTAATCGGAAGCCCGCTATGTGTAACGCTATCATGACGACAACCATGCCAGATTACCCAACAAAAGACACCCATACAGGATTCTATGATACAGGTTTCAGGGTGGACACAGTAACCATAGTTGGCTGGCTGAAAGATATGCCAAAGTCGGAATGGGATAAAGGTAGCGAAATAGGATTTAGTTACGAGAATGCGTTAAACAACAAGAGTGAAAATGTTTATACCAAACTGGATTCTCTGGGGCGGTTTACCCTCAAATTCCCATTGCTCAATACCACAGAGATTTATTTCGATTGGGATAGAACCCGCATTAACACGATAGTGGAGCCTGGTCAAACTTATTTCCTACTATCAGATTACGTGACGGGACTGAAGTTGTTTATGGGAGAAAACGTTCGCTTGCAGAATGAACTAATTGCCCATCCGGAATCGTGGGGTGGCGATTACCTTAGTCGTGATGATGAAGGGAAAGTCAGTGCTATGGAATTTAAGGCCAGAACAGACAAAACAGTTGCCCGAAGAATGAATGATTTACAGGAGAATATTGCCAAATATCCCAATCTCTCTCAGCGTTATATTGACTATCTGACAGGCTATTATCGGGCTGCGCAAGGAAATGACATGATACAGGCTCGCTATCATATGCCTGATTGGGAACTCGAACAGAAATACATGGATTATTTGGGCACGGAGATATGGCCAAAAGCCCCTAAGCCCTTTACACTCTATCGTGACTATATTTGGTTCAAGAGAAACTACATAAACCATTTGATTCGCGAACGGGATGGCCTACATGGCAGGAGTTATACATTCACAATAACATTGGAAAATGACACTCTTATAGTGGGCGATAAGAAAACGCTCAATTTGCGTCGACTCAAAGAAATGGGTAAATTGACAATTACAGATGAGGAATTGACGACAATAGACCATCTTGTGAAACTTGAGAGTGCTTTTTGGAAAAACGTAGAAGATTCTACTTACCTTCAGACCAAGGAACAGCAAGAGGAGTTTGGCGAATATACAAAGAGATGTCAGGAAATACTTTGTCGTGAGGATATCAAGAAGGTGCTTGCAGTAGAAGAACCCCTTATAGACGTGTATCAGATACATGATATTCTGGATTCAGTAGGCTGCGACCAAAATATGCGCGATATTATCCTCGCAAACCATTTCTACGAATCCATCAACAGCAAGACGATGCCTTTTAATGAATCTACAATGCATTACATTGATAGCAATATAAAGATGCCTGCAGCCAAGGAACTCTTGCATGCAGAGCAGGAAAAGTTTCTGGCCCTCCAGCGTCGTGACTTTTCTAATGCTACATGCCTGAAATCGGCTGAGGATGTGGCAGAAATGAGCGACGGAGAGCAGATACTACGTAAACTCATAGAACCATATAAGGGGAAAGCTATTATTTTGGACATTTGGGGAACTTGGTGCGGACCTTGCAGAGCGGCTCTTGCAAAAAGTCAGGAGGAATACGAGCGCCTGAAGGATTACGATGTGGTCTTTCTCTATTTAGCCAACAACTCTCCTGATGAGGAATGGAAAAATGTCATCAAAATGAATGATGTAACAGGCGACAACGTTGTTCACTACAATCTGCCATCCGAGCAGCAAAGTGCCATAGA
>JAIKYE010000102.1 GCA_024683455.1 Bacteroidaceae bacterium
CACTAAAGAGCCAGGGCGTAAGTACATTGGGTGGCCGCAAAGTTTGGTACGACCCCGATGTGAAACGTCTGAACTACGACGAGCAAGGAAACTTCCTGGGTGAGTTCAACAGCAACGACCAGATTTTGGTAATACTGAAGAGTGGTGAGTTCTACCTGACCAACTTTGACCTGAACAATCACTTCGAGGATAATATCCTACGCATAGAGAAATATAAAGCCAACAAGGTGTGGACCGTTGCCTTGTTCGACCAAGATCAGAGCGGCTTCCTGTACGTGAAGCGCTTTGCTATGGAAGCTACCACACGTAGGCAGAACTTCTTGGGTGAGAATCCTGACAACCAGATGCTTATCCTTACGGATGTGGCATTCCCCCGTCTGTTGGTTACCATGGGTGGCAACGACAGTTTCCGTGAGCCTATAGAGGTGGATGCTGAGGCGTTTATCTCTGTCAAGAGTTTCAAGGCTCGAGGAAAGCGCGTGACTACCAATAATGTGGCCAAAGTGGAGGAACTGGAACCTACAAGATTCCCTGAACCGGAACCAGAGCCCGTGGAAACTGAACCTGTGGAAGAGGAGGATGTGGAAGAAGCTGAAAACGCAGATGACTTCGCAGGAAAAAGCCAGCAGGATGTGGCAGATGAGATGAACGGACAGTTGCACTTGTTTGATGATTAAAAGGATTCTCCTTTCCCTGAATCTGTGCCTCTTTGCTACGGTGGCTGTGGCACAGGATTATACCTCTTTGGTTAACGGTAAGGAGAAGAAGGATATGTCTGCTTCAGTCTCGAGACCCTTGCAGGTATTCACTCTTTTTGGCGCAGGGTTCAGCAATCAGTTAGACACCTATCTCTCTCCCATGGAATATACGGGCTATCAGCTTAGTTTCCTCACGGGACGCGAAAGAAGGACACACTGGGCAGATGGAAGCGTTTCGTTTCAGAGCATGCTGCAAGGTGCTTATTCACATACGCAGAATCCTGCCCGTACTGCTACTGCATGGGGTGGAAGGTTGGCCTACGATGCAGGTTGGCATTATCACTGGCAACTATCTGACAGGCTTTCCTTAAAAGCTGGCGGTCTAGTGGGTGCTGATTTAGGATTTCTCTATATTGCCCGTAACTCCAACAATCCTGCACAGGGACGTTTCAGCATAGACCTCTCGGCATCAGCAGGTGGAAGCTATAAGTTCAAGATAAACAAGTTGCCGATGCTGATTAGCTATCAGGCAGATATGCCGCTGATGGGAGGTATGTTCAGCCCTCAGTTCGGTCAGAGTTATTATGATATCTCACAGGGAAGCAGAGACCATAATGTATGTTTCTCGCACCCAGGTAATGCGCTATGCTTCAGGCAGCTGTTGACGCTCGACCTGGAGTTCAACCGTGCCTCCCTTCGCCTAGGCTATATGGGAGATATTCGTCAGAGCCATGTCAATGGCATCCGCATGCATGATATCAACCATTCTTTCATGATTGGTTACGTCAGATACCTAAAGATTTTGAAGCGTGATGAAAGGTAGATTGTTGCTGCTTATGGCCTTTGTGCTGGGCCTTTGCTCATGCCAAAAAGGAGAGACGGAATATGATGATTCGCCTCAGGCTAATCTGGATGCCCTGTGGACTATCATTGATCAGCAATACTGTTTTCTGGATTACAAAGAGAAGGAACTGGGTATCTCTTGGGCTGATATTCATGCCAAGTACAGTGCACGCCTGAATCCTAAGATGACACGCACACAACTCTTTGAGGTGCTTTGTCAGATGTTGGGAGAACTGAAGGATGGACACGTGAATATCTCCAGCAGTGTAGATTTGGGACGCAACTGGTCTTGGAGGGAGGATTATCCCCTGAATCTGGACGAGGAGTTGCGCGACGCTTATTTACAGACCGACTACAATCTATCTTCTGGACTCAAATACCGCATCTTGCCTGACAATATAGCCTACGTGGTATATGAAAGTTTCCAAAGTGCAATAGGGGAGGGCAATCTGGATGACATGTTTCATTCCCTGCGAATGTGTAACGGCATGATTCTGGATATCAGAGGAAACGGAGGCGGTAACCTTGATTATGTAGAGAAGTTTGCCAGTCATTTTACCAATGATAAAGTGCTGGTGGGCTATCGTTCTCACAAGACGGGAACTGGTCATAATGATTTCTCGCCATTGGAGGCCGAATACATCACACCCAGCAAAGGTGTCCGATGGCAGAAACCTTGTGTGGTACTTACCAACCATTCCTGTTACAGTGCGGCCAATACCTTCGTTCGTGACATGAAGGAGATGCCTCAAGTGACTATTATGGGTGACTATACGGGAGGGGGCTCTGGCCTTCCGTTCTCCAGTGAGATACCTATAGGGTGGAGCGTTCGGTTCAGTGCCAGTCCCAGCTATGACGCCAGAAAAGAACAAATAGAGTTCGGCATAGCACCGGACATCCCCTGCGCATTAGACGCAGAGAAAGCAGCACAAGGCATAGATTCTATGATAGAGCGAGCGAGGGAGTTTATAAGTGAAAAATGAAAGCTACTAATAACTCGTCAATTATAATAATTAACCATATATGAGAAAGCTAACTAAACAAGAGATTTCAAACCTTATCAGTCAAGGATGTACAGCAGAGGACTGGACAAATATCCAGGTCGGTGAAGAATTTAACCCTCAGTATATAAATAATGTAGAGTTTTATGGCAGCGTTACGCTGGGGAGTTTCCAGAAAGATGTAGAGGTGGCTCCTGGCTTCACCAAGCACTCTGGTATCCGTAATGCTACATTACGCAATGTAGTTATCGGCAATGACTGTCTCATAGAACATGTGGGCATTATTAATACAACAACAGATGCCACATTCGGGCAGGGGAAGATTATTTCAGTCCTTAATGAAGTGGGAGACGGCAATGTGATGATCTTCGACGGGCTGAATTCACAACTGGCCAGTCTGATGGTGAAATACGAGCATGACAAGAGATTCACAGAGACTATCCGCTCTATCATACAAAAGAAGATAGAACTTACCAAACAGCCTGTTACCACTATCGGAAACGATGTGCGTATCACACATACCACGGGTATCATCAATTGCTATATCAGTGACGGATGTCAGATAGACGGAGCTTTACGGCTACAGGATTGTACCCTGAAAAGTATGCCGGGAGCAGGTGTAAAGATTGGGGTAGGTGTGATTTGCGAGAATTCTGTCGTATATAATGGCTCATCGGTATTGAACAATGCCAAATTAGAGAATTGTTTCGTTGGCGAGGCTTGTGTGATTACTGACGGCTTTACAGCCGAGAGCAGCCTGTTCTTTGCCAACTGCTACATGAGTAATGGCGAGGCTTGTGCTGCTTTCTGCGGTCCTTTCTCTGCCAGTCACCACAAGAGTTCTCTCCTTATCGGCGGAATGTTCAGTTTCTATAATGCAGGCTCTGCTACCAACTTCTCTAACCATGCCTACAAAATGGGTCCCATGCATTGGGGCGTTCTGGACCGAGGTACCAAGACGGCCAGTGGAAGCTATATACTTATGCCTGCTCATATTGGCACCTTTAGCGTATGTTTTGGTAAGTTGATGCATCACCCAGATACACGCAAGCTGCCTTTCTCATACCTGATTGCCTATGGCGACGAAATGTTTCTGGTGCCAGGGCGCAATCTGACAACGGTAGGATTGTATCGTGATATCCGCAAGTGGCCCAAACGCGACAAACGTCCTGATGAAGCGCGCAATTCTATTGTCAATTTCGACTGGCTGTCTCCTTTCTCCGTAGGCGGTATTATGGTTGCCAAGCGTACACTGGAAGGACTGCGTGAGATATCTGGCGATGTAGCTACCTATAATTTCCACGATTACGTCATCAAGAACTCTTCTCTGAAGAAAGGTATCAAGTATTATGACATTGCCTTGCGCATCTATATGGGTGCTGTGATGAAGCGTCATATTCTGGAGGTGCCTCGCTCCAGTGTAGGAACAGGTAAGTGGAGCGACCTGAGCGGTCTGCTTATCCCTGTTACAGAAGAACAGCGTATAGTGGAAGCCATCAAGAATGGAGAGTTGGACACTATCAGTGCCATCCGTGAAGAATTCATAACCGCCAACAAGAACTACTCTGAATATCGTTGGGCGTGGAGCTATCGCCTTATCCGTGAATACTATGGAATAGAAGGTGAGATTACGCCAGAGATTGCTGAGCGTGTGATGGAGGACTATATCACGGCCCGTCGCGCCTGGATTGCGGAGATACGTAAAGATGCAGTCAAGGAATTCGAACTGGGCGACATTGACGAAAGCGTCCTGAACGAATTCCTTGAGGTTTTGGACAAAGAGGTGGAGTACGAGCGCCTTATGAAATACGAAATGTAGGCGAATCGTTAACGCTTAGTGAGGCAGCGCGTTTTGTTGCCCGCAATGTTAGGCACTTCATACTTACCGTTTGTGTGCAACGATGCAATATATTTGTTCAGCAAAGGCAACAGTTCGGATTCTGGAACATTTCCTGAGATGACGAACGTAAAATCTCCCACATCGCTGAAACGCTGTGCTACAAGCTGCATAACCAGATCGTAATTGATAACATCCAGGTCGGCATGCGTCAGACCTGTTGGTGTGTCCTTGTCCATGCAGTCGATTTTCGTATGCATGCTATCGCGCCAAGTTTTGAAAGCGTCTGTGTCTGTACGTAATCGGGTAAAGTAGAGATTGTTCATCTGAAACATTTTTTCCAGATTGTTCGTTGAGGCATGGGAAGTAATATGCTCCTCATATTCACCTACATAGGGCGTAACGCTGACATTGCTTTCATCCATGGCTTTCTGCAGTTCTTGCTGACTGTATCCCGCCAATCCGCTTACTGCCAGACATTCGTTCAGGACTTTCAGGTTAGCAGGGAGTATATCGGTATAAAGTGATGTGCCGCCTTTACTGAGGGCATACATGGTAACACCGTCTTCACAGTTCCCTGTCTGATTGAAGAGGACGTTTACGCCGTTCGAGAGCGTATATTGTTTCACGTTGTTCTCATTCTTGGCAACTATAGCTGTGAGACCTGAGGTTAACATCACAGCTATGCAAATCATAATCTTTTTCATTGTGTGTAGTCTTAATTGTTTAACTTCTTTCTACACGTATGTCGCAAGAAGTTCCCAAAAACTACACTTTTTCCCAGAATTTTTTACTTATATAAAAAAACCTGCTACAATCTCAAGAACTGAGACGTAGCAGGCATTACAACACTTTACCTTAAACTTCTTTATCTCAATGAAAAAAGCCTTTCCTGTTTTATGTTAGCGCAGCACTTGACAAAATCTTCTCTGTGAACTCCAACACATTCTGGTAGACTGAAGATTCTCATGATGTGAAATTCTTTGCTCACAGAGCACTCTGTTAAGTCTGCGATGAATATTCTGTTTCTGTTGACGCGCAGTTTTCGCAACACTCCATTCTCCATTTTGTTTCCAGCTGTGAGAGGCGAGCCATATGTTTGCTGCCATAAATTGTTTACCAGTATTCACTCTAGATGGAGTTATATACGTTTGTGACAATGTAAATGATCTTGTGGGTTTTGTCACAAGTATGACAGCAGAACTAACCTGTTGGAATAGGAAAAATGCGATAAAATATATAAGTAAATGTTTCATAATATGTTCAAAAAAGCGCGACCCTCACCTTGGGAAGTCTTCTGGACTTTTGTCACAGAGAGACTTCCCGAAATTGAATAACTAACAGGGGTGAGGTTAAAATAAATTGTGCATCAAACAAGGACACATAACCATGCCTTATTTCTTCGATTATATTTTCTGGTAAAAGTTATTTAATCTTCTAATCCAAATTCACCTTCGTAACTTGTCCCATCAACGATGATCTCAAGATAATAGAGGCCTGCTTCCAATGAGGCGAGTGAAATGGTTGCTTCTTCCTGATTCTCGAAGGAGATTTCGCCAAAAGCTACTTCATCATCGTCCTCATTATATATATAATATGTAATGTTGCTACCCTCTGTATCGAACAACTCAAGACAGCGAGCGTCCTCGTTCAGGTAAATATCTATATATAAAAGAGTGGGCTTTGCTGGAGCTCTCTTAGGACCAGCTGTATTTCCTACCTTAGGTGTACGAGTGTACGCACGCACGGGCGTTCCACCTTTTCCGTCTGCAAATACTGTTGTTGCCTGCATCATCATCGCAAGCAGAATCATTGATAACTTTAAAATAGTTTTCATAATTTTGATGTTTTAGAGGTTTTTGCTGGGACAAAATTACGCGGTATCAATCTAACACAAAAATATTTTATGTTTCATTGTGTTTCTCTGGAATGTTAAAATTTGTTACATTCTCAGAAATCTGTATGTAATTCGTTGAAAATCAGTTTGTAACAAATGTTTCAGGTGGTTTCATTTTTTTTGCAAAAAAAAGAGCTTGAGAAACAGAATGAAACATTTTTACCGCAAAAAAAGCATTTTATTCCTGTTTTTTTTATAAATTTGTGCCTGATTTTTGGCGTTTAGTTTATGAAAAGACATACAGTTTGGTGCTTTTTTTTGTTTATCTTCCTTTTTGGGGTTTCATGTTCGAACGATGAAACCTTAAAGAAGTTGGAGCAAATCAAGACGTTAGGTGATTCAGATCCTACAGAGGCACTGATGAAGCTTGATTCCCTTGATGCTCAAATTAAGGGTTCGAGCGACTATACTAAGCGCAAAAGTGAATTGCTACGTGTCAGACTTAAGGATAAGGCATATATTGAACCCACCTCTGATACTAAGATAAAGAAGTTGGTGAGTTATTTTGAGAAAAATGGGTCTTTAGTTGAGAAACAAGAGGTGCACTATTATGCCGGCAGCACATACCGAGATTTACAGGATACGCCCCGTGCTTTGGAACATTTCTATAAATCAATAGAATATGCAAATGATAACGGAGGCGAATGTGATTCCATTCTATTGGCCAATACGTACTCCAATATTCATTATTTGCAATATCGAGTTCAAAACTATAACGAATCCATCAAGTCTGCCCAAAAGGAACTTGAGATAAGTAATAAAATAGGGACAGATGTGATAATTCCGTATATGCATATCGGGGTGTCATATTTAGCCCTGAATAAGCCAGAAGAAGCTGAGGCTGCCCTTGATTCAGCCTATGTATATGTCAAGGATTCTTCGAATGAATCAGAGAAACAGGATATTCTTGTCCTGTTGTTGAATAACTATTCTGAACTGAGATTATTATCGAAAGCAAAAGACTGTTTTAAACTTATAACGGAGAACCCTCTGGAAGGCCGTCCCTCTTATTCATGCGTCGCTTTTGCACAATATTATGAGACTTTGGGTAAGACGGATTCTGCAGCTATCTATTGTAAGCGACTTCTGGACGAGGGAGATGACGTATATTATAAATATGATGCAGGAAGACTCATATTTAAGATGTATAGCCAGGTAGGTGATGCAGAGAATGCCAGACGATATGCCGAGGCATTTATGCAACTAAGTGACTCCATGGACTTTGGAAGGCGTCAGGAGCAGGCTGCTACGGTCAACAATATTTATCAGTATCACTGGGATCAGAAGAAGGAACAAGAACTGAAGGAAGAAAAAGAACAATACAAGAATTTTTCCATCATTATATTCCTTGGGGCATCACTGTTGATTTGTATCGCATACATCCTTAATTTCAAGAGAAAGCAAAAACACCAGAAGGAGGTGGCTGCCCTTTCTTCTGCCTTACAACGCGTCTCTGATGACGGGAAACAGTTGAGAGAGGAGATTAAGCAGAAAGAAAAGGAACTGGAGGATTCAAAAGTTTCTCTGGAAAAGTCATCTGATGAGCTGGACAACGTCAAGAAAAAGCTTCTGCTTGTAAACCAGGAGTTGGCGGAGAATTATGACGCCCTAAAGAAGACAGAGCAGCAGTTGGAAGAGAAGAAGGAACAGAATAAGGCCTATATTAAGCTTCTGCATCAGTCAGAATTTGAGGAAAATGCTGAGGATGTCATCCGTACTGTCAGGGAAGCCTCAAAGGGTAAGAAGGAAATGACGTTGGCCGAATGGAAACAACTTTATCAGGCAGTTGATGAGTTGTACCCAACATTCCACGAGACAATATTGAAGGAATGTGAAGGTGTAGGTGATAAGGAGATGCAGGTTCTTTATCTGCTTAGGATAGGTCTTTCTAAGCAGCAGATTATGAACATGACCAATCTGGCTCGCGTTACCATCTGGCGATGGGAAAAGAAGTTTGATTGGGTAATAAGTGACGAACAAATTTCCTCATAATTAGCAATTTTTTTGGTTCAAGGGTAGGCTACATTACTTTTTTTCGTAAATTTGTGCACGAAATATTGTAAAAAGTGTTCAAATTACCAAGCTAATGAAAAGTTTTATATCCTCCATTTTATGTGCCTTGCTTGTTATCCCTGTCTTTGCACAAAAAACGTATAAGAACCCTGTATATGGTTCGGATTTTCCCGATCCCACTGTACAGCGTGCTGCTGATGGCTCTTTCTATGCCTATGCCACAGGATGCCAGGCTAAGAAGAGTTCCGACCTGATAAAATGGACAAATGTTCCCGATGTAATATCACGTCCTACTTGGAACGACAGTACGAAGGCCGACGGATCCAAAGATTATTACAGCTTATGGGCTGCCGACGTAAACTACGTGGACGGCAAATATGTGTGTTTCTATGCTTCTGCCTTATGGGGAAATGGTTCGCGCACAGGAATCGGCGTCGCCGTGGGTGATACGCCAACCAAGTTTACGGATAAGGGTAAGGTGTTCCGCAGTACAGAGATTGGTGTAAAGAACAGTATCGACCCTTGCTATGTGGAGGAGTTCGACAAGAAATACCTCGTCTGGGGTAGTTTTAATGATATCTGTATTGTGGAACTGACAGACGATGCTTTGGCGGTAAAGAACTTCACGCCCATCAACAACCCTCAGTCTAACGGCAGTTGGAAACGTCACAAGGGTGTAACCAAACTGGCAGGCGGAGCCTTCGAGGGTGCTATGATATACAAGCGCGGTCAGTACTACTATCTGTTCTGTTCGGTGGGAAGTTGCTGTGAGGGACAGAATAGTACTTACAAGACTGTTGTGGGACGCTCCACCAAGCTGATGGGACCCTATACCAACAAGAACGGCGGTGCCATGACGAGCGACAACTACACCACCATCATCAGTGGCGACGACCGTTGGAAAGGTCCTGGTCATAACTCCGAGATTATAACAGATGATAATGGTGACGATTGGCTTTTGTATCATTCTTATGATATGAACAACAATTGTGACGGTCGTCTGATGCTCTTGGACAAGATTACGTGGAGCAAGGACGGATGGCCTACCGTGAATGACGGTCATCCCAGTAGAGATGAGATGCCTGCACCAGTTTTCTACACAGGAGATGGTGCCAACGTAACTTATAAATTCCAAAACATGGACTTGATGAAGAGCGGTTGGAAGGGATGGACACTGACGTCCAGCGAAGACTGCCTGACAGGAACAGGAAAGGGCACAGCCTTCCTGCCTCTTGGATATGCTAAGACAGCAGGAAGTTTTGATGTTCAGCAGACGGCAACAGGTCTGAAGAATGGTGTTTATGAGCTTACGCTGGAGGACTTCTCTACCTTGGGTGGCGTGGATCTGTATATGAACAATGCCACGACATCGGCATATAATGCTGCTGCAAATGACAATACTCCCCCCACGACGGAATCTACTATAAGCAGCTATTTCATGCGGAATAGATATACACAGAAGATATATGGACTGGTGACAAACGGCAAGTTGACTATCGGTGCACGTACACGCGACAGCCTTTCTGCAGGCGAGCGTTTCTATATGGGCAACCTTAAGGTAACGTATCGTGAGAGAAATGCAGAGGCCATGCAGGCCATGCTGGACACATATTCTGCTATGATGGACTCTATCAAGGCCAGAAATCAAAAGTACCATGCCAGTTTTGATGATAAGATGGAGGATTACAAGCAGCAGTTTGCTGCATCGGAATCTTCTTCGGAGCGCTATAACCTTTTGGCGAAGATCAGCAAGACCCTGGATAGTATTTATACCAACATAGATGACTACAATACGTTGGACTCGCAGATAGTCATGCTTAAAGATGATATTCAGAAGGCTATTCAGGGCGACTATTTCAGTAGCGACGCTCAGACTGTCCTGGCAGAGGCAGAGGAAGTGGCATCAAAGGTTACATACAATACGCAACAAATAAAGGACCTGTTGACACGCATACAGACGGTTACCCATGACATGAAATACGCATACCAGAAGGGTGATGGCACAAAGGATAATCCCTATATCATTTCCCGTCCTGAGCAGTTAGACAATATGCACAATGTGTTGGTAAAAGAGCAGATGGTATATTTCGAGATGGATGCTGATGTGGATATGGCTGGCTTTAACTGGCAGCAGCTCAACACGGCAAACACAAACTATCGAAATTGGATAACGTTGGATGGTAAGGGACATATTATATATAACCTGACGCCCGATGGCAGCAGGGGCTATCCCAGTTTCTTTGGTATCATGTGCGGAGAGATACGTAATGTGGGTTTTGTTAACGCCAAGGTTGATGCTTCTGGCTCTGGTGCTGGTATTATCTGCGGATACATGGGACACAATACCTTCAAGGATGCTGAGGAAAATCTGTATCCCGTAATAGTGGAGAACTGTTATGTCACGGGTGATATTACCAGCAAGGGATATGTGGGTGCCATAGGTGGTACGCTTCACTCGTCGCCTATTACCATACGCAACTGCTATAGTGCTGTGAATATGGTGGGCAACGGAGGTTCTGCCAACTACTGTGGCGGATTGGTCGGCAGAATCAGAAGCAGCCTGACTATAGAAAACTGCTATGCTGCAGGCATCATCAACTCTCCTATTGCCGGTGGTATTGTAGCAGGAGCCCGGACCAGTTCTACTCCTCCTTCTATATATAATAATGTAATTGCGTGGAACTCCAGTGTTTCTGGAGATAATACGGCATTGGCCTTTGGTGCGACACTGGACGGGGATGAACTGAACAATGTCTATATCCTTGCTGATATGACCGTGAACGATAATCCTGTGGAGGATGGGAAAACACATGCCGAGTTGCAGCAGATTGCTGGCACATGGGGTACCCCTTGGTATAAGAATCCAGCGGCAGGCAATGGATATCCTATTCTGCAATGGCAATATGACCGTGGTGACTATCGGCAGATTTGTGGTTTTTCTGAAGAACATGAAACTTCGATTGTTGAACATTCAGCATTGAACAAAGAACACTCTATTTATAACCTTGCGGGTCAGCGCGTAAGCAAGACCACAAAAGGTTTGTACATCATAAACGGGAAGAAAATTTTGTATTAGTATGATATACCGATAATAGGAATAATTCACAATTTTCAATTCTTAACTCTTAATACATGAAACAATGAAAGCGTCGCTAATTTCACTATTCCTGTTGCTCGCAACTCAGATGCTGGCACAGAGACAAAACGTAAGTGGACAGATTATGGGCCCCGATGGGCGTATTCCTAACGTATCTGTCAGAGAGGTGGATGCTAACCACCGAGTGTATAACCATACTAAGGCAGACAAGAATGGTCTTTTCTCCTTCTATGTGAGAGATGCCCAGCACTCGTTGCAGTTCTATGCCCCCGGTTATAGGATGTTTACGCATAAGATGCTGGGTAATAAATCGTTTAAGGTAACACTGGAAAAACGAAGAACATCTCCCTATACTGGCAGAGAACGACTGGTGTTGAAATCAGACCGTCTTTTCTGTGGACATTATATGGAGACGGAAGTAAAGCAGATGGCGTGGATAGAGAAGATGAACGATACGCTTTTCGCGCTGATACTGCCCGTAAAGATGGATATGGTCATAGACGAATATCCTGCTGGCAGGACTCTGCTTGTACTAAGCGACTGGGACAAACAGTTGATGTTGTGGGAGAATGTAGTGGATGCCTATCCTACAGATGTGGCACCTTATGAGGTGAGCGAGATTCATCTGGCACAGTCGTATGGCGGTTCAAACTATCTACCCGGAGGAAGTAAAAATGCCAAACCCTTATATGCTTATCCCCACTTCCAGTTCACCAAGACTGATCTGGAATATTTAGTGGGACATCCGGATGCTCTGCGTCGTTTGGTAGTGGATACCTATAAAGCCGATAATTACTGGAACCTATATCCCACAGATCAGACAATAGACTTGCTGAAACAAGTATTGTCGTCATCAAAGTAAATGGGAACGGCTTCTTCCGTGAGTAAGGGGAAGGATTAGCCTTCAAACTTTTATCTGTTTTACTTGTGTAGGTGTGTAAAAAGATGTACTTTTGCGCGACAAATAACTGAATTATCAAAATGCTATGAACAAAATGAATAAGAAAATCCTTTCTTTGACAGTAATGCTGTCTATGTTCCTGTGCTCTTTTGCTCAGGGAGATGTTACAAAAGAGAAGTACACTCCTTTTTACCAGGTGGCTGATGCTCCTCACATGGAGAAGGTCCTGCCTGCACCACCAGCACTTACTGATTCCCGTTTCTTTTATGACTGGACACAGTACCAGTGGGGAAAGTCTATTCGCGAGACAGAACGTGGCAAGCAGGCTATTGCAGATGCCGGTATCTGCGCACGTTATTTTATGGAGCGTTACGGCAAAGCTATTGGCATTGAGCTGACAGCAGATAAGTACCCCGAGATGTACCGACTGTTCTCGCGTCTGCATCTGACAGAACAGCAGGGAGGAGCCAGTGCCAAGGCATTCTTCCATCGTGTTCGTCCTTATCAGCAATATAAGGAGGCTACAAGCGTTCCCGAGCATGAGGATCCCGAAGATTTCTCCAGCTATCCTTCTGGCCACACACACGCTTCCTGGTTGGTAGGTCTGGCACTTATGGTTATCGATCCCGCTCACGCCGAGGAGATTATGAAGGTGGCATACGAACTGGGTCAGAGCCGTGTTATTGTCGGTTTCCACTATCAGAGCGATGTTGATGCCGGTCGTCTTTGCGGCAGCGTTACTTTTGCCCGTCTGCAGAGCATGCCTGAGTATCAGAAGATGATGGAGAAGGCAGTTAAGGAATTCCAGAAGAATCAGAAGAAGTAATCTGAAGTCTCGTTCATAAGAAAAATCATTCACGAGATAAAAAATACTGGTACGTGTAGAAACATTATTTTCTACGTGTACCAGTAATTTTTTCTACGTGTAGGAGTAAAAAACCCTTTTAACGCACCAGTTTAAAGTCCAGTTGCTTGCGATATAGATCGGCTCTTGCAACCTGAATCTTTATGGGGTCTCCTAAGTTGTAGCAATGGTGACGACTGCGACCGCGCAGGCGGTAGTTCTTCTCGTCGAATTCGTAGTAGTCATCGTCCAGGTCGCGCAGCGGAATCATGCCCTCGCATTTATTCTCGTTTACCTCGACGTAGATACCGAATTCTGTAACGCCACTGATGGTTCCCTCGAAGGTCTCACCCATGTGGTCGCTCATAAATTCTACCTGTTTGTATTTGATGCTGGAACGTTCGGCTTGAGCGGCAGTCTGCTCCATTTCGCTGCAGTGCTCACATAGCTCCTCGTACTTGTCCTGATTAGCAGAGCGTCCGCCTTGCGCATATTTCGTAAGGAGGCGATGAACCATTAGGTCGGGATAACGACGGATAGGAGAGGTGAAGTGCGTGTAATAGTCAAACGCCAATCCATAGTGCCCTACATTGTGCGTGCTGTATTTGGCCTTCATCATGGCACGCAGGGTAATCATCTCTATCATGTTCTGTTCCTTCTTGCCTTTCACCTCGTTCAGCATACGGTTCAGAT
Source organism: Bacteroidaceae bacterium (assembly GCA_024683455.1). Lineage (GTDB taxonomy): Bacteria > Bacteroidota > Bacteroidia > Bacteroidales > Bacteroidaceae > Physcousia. The sequence continues at coordinate 13,825 of JAIKYE010000102.1, forward strand.
TCTTGCTCATCTCGCTCTTGTGACCATTGGTCTTGAGCTTATAACCGAATTTGCCGACAAAGTCCGATAGGTTCATCAGTTTCGCGGGGTCGGGCGATTCATGTATACGATAGGGTAGTACTTTCGGTTTCTGGTTCTTGGGAACCTTGCCAATGCTTTCTGCAACAGTACGGTTGGCCAACAGCATGAATTCCTCTACCAGTTTATTTGCATCCTTTGCTACCTTAAAGTATACGCTGGTGGGCTTTCCTTTCTCGTCTATCTCAAACCGGACCTCGCAGCGGTCAAAATCCACAGCTCCGCCAGCAAAGCGCTTTCTGCGCAGCTCTTTAGCTAAGCGGTTCAGGATGATTAGTTCGTTGGCAAAGGACTCTGCAGGTTCAGCGTCGGGGGTAAGTGGGGCGTGGTGATCGCCTGGGTTCTTATAATCCTCCTCACTTGCCTCGTGATGGTTCTCCAGCACTTCCTGTACCTCCTCGTAGGTAAAGCGTCGGTTACTCTTTATCACGGTGTGGGCCAAGTGCCAATCCTTAATCTCAGCCTTTTCATTCATCTTGAAGATGACGCTATAGGTAAGTTTCTCCTCGTCAGGACGGAGTGAGCAGACGAAGTTGCATAGATGCTCGGGCAGCATAGGTATGGTACGATCTACCAGATAAACGCTGGTGGAACGTTTCTGGGCTTCCTTATCTATAATAGAGCCTTCCGTGACGTAGTGGCTGACGTCCGCAATATGAACGCCAATCTCCCAAAGCCCGGCTTTCAACTGGCGAATACTCAGCGCGTCATCGAAGTCCTTGGCATCGCGTGGGTCGATAGTAAAAGTCATGACATCTCGCATATCCTCTCTGCGAGCAATTTCCTCCTTGGTAATGCCTGGCTTTAACTTCCCGGCAGCCTTCTCTACAGCTGCGGGATATACGTATGGAAGACCGTATTCTGCCAATATAGCATGCATTTCGGCATTATTCTCGCCAGTCTTTCCTAATATATCTACAACCTTTCCGACAGGATTTTTGGCATTCTCAGGCCATTCCATAATCTTTACAATAGCCTTGTCTCCCGTCTGTCCTTTTTTCAGGCAGGACTTGGGAATGAAGATATCATTGGCCAGCGTGCGGTCTTCTGTGAGCAGGTATGCATAATTCTTGCTGACCTGTAAGGTTCCCACAAACTGTTTCTCGTTGCGTTTCAGAATCTCTGTTACAGCAGCCTCGCGCACATGATGCTTGCGGCGGGCCATCATAGTTACCTGAACTTTGTCGCCGTCCATGGCATGCATGCTGTTACGTTCGGCCACCAGTATGGGTTCGCCGCCGTCTTCAGGCTCAAAGGTATTCTTCCCGTTTGCCTTGCGGTGGAAGATACCCGTCATCACTTGGGTGGGGGTATTTAGCGTGTAGCAGAAACGGGAGTTCTCCTTGATATAGTCATCCATCATCAGCGTCTCCAACACGTCCATCAGTAGCATCTTGGCTGGATGTGTGTTCAGATGAAGCTCTCGACAGAGGGTTTTCAGTTCAAAGACCTGAGTGGGATTCTCCTCAAACAGGGTAATCACCATCTGTTCCAGATTTTTTTTCTTGAGGCGTCCGCCTCCACTCTTCTTCTTTCCCATGTTTATGCTTTATTTCTATTTATTATTTGCAAAGATAGTAAGTTTTTTTGTATGTTCACAAAATTATTCTTATTTTTGCGTCCGAAACACAAGAAAACGGGCCCAAAAACCTGTTGAAATTAGGTATTAGACATGATATTTGGAAAGCCACTGAAAGTATTTGTAGCACTACTTTTGTGTAGTCTCAATATGAATGCTTATGATGCCGATACAGATAAACTTCTGACCGGAACTCCGATTGCATCTTCTTCTTTATCACGTGCGGGAAGAGCCTTTGACGATGACCCCTCCACATATTACAGTTCATCCGGTACCGACAGGCAGTGGGTGGGATTGGATTTGGGCTCACCCCATGTGATTACCCGCATCAGTTATACCCCGGCGGCCATGTCCACAGGCCCCGACTATATGTTACTTTCTCTCTTTGAGGGAGGTAATGACCCTTCTTTCATGGATGCTGTTCCCTTGTATCTTATTGGAGAAAGACCACAGTCAAAAACCGCCGCCACGATTGATATAAATGTAAGTCGTGGTGTCAGATATGTTAGGTATGTGGGAGCCGCAGGCTCTTCCGCCAGAGTGGCAGAGTTAAAGTTTTATGGTCATGAAGGCGAAGGTGACGACAGCCAGTTCTACCAGATAACCAATCTGCCTACGCTTAGTGTTCATGTGCAAGATGGTATCATGCCACAGGAGAGAGGAGAGGATTTTGAGTCCCAATCCGTATTGATATATGAGGGTGGAAAGATGTTGCAGGAGTATCCTATCCTGTTCCGCGTCCGTGGTAATTATTCTGCTACACATGAAAATAAGGCCTTCCGTTTAAAATATAATGATGGGAAAAGCCATCATGTGATGAAAAACGGTCACAACGAGTCGCCTGTCAAGGCAAAGAAGTGGGTGCTCATCAACAGTTATCGTGATAAGACCCTGATGCGTAATCCCGTAGCATGGGCTATGTCCAAGCGTGGTCAGATGAAGTGGACACCTTGGAGCCAGGTGGTTGACCTTATTGTCAACGGAGACTATCACGGAACTTACACCATTGCCGACCACGTAGATGTACACAAGGGGCGCATAGAAATCACTGAGATGTCTGCGACTGACGTTGACGAAGAGACGATTACCGGTGGCTATTATGTCGAGGTTGATAACAACGCCTCTCGCGAACCTTATTCTTTTTATTCTATATACGGCAACCCCATCTCCGTTCATGACCCAGATGAAGATATTATACAGGATGTGCAGTTTGAGTATATCCAGAACGCATGGAATAATATGGAAAGTGTTGTTTATAGTTCTAACTACACGGATCCAGAGAAAGGAATGCGTTCTGTCCTCGACATGGAAACATTCCTGAGACATATCCTTGTAAGTGAATTCAATGGCAATACCGATATGCTTTGCCAGGTCTTCCTGTACAAGGAGCGTGGTGATGATCATTTCTATGTCGGCCCTGTCTGGGATGCCGACCTCGCCCTGGAAAACGACGTTACCACTTATCCGGCTAACCAGAAAAAGGATTGGACGTATAAGGTGCGCGATACTGGAAACTGGACGGACTTTGTTGACCGTGTCCTTTCTGATCCTTCTGCTTTCGCTCAGATGCAGTCGATGTGGGCAAAGCTGCGCAAGAGCGGTGCCTTTGAGCCGGAATCCGTGGCGGCAGATGTCGATTCTCTGCGTGAGGAGGTTCGTGCATCAGCTAAACTCAACTTTATCCGTTGGCCCTATCTCAACCAGCAGCTATCACTTAATCCAGCTGTTCCCGGTTCATGGGAGAAGGAAGTAGATCGTGTACGCGACTTTGTGTATGACCGTGTAGCATGGATGGATGGGATGCTGTCTTATGGAGAGCTTAATCAGAAGGACGGGGTATATCAGATCAATACACCTCTTGACCTTTGCCTTTTTGCGGAAATTGTTAACGGTGGAGAGTGTGAGGCCTGTGCCGTGCTCAATGCCGACCTGAATATGTCAGAGTTCCAGTCAGACTTTTCGCCAATCGGAAATAGCAAGATGCCGTACTGTGGAGAGTTCGATGGTCAGGGTCATACCATCAGCCATCTGAATCTTACGGGTAATGACAACGTGGGCTTCTTTGGCATGGTAGGCAATTACGCTGATATACAGAACTTGCACTTGGATGTAACGTGTACAGTTTCTGGCGTGAATAATGTTGGCGGACTGATAGGATGTGCATCTACGGGAGTAATTGAGATTACAGGATGTAGTAATGCCTCAATTGTTACTGCATCTGGCGATTGTGCTGCAGGTATTCTGGGCTTTTCTCGTTCAGGCACCAGAGTTGTCATAAAGGAATCGTATAACTTAGGTAAGATTTCTGCTAATAGTCAGGCTGCTGCTCTCGTAGCTCCTTCCAAGGGAATATTAGACATTGCAGACTGCTACAACGCTGGTAAAGTATCGGGAGCATCTTCTGGACGTGAATTTGCTTATTCCGAGAATACATGTAATCTGCAGAATTGTTATGACGCTTATTCCCGTCAGGTAGAATATGTTACCCCAGTTGATGTAATGTCTGGTGCCCTCTGTTATCTCTTAAATACAGGCAACGGATCCAATAACTGGCGTCAGAACATAGATAACGGTCGAAAGCCAGACGGACATCCTGTACTGAAGTCCTCAAATGGTATGGTTTATTACAGGAATGGTGTCTATACCAATGTCAATAAAGACCTCCAAGGTTACCGCTACTACAAATGGGAAGTAAGTGAGCTGAAGGAAGGAACGTGGGGAACCATCCAGTTTGCAGAATTTGATATCCTCGATCAGAATGGGAAAGAATACGAAGAGTTGTATGCATATAATGGAACGTCGAGCAGTATCTCTTACGAGGACTGGGAAAATGCTGGCGATAACGACACGCATACCAAGTATTGCAACCCATCGTTCTACGAATATGCTTTCTTTATGTTTGATGCAGGTGGCGTAGTCATGCCATGCGGTTATCGCATCTACACAGCTAATGATACAAAGAAGTTCCCTGAGCGTAACCCTGTTAGTTGGCGATTGTACGGAAGCAACACATATACGGAGGATCCCGATGATGACAGTTGGGAGCTGATAGACGAGCAGACCAACAGTTCCGTACTTGGGGCTGCTAATTATACACCTTATGACTTCTTCTTGTCAAATAATAATGAAGTAACCTCGGTAAAGGGTATTACAAATGGGAATTCAAAGGATAGGCAAGCCATCTATGACCTGTCTGGCCGTAAGGTAGAATCTGGTGACAAAATCCAGAACGCCAAACTGAAGGCTGGTATATACATCCAGAATGGCAAGAAGGTGATGGTAAGGTAAATGGAGAGCGTATAGGCAGATGCTGTTCGGTTAAATAATGTTAAAGTGCCATATAAAAGCATATAAAATGGTTAAAGTATGATGCAAAATTTCTATTTTTGTGTGCTTTTTAAGCCAAAAAATAGGGAAAAGAATAGACACAACAACAAATTTTATATAAACTTTATTATTAACTAAAAACCAAAAAAGCGATGAAAAGATTTACTCTTAAGCAAACGGTTCTCTCGCTGGCTACAACTGCGATGTTGTTGTTCAGTCAGGGTATCTGCGCGGCAAATCACATCAGGCTCACTCCGGTGGACGGCTATATTTATTATAGCAATGAGTCGTATGAGAATCTGGTAGATGAGAACATCAACTCCAAGTGGGGAACTTGGTTCCAGCCAGATGAGAACGCTAACACCTATTCAAAGGAACGTATCGCCTACATTATTGTTAAGGCATACGAACCTATTCTTCCCAGCCAGTACTATCTTGTTACTGCTGACAACACAGAGAATCATCCAACGGATATCTGGTCTTCATGGAAGATCTACGGTGGTAACTTTGCCAGCGATGCAGATGCCAAGCGTGAAGGTGAAGGCTGGACGCTTATTGACACCAAAGAGCAAGAGTTTCTTCCTACGGGCAACTCTGTAGGTGTAACCCTAAATTTTGATTATAAGGGAACAGAAAAATTCCAGTACTACTGGATTGAAATAACTGCTGCTGTTGATTACACACGTGATGATCATGATTCATATATGACCATGGCGGAATTTGGTCTGGGAACTTACAAGGCATTCCAGGATTATCTGGTAGAAAAACCCAATATCGTTACTGACCCGAGCGAGGCTGTTATCTTCAGCTGGTTAAGCAGTAGTAAAGGTCATTCTGGCGAGTCTGCCGACATGCTGTTCGATAACAATCCAAGTTCTAAGTGGTGTTACGGAGTCGGTGATGGCGCATACGTTATCTTCAAGGCTTCTCGCGCCATGGCTCTTACTTACTACAAGATGATTACTGGTGGTGATTCTGGCACATATTCTGACCGTAACTGGAAGACGTGGCAGGTATATGGTATGAATGCAGAAAGCAAGGATGACGTAACACGTGAATCTGAAGCTTGGGTTCTTCTTGACGATAAGACAAATGTTCCAGCAGGAGTGGGTATGAACCAACTTGCTGCTGCAGATAAGGCAACCTCATACTTCACTCCCTCTGAGAATGTGGAGACGGAGTTTGTATACTTCAAGATTGAGCTAAAAGAGTGTGTGGGCGGCACAGGTACTCAGCAGATGTCTGAGTTTACTCTCGGTGACAAATATACTGTTGCTATCGACCGCACTCCTATTGCTAATGCGTTCAAGGCCAACTTTGATCCTAATGTATTTGCACAGAAGACACTCGTAGATCAGATGTCATCTACATTGGAGCAGCTTGCTACATGTGATGATGCTTCTCAATTTGTGGGTCTGATGGAAAATGCCTCGAATCTTGAAGGTAAGATCAAACTTTGTGCAAGAAGCTATGATGATCTGCAGGTTGCATGCAATCAGGTTCGCCTTGCTCTTGACGGCACAAATCTTACTGAAACAGGCGCTGCTTACCTGACAGCATGGATTGGTGAGAACGTTATCGCTCCTAATGAAGAATATCCCTGTGGTAGCTTTGCATACATCAAAGAAAATCGTCAGCTCACTGGCGAAGAAGCTAAGGCTGAAGCTACACGTATAAATATCTACCTATTCAATAATAGCAAACAAGCTGACCCCATTAATGTAACATATGATTTTATCAGTGGTACCGAGAAGAATTGGAATGCCAGTGAAGGTCCTGAGAGCCTTATTGACGGTAATTGGAGAGAGACCAAATGGGGAACAGATACAGGTGAAGACCGTTTTATCATCTTCAAGTCAAGTGAGCCTATACAGCCTACATATTATGGTCTTGTAACAGGTGGTGATACAAGCGTATATCCCAGCCGTAACTGGAAGAACTGGAAAATCTGGGCAGCCAACTTTGAAAGTGACGAAGAGGCTACCAAGGATGCTGAAGGTTGGGTACTGATTGATAGCAAAGAGGGTGTTGGTGAAGACGTCCTGAAGACTACAAGTTTGTACGAGAGTTTTATTTATCTCTCAGTAGGATGTACTATACCTTATCAGTACTTCAAGATTGAAGTTTACCATGAGGGTGGAATGCAGATGAACGAGTTCTCCTTCTACAACTCTGGTAACCTGGTTCAATATCGTGAAGATCAAGTCGTAGAATTCGAAGATTATCTCGAGGGTATAGATGAATTCCGCGCTTACAAGGGATATAGGGAGGATTTCAAGACCAAGTTTGCAGAGATGAAAACTACTGTCAACGCTCCCGATGTATCGAAGATCAAGAACGAGTTGGTAGAGTTAAAGGAGAAGATTGAAAAATCTCAGGAACTGTATGATAACTATGATTTGTATATTTCAGACACTTTAGGCGTTCTTTCTCCTGAATCTGAAACTATGTCAGCATGGCATGAAAGTTATATGAAAGAGAGTATCGCTCCTTGCCCCAAGTTCGGACGTGGTACTTACCCATATATCATTGATAATTGCGAACTCGATGATGATGCTATTAAAGCAGAAATGGATTATCTCAAAAGGGTCGCCAATGCAGTGGAGAATAATCTCTACATTCTGTTAGGTGGTAATACAGTAGGTGAGTGGGGCGATGGCTTCTATGGTAACCTCATTGACGGTATTGATCAGAATACAACAAAGATAGAAGATGACAAAGAAGTTGAGGTAAAAGCTACCAAGTGGGGTGGCCAGGCAAGTGCTGAAGGTAACACTTATATCATCTTCCGTACTCAGGATCCTACCAATCCTTTCTTCTATACTCTGACAACTGGTAACGATACAGGTTCATATCCTGGTCGTAACTGGGATACATGGTCTATCTATGGTGCTAACTTCGAGGGCGACATTCAAGCTACCAAGGATGCTGAAGGCTGGGTTCTCGTAGATGAGCGTGTGGGTGTAAAGCAGGATCGTCTGCATGCTTTAGATGCACATCCTTCTTACTTCGGCTTCAGCACAGAGACAACTGTACCTTATACATATTACAAGGTTGTTGTTTACAAGGCTAGTGAAGGTAATGCTATCCAGATGAACGAACTTCATTTCGGTACTGCCGATGAGTTTGACGACATTAAGCAGAAATTCACAGAGGAAGCCAGCGAATTCGATACAAACGTTAGATCCGAGGTATCTCTTATTGAAAGATATCAGGCTGTTATCCCCGAAATCGAAGAGTGCGCTAACATGGAGGCTTTGGCACGTGTAAACAGCAAGCTTGAGGCTCTCCGTGATTCTATTACCGCATGTGCTGAGATGTATGACAAGTTGGAGGCAAGTGCAGATGCTGTTAAGCAGTTCCTTGAGGACAACCCGTTAGAGGAGTCTGAAGCTCTTGCAACATTGAATTCTTACCTTACAGGTGACGTTGATCCTAATGATGTATTTGCAAACGGTTCTCTTTCATACATCTTGGATGAGCACGTAATTGCTGACAGCATCGTAGCAGGTGAGATAGAGTTCCTGGAGTCTCTGAAGGTTGCTGCTGTATCTGCTGGTTATGTTGCCGGTACAGATATCACTTCTATGATTGTAAACCGCAGTTTTGCTAAGGCAGAGCAGGTTCTTGACGAGAAGGGTAACAAGGTTTCTGGTACCAAGAAGGCTGAAGGCTGGGATGGCTACATCTTTGGCAACGATACAAACGAGGAAGGTACGATGTCTGCTGCTGAGTTCTGCAACGAGCAGTCTAAGTTTAACATCAGCCAGACTATGAGTAACATGAAGAACGGTTACTATCAGATTAAGCTGAATGCTGGCTTCCGTCCTAATGGCAATATCAATAGCTTCAACTATACAGCTATGGCATTCGCCAACGATACCAAGACTTACGTTCCCGTTGTTCGTGAGGGTATGGTTGAGAAGGAGAAAGCTTGGACAGGTTCTATTTCCGATAAGGAGATTTATGCATGTAATGTTGATAAATTTACAGGTGATCCTAAGGTTGACTCTGTAGTGGTAGGATATGTTATCTATGGTATTCAGGGTACTATCAATGCTATCCTGCAAGATCGCTATGAGATCAACATGGTTGCTAAGGTAACCGACGGTACACTGAAGTTCGGTTTGAAGAACGATGGTACTCTTGTTGGTGGTGACTGGCTGGGTGCTGGTAACTTCCGCATGTCATATCTTGGCGAAGAGGCTACTCCAGAGGCGATTGCTGCTGCTGCTGCATGCAATGGTGAAAGAGTTGATATTCTTACCAACACTTATGTTCCTGGTGTTTATCAGAACAAGGATACGTTGTATACCTATAAGGATTCTCCAAACTTTGGCGCTGCTCAGAAGTTAGCTTTGGCTGACGCTGCAACCCGCACTACAGTGGATCAGTTGATAGCTGATGGTAATACTTTCGAGGGAATCATTCCTGTAAAGGCTGCTTACTATAATCTTGCAGAATACTGGGTTAAGGTTGTTGACAAGTGGTCTAATCATCTCAATTCATCTGATCTCCTCGAGCTTATAACACCATTTATGGATGGTTTGGATAATGGTCAGTATGGTTCTGTTGCTGAGGTTGATGCTGCTCTGGCAGCTCTCTTCGAGGCTTGTCCCGATTACTTGGATATTACTAATAAGGATCGTGTTACAAATGCAACAGTTGAGTCAACAGAACCATTTGACTACAAGTTCGAGACAAACGAAGAGGGCAAGAATGTCCAGGCAATGTTTGGTTTAATGTACGATGATCTGAAGGCTAATGAGACTATTCTTGAGTTTGAGTACAAGTCTGACAAGGATATTGAAGGCGCTATGATTAAGAATGGCTTGACTGGCGAGGGTATCGAGCTTGAAACCCTGGAAGCTACATCAGACTACAAGAAGGTTTCGCTGAATGTTAAGTCTTTGGGTCTGAAGAAGTCTTCTGACTACATCATCTTCCGTCTCATGGAGAAGAGCAATGGTGCTACTATCAACATCCGCAAGATGATCTTCGTAGAGACTGAAGGCATTAGAGGTGACCTCGACGGCAGTGGTACTGTAGGCGTTGGTGATATCGAAGAGATTCTTAAGTATATGGCTAGTGGTGAGGATAATCCTGCTGCTGACCTTGACGGCAGTGGTTCTGTAGGTGTTGGTGACATCGAGGAGATCCTTAAGATTATGGCTGGTGCTGAATAAATGCTCATTTTAGTTAATTATTAATTCTCTATACATTCTCCTGGCCTGGGGTTTAGACCTCCAGGTCAGGAGAATATTAAAAAAAGAAAATATACAAAAAAAAGGAAATTATGAGAAAGCTGTTTTTCTCTCTTGTTGCATTGGTTTTAATGGTATGCGCCTGCTCGGAGCAGATAGATACCTCATCGAGATACGTATTTAAGTATAATACAGTAGCCAGTTATCTGGAGTCTAAGCCCGTGTATTCCCAATATGTGGACTTACTGAAGAAAGTATCTATCAATCCTAATAGGTCAGAAGTTTCATCTGTATATCAGTTGTTGACAGCTCGTGGTAACTATACCGTATTTGCCGTTACTAATGATGCTATTGATGCTTATCTTCAGGACCTTGTCGAAGAGGGGCTTATCGCAGAACCTTCTTGGGACGCATTTACGGATTCTGTGAAGTTGGACTCTATTCGTTCCGTGATCGTAAGGAATAGCGTCATTGACGGTTATGACAGAGAGGATCAGCGTTATTCTATAGAGATGGTTGATATGAATACAGAGTTGGCACTTCCTACTCTTAGCGACCATCGTTTGACTATCAATGATAGCAAAACCAATTCGGATAGTATCTTTGTAAATAAGGTATGTCCGATTGACCCCCTTAACCATGACATCCCTGTGATAAATGGTTATATTCATCAGATTCATAAGGTCATTGCACCTAAAGATGAATCTTGTGCAAGATACCTCCAGAATATTCTGGACAAAAAAACAGAAGGCTATCTGATGATGGCACGTGTCATCCAGGCATGTAACCTGTTAGATATGCTTAGTAAAGAAATCGATCAGGAGTATGAGCAGAAATATCAAAGGGGCTTGATTCCAGACATGAAGGATTATCAAGCCAGATCAGGCGGCGATAAGTCTGCTACCGCAGGTGATCCCGATGCACATGCACCTGAGCATCGTAAGTATGGTTATACCATCTTTGCAGAAACCGATGAGTATTGGCGCTCACAAGGCATCGATCCTACTGCGCCTGATGCATTACAGCAACTCATTAACTGGATTCAGAAGAATAATATGTATCTTTCTGATGAAAAGAATAAAACAGACGATAATTATGACTCACCTGATCATATCTTGTATAGGTGGGTGACCTATCATATTCTTCCCATGCGTATTCCAGCCAATAAGTTGGTTTACCATTGTAATGAAATTGGATATAGTCCAACTCGTCCTGGTGTTTATACATTACCTGTTTATGAATGGTATTGCACGGTAGGAGAGGGAACCCGTCGTTTATTGAAGCTCTACGAGAGTAAGGAAAGCCAAGGCGTCTATCTTAACAGATTCCCTATTTTAGATAATGAAATTCAGGGTACTGGTGCCGAAATCGCCTGTGATAAAAATAAGCAAGGTATCTTTATAGATAAGGATGGCGAGAAGGCTGTTGTCAACGACATAACCAATGCTTGTATCTATCCTATTTCCGGTCCTTTGGCTTATACAGATGCAGTACGTGATAATCTTGGTAAGGAACGTATCCGTTTTGACCTCTTTGCCATGTTCCCTGAGGCCATAACAAATAATATCCGTCGTGCAGATTCCAGCGAAGGTAAGTACCAGCATGTATATGTTCCTCAGGATCAGGATTACAAATACTTTGATAATGTAAGTATTCTCAACGAAGAAACTCACTTTATTCATTATAATGGATACCGTATCGACTGGCCTAACTATTGTCAGGATGAGGATAAGGTATTTGGTAAATATGATATCATGTTTACTTTGCCTCCTGTTCCCAAACGCGGAACATACGAACTTCGTTATAAGGTACTTGCCACTGGTGCCCGTGGTATTACCCAGGTATATTTTGGTTCTGACCCCAATAACTTACCAGCTGCAGGTATTCCTGTTAATATGGCAGAGGGTATTGCAGTGACTTATGCCGGCGAAGGTGGTAGCTGGTCTGATTTGTCTGATGATAATCGTGATGATGATCAGATTATTGAGATTGACCACAAGCTAAGAAACCATGGCTTGATGAAGGCTGCAAGACATGAGTTCGGTGAGAATAAAACCGCGCGTGACGACTACCGTCAGAAACGTCATATCCTGATTCGTCAGACTTTGGATCCTTCGAAAACCTACTACCTCCGTTTCAAATCTGTACTTGATACGGACAAGAAGGAATTATATCTTGATTACTTCGAGTGGTGTCCGAAGGAAATATATGACAACCCCTCTAAACCAGAGGATGTCTGGTAATAATGAGTATATTATATAAATTATACTCGCGTTGCTCATGGGATTTACTCTCTTTGAACAACGCGAGTTAATCAAATAAACCAAAAACACCCATGAAACGATCATTCATTTTAGTTCTGTCTTTGTTGGCTGCAAACGTTATGCCTGCAAAGGATTTTTTTGTAAACACTCCTAGTACAACATTATTATTAAAGGCAGACGAGGGTATGCCTCTTCATGTCAGTTATTATGGAGAGACTGTTGCAGATGCTGAACTGGTATATCGCGCCTATAGTCTGTGGGAGGACGCCTATCCAGCCTTTGGCTTGGGAAACTGTGATATTACAGCTCTAAGTGTCCGTCATGCAGACGGGAACATGTCCACAGAACTTATTTATCAAAAGGATGCAGTAACAACGGGGGGGGACGCTACCATTTACACCATTACCATGAAGGATAAGGTGTATGACTTCTATGTTGATGTTTGTTATCGCACTTACAACAATTGTGATGTCATCGAAACATGGTCAGTTATTCGTAATAACGAGAAGAAACCCATTACTCTGCTAAAGTACGCCAGTGGTTTTCTCCCCATTCGACAAGGAAATGTATGGGTTCAGCATGAACATGGTTCATGGGGTGCTGAAGCGCAGGTGTCTCAGGAAGCATTGAAACCTGGAATTTTTGAGATTCACGATCTCACAGGGACAAAGAACGCTTACATGAATCGTCCCGAATTGATGATTTCACTGGATGGAAAGCCACAGGAGAATCAAGGACGTGTCATCGGAGCAGCTCTTTGTTGGAGTGGTAATTTCCGCATGACTATTGATACACAAGGGAAGAATATACACCGTTTTATTGCAGGTATAGACGATACGAACTCACAATATACACTGAAAAAGGGGGAGACCTTCACTACTCCCGTCCTTGCGCTTACCTATAGTAATGAGGGTATAGGCGGAGCCAGTAGAAGTTTCCATAGATGGGCTCGTAAGAATAACATGGTCCACAATGGAACAGCCTTGCGTAAGACTCTGCTGAACTCTTGGGAAGGTGTCTATCTGCATGTTAGTCAGGATGGCATGGAGAAGATGATGGACGGTGTTAAGCAACTGGGAGGTGAGCTCTTCGTAATGGATGATGGATGGTTCGGTAACAAATACAAGCGTTCTGTGGACGATTGTGCATTGGGTGACTGGGTTACGGATACAGAGAAACTCCCCAAGGGTGTTCCTGCACTTGAGAAAGCCTGTGCTGAGCGTGGTCTTAAATGGGGTATTTGGATTGAACCCGAGATGACAAATACCAAGAGTGAACTTTATGAGAAGCATCCCGACTGGGTAGTATGTCATCCTATGCGTGAGCCAAGTACAGGTCGCGGTGGTACACAGCTTGTTTTGGATATGAGTAACCCTGCTGTTCAGGATTTTGTATTCAAAGTTGTTGATGACATCATGACAGAGACCCCCAATACCTATTATATAAAGTGGGATTGCAATATGGTAACCAAGAACTTTGGATCACATTACCTCAGTGCTGATAACCAAAGTCATCTCTATGTAGATTATCACCTTGGGCTCATTAAGACCCTGAAGCGCATTCGTGAAAAATATCCTGATCTGGTTATCCAATGTTGTGCCAGTGGTGGTGGTCGTGTCAACTATGGATTGATGCCATATTTTGAGGAGTTTTGGGTAAGTGACAATACAGATGCAAAGCAGCGCCTCTTTATTCAGTGGGGAACCAGCATGTTCTTCCCGGCTTGTGCTATGGCACAGCATGTGAGTGCAAGCCCCAATCATCAGACTGGTCGACGTTTGCCTCTTAAATTCCGATTTGATGTTGCTATGACCGGCCGTCTTGGTATGGAGATGAAACCCTCCGATCTTTCTGCAGAGGAAATGAAGTTTGCACAGTCATGTTTCAAGACATACAAAGAGACCATTCGTCCTATTGTTCAACAAGGAGATTTGTATCGTATTATCTCTCCCTACGAGGGCAATGGATACTGTAGCGAGATGTATGTTAAGGAGGATAAGTCTGAGGCAATCTTCTTTGTCTATAAGTACGAACACTATGTAGATTTCTTCCGTCCTCGATTCTATTTCGCCGGGTTGGATCCAGATGCCACCTATACACTTACAGAAATCTGTCGTCAGGAATCAGCAGACCATTGGGAAGGTTCATCCTTTACAGGACGTTTCCTGATGCAACAAGGTGTTGAGATTGGTTTCAGAGGAGAATACGCCAGCAAAGTTATCAGATTAGTGCGTAACTAACGATGATAGAATAATTCAGTATACTCAGCCCTAGTCTACATCATAATAGATTAGGGCTGTTTTATATTGTGGAAGATTGGTTATATACTTTTGAATCTCACGTAATCGCTTGCGGGCATCAATCATAGAAGCAGTAAGTTCTATCTTGACAATAATTTTACGTATAAACATCATCTGTACTTTAGCTATGGGCGGAGTATCGGGGCCCAATATCCTTTCTCCAAAGATTTGCTTTAGAATATTCGCATAGTCTCTTGACAGGCTTTCCAACACCCTTTCGTCCTTGTGCTTCAGATAAACATATATTAAACGGCAATAGGGCGGATAGGAAAAAAGGCTTCTTTCCTGTAGCTGCTCATGATACATGGCTATATAATCATGTCGTACGACTTGCTTTATAGCTGATGCCTCTACATCTTGCGTCTGTAACACCACGTAACCTTGCTCATCTTTTCTTCCGGCTCTTCCTGCCACCTGTTCCATCATCTGGAAGGCATGTTCATAGCTTCTGAAATCAGGCTGATTCAACATTGTGCTGGCATTTAAGATACCAACAACGCTGACACGTTCAAAGTCCAGACCCTTGGTCACCATCTGTGTTCCCACAAGGATGTCTGTTTTGAAGTGCTGAAAGTCCGAGATGATTTGTTCGTATTGTATCCTGCTTCTTGTCGTATCCAGATCCATCCGAGCTATTCTTGCTGATGGAAAAATATTCTGAAGGCAATCCTCTATGCGCTCTGTTCCGTAGCCTCTACCCATGAGATTTATTTCTTCACAGTTGGGGCACTTTTCTGGAATTGGATAAGTCGCACCACAATAATGACAGGTTAGCTGTCTCATATTCCTATGTAGCGTAAGGCTGACATCACATTTCTGGCACCGTGGAACCCATCCGCAGGTTTTACATTCCATCATGGGCGCATACCCTCGACGGTTTTGGAACAGGATTATCTGTTTGTCCTGTTGCAGAGCTTCTCTTATTCTTTCTATCAATTGTGGTGTAAATGGTCCATTCATCATCTTTTTCCTGGCCATCTCACGCATGTTCACCACTTCAATCTGTGGAAGCTGGACATTTCCGTATCTTTTCTTTAGAAGGACTAAACCATATTTCCCAATCTCTGCATTGTAATAGGATTCCAAACTGGGTGTTGCAGAACCCAGTAAGGTTTTGGCTTTGGCTGCTTTAGCCAGAACAAGGGCTACATTTCGTGCCTGATATCGTGGGGCTGGGTCCTGCTGTTTGAAGCTTGTCTCATGCTCCTCGTCTATGATGATAAGTCCCAGCTTCTTGAATGGGAGGAAAATGCTACTTCTTACACCAACGATTATATCGTATGGTTTATCTGATAGCATCTTCTGATAGACTTCCACTCGTTCTGCATCAGGATATCGTGAATGATATACACCCAGACGGTCACCGAAGACTCGTTTCAGACGGTTTGTCAGTTGGGCCGTTAGTACAATCTCGGGCAGCATGAACAGTACCTGTTTTCCTTCTTCAATGATGTCCTTTATCAGATGTATATATACTTCAGTCTTTCCACTGCTTGTTACACCATGCAGCAGACAGACATCATGTTTTTTCCAAGATTCAACAATTTCTTTTCTTGCTCTTTCCTGATCATTGCTCAGTGGGTGCATGACCAACTCTGTAGGTAGGAATTGCTGGACTAATCGGTCTATAGGTTTCTGGTAAAATTCCAGGATTCCTTTCAGACATAGTGCTCTTAGAATACTTGGGGAAGCATCTGCTTTTTCTATCAGGTCTTGTTTGGAAATTTCCTCCAGCACCTCGCGGTTTTGTAATGCCAGTGCGGCTGAGAGACCAGAGAGCGAAGCATATTTCATGAGCAAGTCAACTTGCTTGCTTGATCGTTTCAGCTGGGTAAGTGTTTCGTTAAGAAGGGACTTGTTGAAGAAAGGTTCTGCAATCCTGACGTATGTAGCGAGTCGGGGTTTATACGTCCTTTTTACTTCCTCCTTTATACGGACTGCCCCTTTATCAAGAAGTCTTTTTACAACTGGAAGGATATTCTTGATGCCTGTCCTCTTCTGAAGGGTAGAAAGTGATTGTGTGTTTTCTTCCTCTAATGCTTGAATTATTTTCTCTTCGGATGGAGACAGAGAGTCATCAGCAATAAACTCCTCATTGTACATAACAGAAGACTCGCTTTCCAACTTCATTCCGCTGGGAAGCGCAGCCTTATATACGTCACCGATGGAACACAGATAGTAGTCGGCTATCCATTGCCATAGTTTAATTTGTTGTGCCGTTACAATTGGACTGCTGTCAAGCAGTTCCTGAACGTCTTTGATTTTGTAAGGGGGAATCGTGTCATGTAGTTTAACTACGATGGCACTATAGGACTTTGTTGTTCCAAAGGGAACAATGACACGGCATCCTACCTGAACAAGGTTTGCAAAACTCTTGGGTAAGCTATATGTAAAAGTGCCTTCTAAAGGAAGTGGCAGTATGACATCGGCAAACTGTGCCATATATGTCTTTACCTCCTCTGTCTGCGAGCACTGACGCGAGCTGCTGCGGGGGCGGGACTTGCATCCTTTTCTTTGTTGGCCTCAGTTGTACTCTTGGTCGCGGTTGCAGACTTGGTGCGTTTTCCCCACACGCTTGATGATTTCTTCTCGGCTTTGGCGGCAGCCATCTTGGCCAATGTTATACTATCCAGCTTAGTGCTGTCAATAATCTCATGTCCCCAGACACCCTCTTCGAAGTCAACAATCTGCTTTTCAATTTTTTGCTGTTCTTTCTTTAAGGCACTATCCGTCTCACAATAGTTCTGCAGGACTTTACCTTGTAGGTTGTTTGTCTTGTAGATTTTGCCTTCGTAACGGTTCATGGTAAAGTAATCATCAGCCGTCATGTTCATAACATTGTTCAAGTTGCTGCCCATCATAGGAAGTTTTGCCAGCCAGGGAGCGGCATCATCATATTTGAGCCAGAAGAGAGGGAATGGTTGTGCTGCATCCGTGCTGAATTCGTCAGCTCCTCGCATCAGAATGGGACAAAGTGCTGTTACTTTTGTACTGAAAGTTCCTGTACGCTGATCCAGATATACACTCTCTTTTATGTAATAGCGTGTTACTTCTGCACTGGGTACATCGGCATCAGCAACAACAATCTTTCCGTCCTTTTCCTCAAAGTAAATGCTATAACGCTCCAAGAATTCTTTAATGGTAAGTTTATCCTTTTCCTCGAATGACTCGTTTCCATCTAGTTTGTAAGTATAAGCAGTTACACGTCCTGTCTGTATCAATCGGAATAGATAGGTAAACAGATTCACTTGCTTGCCAATTGGTTCAACAGGATAGTACAAAGGAGCATTTTTGTCTTTCATCAAATCCAGTTGGCGGTAAATGTCGCGTTTCCATACTACATCCTCAGGCATGGATGCTGATGTAGGGAATTGCAAAGCCGCACGGTCACTCGCCTGTTTCACTGCAGCGGTTCTTTCAGTCGCGGTTGTACTTGCAGCATTTGTTGTACGACGCTTTGCTGGTTGCGCAAATGTCATGCTTCCTGTCAGCAATGTAGTTGTTATAATGATGAGTGTACGTTTCATAATTTATCTATATAATATTGGTATTACTTTATTTTAACCTCCATCGGATTGTTAAGTACGCGCTCTATACCGTCGGGGCCAGTGGCATGTATGTCTCTGATGAAGATAAGCTTGTTTCTTGCCAGACCGCGCATTTGTGCTTTTTGTTGGGCGGAGAATTTCGCGCCATCGCTCTTATAGGGCACTGCGTTACCCATTGCGTCAAAAAGAAGCATTTCAAAACTATTCACACGGAATGTAATGTTGAGCAGTCCGTCGTCGATAGCAGCACCGATACCTTCTGTGTTCATTAGGATTTGTTTGGAAAGGGAGCCGCCCGTGAAGTGTTCTTCACCGCCTTCGGTTGCATAGGCTATATAGGCTGTTGGATTGGGCAGTTTACGTACACGGAAGGTAAACTTACCCATTTCCTGTGTACGTCCTTCATTTTGGGCCGATACAGTGAATACAGCTTCTCCACCAGGTGTGGTGGGTCTGGCTATGTAGTGACCATCGCCTTTCTGTGTCAAGGTTCCTCCTGTCATGTTTACGTGCAGCTTGTTGCTGGGAATACCTGGTACAGATACACTCATGGGGTTATCGTAGCCAGCATAAAGGACGTTCATGATATCAGCGCTAACAGTTGCGCTGGGAGCTACAACGGTATATTTCTGTGAGAATTCGCGCTTGATTTTTTCCCCGCTACCGTTCAGCATCTCAATGAAACCATTCAGAGTGAAATCACCTGTTTTGTTGCAAACGGTTTCGTAAAGTCCCTTGTCGCTCTTAATCGGTTGGCCTCCAATATATATGGTGGGGCGGCGTGTGGTATCCACCGCTGCCATAATAATCTGAGCGCTGAACCTTCCACCTTGGACTACAGTCTGTGAATTGGGGATAACGTAGGCATTCAGTTGGTTTACACGTATATCCTTCACGTCCACGTTACTGATAAGGTTATGCAAGACCTCCCCTTCGGCATAGCGGACATCACTTTGCAGTTTTGTCAACAGCGTAACAGCAGCGGCCGTAGGCATGCTTTCAAACATGTACTCTTGCCAGTTCTTACCCAACAAACGTCCCTTGGTAGGAACCTCCGTACTCAGATTACTCGAGATGATTTCTCTTTTCTCTTTATCCGTAACCATCTTTACAATTCTCTCACGATAACTGTCGATGGCTTTGCGAAGTTCTTTACCACGACCGGTTCCGGGTGCCAACATGATTTGCGTGCTGGCCTCCAAGTCCTCGCGGTTCTTGATATCGTTAACGTCACCCTCCTTTCCATCACTTTCTTTTACAATGGCAACTTTCAGTTCTTCTGCCAGATTGTACAGAGAGTCGCTGATGTTACGTACATACTGAGCTTTATCATACCACTGCTTAACTTTTGCAGGGTTGTTTTTCATCTGCTCCTCAAAGGTGTTGTAAATATCATTATTTACATGACTGGCATTTTGGGTAGATTTATTTAGGCTGTCCGAAACCAAGGAGAAACCATTCAGTACGTCGCTTGATACGTTTAGAGCCAGCATGGCCATGAGTACCAAGTACATCAGGTTTATCATTTTTTGGCGAGGAGAAATCCTCTTTTTCTTGATAGGCATCTTTACTTTGGTTATGAATTAAGAGTTAAGAATCAGATTAACAGTTATCGATAAGGGATTATGCTAATTGATATTTTACTTTTCACTCTCTCATTTTTGCTTTTCACTCTTCACTCTTCACTCTTCACACCGGCCACAGGGCCCATATTAACAGTGAGAGCCTTAATCATTCGGCTATATACCTCATTTAGTTCTTGAATCTGCTGAGCCATCTTACGTGTCTGTTCATCAATCTGCTCAATGGTGCTCACCTGCTTGCTGATATTGCGCAATTGCAGTTCGTAAACTGTAGCAATGCCGGTAAGTGTGCGGTTCAGATTTTCCATTTCCTCGCTGTCGGTGCTCATACGTGCAGCTTGATCCTTTACGCGACCCAGAACCTCTGTCAGTCCTGTAAGTTCCTCGGCATAGTTCTTTACTGCCTCTTCTATAGCTGCGGGATCTGTAGCCTTGATTTGGTTCGGGTCGATGGCTGGCCCTCCGTTTTGGATTTGTTCCAATGCTAATTGTGCCTGTGCTGCAGCCTGACCGGCAGCGGCCAGATTTGCAGCAGCTGCGCTTAATCCAGCACCTGTAGCCACTGCATCAGGATCAAGGTTACCAATAGGTGCACCGCCACCTATTACGATTGGTCCTTCGGGAATCTCTGCACCTTCGGGTAGGGGAGAACCTCCACCAGCTACCACAACAGTTTGTCCACCAGCGACTGCTGCGTCCTCAGACTTAGCAACCTTTTCGTATGTTTTTTCAAATCCAGAAATAAAGAACACGACAGCTTCGGTAATCATTCCGATAAAAAGCATTGCATTGGCTCCTGGAATGTGAGTCAATTTAAACAAAGCTCCCAAGATTACGACTGATGCGCCCCAGCTATAGGCATAGTTCATTATAAGTTGGCCAGCAGGGGAGTCCATCCCTTTTTGCAGTTTTATTATAGGATTCATATTTTTTTGTTTTTATTCGTTTAATCTTCTTCTTTTGCCATTCCTCACGGAGGAAGGGTTGAGGGGAAGCCGCCATATAGGGGCTTTTTAACGTCTTGTTTTTCTTGTACTTACGGTAGGTCCACCAGATGATTTCCTGCCACCGCCGCCCTTGCTGCTCACTCTGCCGCCTTTTTGGGCACCGGCTGTTCCTCTGTCGTTCACCATGGTGCGAACACAGCGGAAGCCAACGTAGCAACGGGGCTGATTCTGGTATTCGTAAGAACGCCATGCACTACGAATCATGCTCTCGGGATCCTTCCATGAACCTCCTCTTACGCTCTTCTTTTTTAAGCGATAGGGATCTTCCTTGGCTGCATTGTATTTCAGGTCAGGGTTCATATCACTCATGCTTTCAACGCCAGCCTCTGTATATACGGTGCTTGTCCACTCGGCAACATTGCCAGCCATATCGTATAAGCCATTACTATTGGGGCTGAAGATGCCACATTTGCTGGTGATAAGGCTGCCGTCCTTGGTATAATTACCTCTATCGGGCTTGAAGTTTGCATAGTAGCAGCCCTTATCGCTCTTTACCTCTGCACTTGTCCATGGGAACGGGTTGCCTTCCTTACCGCGGGCAGCATATTCCCATTCAACTTCACTGGGTAGACGATAACGCTGGATATGCTTAGCATAGCCACCCATACCCTTCATCAGGAAGTTGGTACGCCATGCACAAAATGCATTAGCCTGATCCCATGAAACTCCTACTACAGGATAGTCATCATAAGCAGGATTGCTGAAATATAGTTTCATGTAACGTTCGTTATCAGCATTCTGGAAATCGTTTACCCAACACGTGGTATCAGGGTAGATATTTACGATGTATGTATTCAGAAAATCCCATGGTCCGCTCAAAGGACGAGTGATGGTTTGACGGATTATCCTGCCGTCGTCATCAATCCATGCGGTATCTTTGCTGATCATTACCTGTTCATTGCTGACAGCGTGATCTGTATTCAGGTCGCGCTCCTCAGGATCTAAACGATACTTGCGTTGTGCAGCAGCAACGTAGTCATAAATTTCATAACGATAGTTCATCTGCTTGGCGTCCAACATCTTGGTACCGTCTATAGGATGAATAACATACACGCTCTGGATGGCTTTGTCTTCGTCCTCATTAGCCTTACGCCATGGAATGGGTTTGCTCCAGTTCAGGTAAGGGGTAATAGGATTTCCTTCCTTATCTTCCTCTATCTTGTAAGTATCGTCACCACCATAGTTGGGATCTGCTAAACGTTCACGAATGATACTGTCACGCACCCAGTTTACAAACTGACGATACTTGGCATTACTTACCTCGTGTTCATCCATCCAAAAACCATCTACGCTGATGTCTCTGATAGGGAAATCTGCACCCCATAGGGTGTCGTTTTCTTGCAGTCCCACTTTTAGTGATCCTTTGTGAACAGCCACCATACCGTATGGTGTGGGCTCTGACATGGCAGAACCTCTGACACCTGTCAGTTCACCTCCGACAGCATTAGCCGATGAGTTTGACCCCATGCATGCTGCTAGAGTCAGGCAGAGAACTGCCAATAAGAAAAATACCAGACTTTTTGTCTTCATATATTATACCTTATTTATTATTATTCATTTTTTATAATAGTCGCACACTCTTATGCAGGTTTTTTCCTTTCTTTCCTAAATCTAAATCAGTCTGATAACCTATCATTAATTCATGCGTTCCGTTTAGCGCTCCTATTCCTCCTGTATAAACCTCGTATGAGTAGCCTATGTTGATACCATGGAAATTATATCCCAAAAGAATTCCTACGCTATTCATAGGGCTGTACATAACGCCACCATACATCTTATGCTTTTCACCGTCATATTCCAGACGGGCCGTGATGTCGCCTCTCCATGATAGCAGGTCGGTCCTCAAAATAGCATCGGTAGCAATAACATAGCGCGGATAGCGGAGTTTCATCCTATAACCTCCTGTCATAAAGAAGACTGGATCTATGGTAACCTCATGCGTTTTATCTTCTCCAATCGTTATGGTTGGTCCCATGAGATGATGTACGCTGGCTCCTGCATACCATGTTTTTTTATAGGTGTATCGGAGACCGAGGTCCAGATCCAGAGTTTGTCCTTTTGCATCGCTTGTTGTAAACGCAGGGTCTCCAGGATCTACTACGTCTAATTTTGATCCGTCTGTTTTTTCAACCAGCAGGGCTGGTCGTACGCCTATACTCATGTTACCGCCCCACAACTTGTGGTGATAAGCGTATGTTACAGATATTTTTTGTGTAGTGAAAATGGCTGCCTTATCATTGTACAGTCCAAGTCCTACGCCATGATTAGGTCCCAGAAAGAAAAGAGGCATGTCTGCCGTCACCAGCATGGTTTTTGGCGCGTCTTCAAACCCAACCATTTGCATGCTGTAAGCAGCTTTGACGTTTAGCAGACCATCCAATCCTGCCGCTGCAGGGTTGAAGTGAGATTGCAGAGCCCAAGAGTTGGTAAACGCCGCATCAAACTGAGCTTTTGCACCCAGACTGATTAGCAGTAAACCTATCCAGAGTATTCTTTTCATCCTAATCTTAATAACGTCTGTAAACATGCATTTATTGTATTTGGCTTGCAAAAATACGATTTAGTGAGCGGTTTTCCAAATTTA
The DNA here is from genome assembly GCA_024683455.1 of Bacteroidaceae bacterium. Taxonomy (GTDB): domain Bacteria; phylum Bacteroidota; class Bacteroidia; order Bacteroidales; family Bacteroidaceae; genus Physcousia. The sequence continues at coordinate 37,299 of JAIKYE010000102.1, forward strand.
TTTGAGAAAATCCGAACGTGAGTATTTTCGAGACGATAGTCTCAAAGGTACAATTTAGTGCGCGAAAAGCAAAAGAAAAACTTGTTTTTTTTCTTACGTGAGAATAATAATTGGTACATGTAGATATATTGCATGTATTTTATTCAGAAATGAATTGAAAAAAACTGTTTGTATTTTGTTGTATTTAATATAATATTGCTATCTTTGTCCCGACATGGTGTGCAAATTAACCGAAAACGTGAGTTTTTCTTTATATTTATTAACCAATTAACTAACAACAAATGAGAAAATTATTGGCTCTATGGATGGCATTCACATGCTTTGTAAGTATGTATGCCAGAGATGTCTATCTTGTTGGTGACTGTACACCGGCAGGATGGAGTGTCGGTGCAGATGCATTGGCAAAAACCACGATGACAGAGATTAGTACAGATGTCTATCAATGGACAGGTGTCTTGACGAAGGTGACAACAGGTGAGGGCTTTAAAATCTTGACTCAGAAAGACTGGAATCCCGCAATTCATCCATCAGTAGCAGATTTAGTTCTTAACGAGAAAGGCTCAGATGTGGTAAATTTACCTTACAACGGCGACCCTGACACAAAATGGAAGATTTCTGAGACTGCCAAGTACACTGTTACAGTTACTTTCCGTGAATCAGATGTTCTTGTTGAATGTGTGAAGGCTGGTATGGTAACTGTGGACATTCCTCAGGTGGATGGTGTTTATCAATTGGCTTCTGCTGAAAAACTTGAACTTTTCTCCACAAGTCTGAACGAAGGTATTATAGTCAACGACTGCAAGGCTGTCCTTACGCAGGATGTTGACCTGAGCGACATTGATACATGGACACCCATAGGTACTGATGCTAAGAAGTTTATCGGTACCTTTGACGGTCAAGGCTATCGTATTAAAGGTATGAAAATCGACGGCTCCAAGAAAGAACAAGGCTTCTTTGGTGTAGTCGGTGCTGGCGCTGTCATTAAGAATCTTATTATGGATGCGTCTTGCAGTATTGTAAGTACAGGTGGCTCATGTATGTCAGCCTTTGTCGGTTGCTGTAACAATAGCGGCACTATTACATTCGAGAATTGTGGTAATGAAGCACAGGTGACAGGTACACTGCAGAATAATGCTGCCTTCGTCGGTTGCAATTACGGTGGTGAAACAAAATTGGTTTTCAACAACTGCTATAATACGGGCAAAATCAGTGGCGGTCGTGAGAATGGCGCCTTCTCTGGTTGGACAGGTGGTGGTGCCACCTTCAACAATTGCTATAACATCGGAGAAGTGGAAGATGGAGAGACATGGGCTCGTGGCAATAAAACTATTAACAACTGCTATCAGACTGTTGGAAACGATAATGGCGTAACCAAGATTGACGCATCAGCAGTTGCAAGTGGCGAGCTGGCATTCAAACTGAACGGTGACCAAAGTTCCATCAGTTGGTATCAGACAATTGACACCGATGACATGCCCGTTCCTTTCTCTTCTCATGGCAGAGTTTATGCAAACAAGAGGTACGCCTGTGACGGTGTAACGGAAAAAGAGGGTATTGCTTATGGCAACAAGGAAGAAAAGGTTATCGACGAGCATGTTTTTGGATCTGACGGACTTTGTGCTGTATGTAAAACACCATCTGCATCACCCTATATGGGCGTTTCAATCTCTGATATTGAGGATGGCAAGAGCTATTATTTATATAATGTAGATTTCAAGAACTGGCTGGGTGACAACAAGCGCAATTCAGCCTATGGTTGGACGTCTCACGCAGAATTAGATCGCCACGGACGTGATATCAAGTTCATCAAGAAGGGTAATGGTTGGCAACTCGACCCCAAAATGGGCAATAATCATAGTATCAACTCTGGCAATCTGTATATGGATACCGGTGATGCAGTTACTGTATGGACCATTGAAGCCGTCAAGGGTGCTCCTGCCAGCAATACATTTATCATCAAGAGTGGTGAGAAAGGACTCTCTGCCAATGATGTTGGTGATATGGATGAGAATTCCGGCAAGCATAATATATGGCAGATTGTTACACGTGATGAAATCCTTAAAATTGCACTTGAGAAAGGTTCTGAGGAGAATCCTGTGGATATTTCCGGTCTTGTGCTAGGTGGTACTTTCCCTGTTGCAGACGATCATCGCGATGATGGCTCTTGGCAAGGTGACAAGGGCAGCAATGCCAGTGGTGGTGATGGCCCATGTAATTTTAATCGTGTGTGGGAGCTCTGGAATATCAGCAACCGTGATATATATCAGGATATTAGCGTACCCAATGGAAAATATAGAGTAAGCGGTAAGGCCATATTCGTTTCTACTGGTAACGATGGTACGAATGCTGATCGTTATAATGCGTACAAGAATGGTGATGAGCCCACAAAGGGATTCATTTATGCAAATGATCAGCAGACTCCTATGATTAATGCATACGAGTACGTTTCAAATGAAAGAAGAAATGATTACAACACGAAGGAGCTTGGGAACGGCCTCTGGATGATGAATGGAACGAATGAATACTCTCGTCACATGGCTGATAGCAAGCACGTTCCTGGTGGCGATGGTCAGGTTGAAAACATTGACATTGATGTTAAGTCCGGTAAAATCCGTCTTGGCTTTAAGGTGGAAGGCGGCAACAACGCTTGGATTCTGATTAACAACATTGACCTTTATTGTTTGGGCGAGATTACTATCGATCTTACAGAGTATTATGATGCTTTGAATGATGCTATCACACGCGGTGAGAATATTGCCAAAAATGTTCAAGACGGCGGTGCGACACCAAGTCAGCAGCAAGACCTAACAGAGGCATTAAACATTGCACATAGGCTGATTGAGACAAGCTCGGAGGATACCGATGCATTGCTTCAAGCAACAATGGCATTGAATAGCCTCTGTGATATTATAGAGCCCATGAGTGATGCGATGAAGAATATCACCAAGACACTTTATGTGGGCAAGGAGGACGGAACTGTAACTGATGAACAGTTTGAAGATTTTATCCAAAAACATGATGTTTGTGAGAATAAGACTCAGGCTGAGGAGCTTCTCCGACTGATTCGCAACGTCCGCAAACTGAATGCAATTGAGAAGGTTGACATTTCCATGATTGAATGTTCTGAGCCTACAGCAGAGGAAGCAGACTACTATCTCTATAACGTGGGTGCAGGCATCTTCTTCAACACAACATCTGACTGGGGAACACATATTGCTTTGGATAATCCTGGTATGCTTATCCACTTCCTTCCCGATGGAGAATGGAGTGGTGCTGCAGGTCGTCCTGTATTCCACCTAAGTGGTAATGGCTGGAACGGAATGAACTGGCAGGAAGAGTATTGGGACAAGAACGGCGAGAACAAACTTGCCTTTGTACCCGTTGAAGGTAAGGAAAAGGTTTACTACATGTGCGAATGGGATGCCTATAACTGGCACTTCGTATATGACCCTGCAGAGGATGTTTGTGATGGTAATACCCATTATTGGAATGCCGTTCAGAAGCGCGACAAAAACGTGAACGACTACAAGAACGATCCTTATGCACAATGGATGCTTGTATCGCCTGCTGCTTATAAGGCTGCCATGACTATGGCAACAGGCAAAAGACCTTTGGATGTAACATATCTCATTAAAAATCCCAACTTCTCTAAGGTTGAAGGTGGCAACTGGGCTCGTGGCTGGACAGGTGTTGGAGACCAGAAACGCGGTCAGGATCGTGAGCCTTGGTGTGTTATCGAATGGTTCGAAAAGGATGCAAATATGACACAGACCATTACAGGTCTGCCCGCAGGTCGTTATATAGTCTCCTGCTACGGCTTCTATCGCGATGGCAGTTCGGATCATGAAGCAGAAAAGGTAAGGAATGGTGATACTCCTATTCAGAACGCATTCCTGTTCGCTAATGATCAAGAGGTAGCACTGCCCAATGTAACCAGCGAGGCTGGTAATATGCCTGGTGTGGGCGAGACACGTGAGGGTGTTGAAGAGTTTGCATGCTGGCCTTGGCAGGCTAATGAATACTTCCAGAGTGGTTTGTATAAGATTTCAACTCCTGTTGTGGAAGTTGGCGAAGACGGCAAACTTACCATTGGTGTCAGGAGTACCTATAATGGTGAAGAAGGAAGTTGGGTAGTTGTGGGTAACTTCCGCCTGACAAGCCTGGGTACCCCTGTAAAAACCACGATCTCCGAGAACGGATATGCAACCTTTGTAGCTCCCGGATATATTGAGGATATTCCTGAGGGTGTTGAAGTATTTGCCGCACAGCTTTGTGACGGCTACGTACATCTGGAGCCTACAACAGCAATTCCTTCAGGTGAGGCTGTAGTCTTGAAGGCTGCAGAAGGAACTTATTCTATGTACCTCAGTGCGACAGAGGGTAATCTTGCTCTCGTAAATGACCTGAAGCCTGCAACCACCGAGATTACTGCAGACGGAACGCAGTATATCTTGGTCAAGTTGGATGGCAAGGTTGGCTTTGCTAAGGCTACGCCTGAAACAAAGATTGCTGCAGGCAAGGGATATCTTCAGATACCTCTCTCAATTACTGTGAAGTCATTCTATCCATTTGCAGATGATGAAACAGCTATAGAAAACGTTAACGTTAACGATAACGCTGACAATGGAGCAATTTATAACATTGCTGGCCAGAGAGTAAGTAAGTTGCAGAAAGGCATCAACATCGTTGGTGGTAAGAAAGTGATGTATTAATAAAACAGGAGTTAAAGAGGGTAAAGGGGTTAAGCCATCACCAATACACGTATAGAACTATCGTCTTTTAACTTTTGTCCGAAGGACGAGCAAAGCGAGAACTTCCTTTAACTTCTTTAACTACAAAAAATAATTGATTATTATGAAATACATTAAACCAGTTATGAAGATAGAAGAGGCTGAGGTAGTCAACATGTTGGCAGAAAGCCTGGTGATAGATGGCACCACTACAATAGATGGTGGTGATGCACTGACAAAAGAAGATAACAGTTGGGAAATCTGGTCAGATGATGAAGAGTAACTCTATGTTATTCTAACAAAACGGGAAAGGGCTGGTGCATCATCGCGCCAGCCCTTTTAATTATATTTACGAGATAAATTTACTTCAGTGTCTCAATGGCAAAGTTCATACGCTTTAGCGTTTCCTCTTTGCCTAAGAAAGCAGCCAACTCATACATGTCGGGACCTTGTCCAGCACCAACAAGACAGATTCGCCATGCATTCCAAGGACGTAGACCAGAAGCCTCTACCCAAGGGTCAACGACAGCCTTCATGCCTTCGACACTAAAATCCTGAATGCCAGAAAGTACCTCGCAGAATTGCTTCATCTCATCTGTTGTTGTCTCTGTCCAGTTTTTGCGAATAAATTTATCCTCGCGGTCAAAACTCTCAGGTGCAACAAAGAAGAAACGTGTAAGAGGCCACAAGTCCGAAGGAAAACTGATGTTACGTTTGCGCTTGTTTCCCTGACCATCTACATATTCTATTACCTTTAGCTTCATCATGCGCACCACTTCAGCCTCCTGTTCTGTTGTCGCATTGATGCCCTCAGCCTTTAGAATTTTATCAAAGGCGGGTGCCCATGCTTCATCTGGCTGCTGAATAAGATACTGGTGATTGAACCAAGCTGCCTTTACATAGTCAAATTTAGCACCGTTCTTAGAGCATTTGCTTAAGTCGAAGAGTTTTACCATCTCATCCAAAGACATCAGTTCTTGATCGTTGCCGGGATTCCATCCCAAGAGTGCCAGAAAGTTGACAACAGCCTGTGGCAGATAGCCCTTCTCGCGGTAACCACTGGAAATTTCTCCAGTTTTGGGGTCATGCCATTCCAACGGGAATACGGGGAAACCCAGTTTGTCGCCATCGCGCTTACTAAGTTTACCGTTCCCTATGGGTTTAAGCAGAAGGGGTAGGTGAGCAAAGCGTGGCATGGTGTCTGCCCATCCGAAAGCTTCATACAACAAGACATGTAATGGCGCACTGGGCAACCACTCCTCGCCACGGATAACATGGGTAACTTCCATCAGATGGTCATCTACTATATTTGCTAGATGATAGGTAGGCAATTCATCTGCACTCTTGTAAAGTACCTTGTCATCAAGAATGCTACTGTTGATACGAACCTCGCCACGGATAAGGTCGTCAACCAACACATCTCTGCCAGGTTCAATGAGAAAACGAACTACATATTGCTTTCCTTCGGCTATGAGTCGGTCAACATCCTCCTTGCTCATTGTCAGTGAGTTACGCATCTGTAGGCGTGTGCTGGCATCATATTGGAAGTTTTCAATTTCAGCACGTTTGGCATCCAGTTCCTCTGGTGTATCAAAGGCAATGTATGCTTTCCCGTTATCCAAAAGTTGCTGAACATATTTCTTGTAAATATCTCTACGCTCACTCTGACGGTATGGACCATGTGAGCCTCCAAAGCTAACACCCTCGTCAAATTTGATGCCTAACCATTGGAAGCTTTCGATGATATATTCCTCGGCACCGGGGACGAAACGTCCACTGTCTGTATCTTCAATGCGGAAGATTAAATCACCGCCGTGTTGACGTGCAAAAAGGTAGTTGTATAACGCGGTCCTTACTCCACCAATGTGTAACGGACCTGTGGGACTTGGGGCAAATCTTACCCTTACTTTTCTATCTTGCATAAGCTAATGTTGTCAAAATTCGTGCAAAAGTAAACATTTTTTTTTTAACAAAAGAGTTTTTTTTGTATTTTCGCACTCAGAAAGGAACTTTCTCATCTTTCGGAAGTGAAATAACTCCCGCGAGTGAAAACGAGTTTACTTCTAAGCAAAAAGAAAATATGAGCAGATATAACAGAAAAAGAATAGTAAGCAAAAAGGAGTACCTGTATAGGGTTTTCATATCTCTGTCCATGATTGTCATCTTAGCTGTCTTTCTGCCCAAGGGAGGTTACAATAAGTATGAATATAAGATTGGTGAGCCTTGGGAAGATGCGCAGTTGATTGCTCAGGATAGTTTCCCTGTATATAAGAGTGAGGCCCAGCTGAAACGTGAGAGCGACAGCCTTCGCAGGTTCTATGAGCCCTATTTTGAGCTTAACACTACCATATACGAAAAGCAGGCGCTAGAATTGAGGGAGGCGTTTAAGAGCTTGCCGCACGATGGTGTTCCGACTTATTATTTGCCTCATTTGTTGGATAAACTGAGACGCCTCTACACTCAGGGTGTCGTAGCTACCGAAGACTATGATGTGCTCAAGAAAGAAAACGTGCGTCAGGTTTGGCTTTTTGAAAATAATGAGTCGCATCCCCGTTATGTAAAACAACTGTTTACAGAGAAGACGGCGTATGAGTACCTGATGGCAGAGGAAGATAGTGTGCGTTATAACCATGGCAGGCTTCTGCGTTGTGCTTTGGAAAAGTTTATCCAACCTAATCTGGTTTATGATGCCGAGAAATCACTCCAGCAACGTCAGGAAATAGATGCCCAGTTGGTTCCCTATATCGGTCAGGTACAGGTTAATCAGAAACTTGTTGATCATGGTCAGATCGTGGACGAATACACCTATTGTGTTCTGCAATCATTGGAGCGTTTTCAAAAGACCCGCTCGATAAGCAACAAAGAAAAAGTGTTGCAGTTGACGGGACAGGTAACATACATTGCTATTATGATAATTCTGCTCTTATTCTATTTTGAGCAGTTCCGTAGCGATTACTTAGCCAGTCCACGTTATGTCATGTTGGTGGTAAGTCAGTGTATTATCTTCCCCTTGGTTACGTACACATTTATGATGCAAAGCTTAATGACAGTTTATGTCATTCCCTATTGCATCCTGCCCATTTTCATACGTGTGTTCATGGATAGCCGAACGGCATTTATTACCCATACGCTTTCCATTCTCACCTGTGCCTTGGCACTTCATCATCCGTATGAGTTTATCGTGACGCAGTTGGTGGCTGGACTGGTTGCTATTTATAGTCTTAGACAGCTTTCACAACGCAGCGATCTTGTACGCGCGGCTGCGTTGGTAACCATAGCGTCATTGGTTACCTATTTCTGCATTGAGTTGTTGCAGGGCAGCCCGTATAACAGTACGAATGGATTTGAGGTGAAAATATATATCCATATTCTGTTGGCAGGCATTCTATCTTTGCTTGCATATACATTGCTTATGCCTATAGAGCGTATTTTCGGGTTCACCTCCAATGTTACATTGGTGGAACTTTCAAATATCAACAACACCATCCTTCGCAGACTTTCCGAAGAAGCACCCGGCACTTTTCAGCACAGCATGCAGGTGGCAAACTTGGCTGCGGAGGTGGCTAACAGCATAGGCGCCAAGAGTCAGTTGGTACGTACTGGTGCTTTGTATCACGATATCGGAAAGTTAGAGAATCCGGTATTTTTTACTGAAAATCAGTCGGGTACCAATCCACATGACAATCTACCATACGAGCAAAGTGCTCAGATTATTATTCAGCACGTAAGAAACGGATTGCGTTTGGCTGACAAATACCAACTTCCTTCTGTCATAAAGGGCTTTATCTCTACTCATCACGGTAAGAGTTTGGCCAAATATTTCTACGTCTCCTATAAGAATGATTATCCCGATAAGGAGATAGATGAACGCATGTTTACTTATCCTGGGCCAAACCCAACAACATTGGAACAGGCTATTCTGATGATGGCAGACTCTATTGAGGCCGCTTCACGAAGCCTTCCTGAATATACCGAGGAGAGCCTGAACAATATGGTTGACAGAATTATTGATGATCAGGTTGCTGCCGGATATTTCACCCAATGTCCTATTTCATTTCTGGAAATCGCAGATGCCAAGGACGTGTTCAAAACTAAGTTGCGTACCATGTATCATACCCGCATACAATATCCGGAACTCAGCGGGCAAGTAACAAAATCATAATACCATAAAAAGCTATGAAAGAACGAATAATTATTTTCCTAACAGCACTTTTGCTGCTTGATGCTCTTCCTTCGAGGGCTCAGGATCCTAATACTCTGGATGGAGTAGATTACGTCAATTATTTCCTCAACAAGGGAGGATTGGTACGTATTACCAATCGTAGGTCGTCTAATGTTAATCTTACCGATGATGGAAGCAAGACGCTAGGTGTTCGTACTAATGTAGATAATCTGCAACAAGTTTGGATTCTAGACAAACAGGGTGCTGGTTATTCACTGCGCAATGCCAGTACAGGCCGATTCCTTTCATCCAATGACAATTATCGTTCACCCAGTGTATCTCCCCAAACACTCTACGTTCAGTATAGTCCCAACAATACCTCGGAGAAAACTTCCTTCATTAATATCTCTGAGAAGAGCGATTTTAGTGGTACATCTTGCCTGAATTTGAATGGTGATGGTGTCAATCTGTATAAATGGAGTTATCAGGGTGATCATGGATCAGATTGGTCAATATCTGCTGTAGATAACTTCTCGTTGGAGCAGGTGCAGGCCGACCTGTTGGCAAAGAGTCCTTATAAAGCTCCAGAGGTAGGCAAGTATTACCGTATCCGGAACATGGGATATGACACATGTATGAATGAGGACTTCGGTAACAATACTCTTGATTGTGAGGCAAAGAGCGAGGATAAACTCTCTCAGTATTGGACACTCGTAGCGGCATCTTCGGGTAAATATCATTTACAGAATCTCTGCACCAGACGCTATATCACTCGTCAGAGCGGTACACTGAGCACTCAATACAAGACACAGACAAGCAAGCCAAGTGTAGGTTTTGCCCTCACACGTACCAGTGATGCTACAAATCTGCTATATTATGTTGTTGACAATGGGAATGTTGCTTTACACTGTGATGCTCAGAGTGCTGTGGTAGGTTGGTACACCAACAATATATCTGGCAGTACGTGGGGTTTTGAAGAGGTAGAGCTCACGGATGAGTTTATTGAGAATGGCCGCAGTGGACTGGTTGCCTATACTGAACTTAAGTCTAAGTTGTCTGCTTATAAGGCTGCACTTGGCAGACTTTTCAAGGATGGCGCATGTACAGAACTTGCAGATGATATTCAGGAACTTTCCGATGAAGCGTTGGCAGAAAATGCCGACTTCAACTCCTTGAATGCTGATATGCAGGCCATGATTCTGAAAGTGAAAAACAACAACTGGGAGACTTGTATAGGCAGTGACGGATATAGTCGTGACTTTGAGAAATTCTTCCGTATCCGCGATGACTATCAGGTTTACAGTCATTACCAGAAGATGTCTGGTAATGCATATTGCGGTATGAGCAACTATTTTGGAAAACTCTCAGGTCCTACTGGAATCTGTGGCAATGCTGGTGATATCATATACTTGTATGTGGATAAGGATCCCAACTCCAACTGCACGCTGCAGGTAGAGGTCGTTGCCGACAGTGAAAGTCCTGGTGATCACCAGACGGGTTCCGTAACAACTTTGCGCAAGGGGCTCAATGCTATAATATTGAGCAACAAGAGCACCATCTATATATTCTATCAGCTCAACGATCCGGAAAAGTACCTTGCCAACTATTCTGATATGAAGATTCATATTGAAGGAGGACAGGTACAGGGCTACTGGGATGCTACCCGTGGTATGACAAATGACGACTGGAATCTCCTGCGTGAGAAAATGCTCAATAAGAGTAATATCCTGAATCTCAAGTCCAAACGCTTGGTCTTTGTTATGAATAATAGTTTGGTACAAGAGGCTATAAGTGCTGATAATAACATGGAGGGGTTGATGCGCATCTGGAATACCATGTTACAGAACGAGGAAGACTTGATGGGCTTTCAAGAGAAGGTGGAGGGTAGATTTAACAATATCTGGAACTGCTTCTCTATCAATCACAGTTACATGTATGCCACCACTTACGGAACATATTATGAGAACAGTACGCTATCTACTGTCATGAGCTATAAGGCACTGACTGAGACAGGAGGCGGTGCCCTTTGGGGCCCCAGTCATGAAATGGGACACAATCATCAGGCATGTATCAATGGCGTGGGAAGTACGGAGACTAGTAACAACCTGTTCTCTAATGTCAACGTCTATCTGCATGGGGTAAGCACCAGCCGAGGTGATGCTGCCGAGACATGCTTTACCGATTTCGCGGCAGACAAATCATGGGTACAGCGTGGCACATGGGCACAGGCAAGGTTCTACTACCAGTTGTATCTCTACTATCATGCTACGGGACATAATACCAATTTTTACCCAAAACTCTTTACGTTGTTGCGCCAGAATCCTATCAACAAGGGTTCATGGGACGACTCTCTGACAGCAGATAGTGACGGTGATGGAACTATCGATGTTAAGGGAGGGTATAAGAGCTATGGTAAGAATGACTATTTGCATATTGCCAAGATGATGTGTGATGCCGCAGGTGAGGACCTAAGTGAGTTCTTTGAGGCATATGGCATGTTTATCCCCGTAAGCAATTTCTTCGTGGATGATTACTCCAAATATTGGGTGACAACCACACAGGCAGATATAGATGCTGCTAAGGCTTATATGCAGCGCTATCCCAAGGCTGGTAATATCGTTTTCATCGAAGATCGTATCAAGCAATCCCCCTCTATCGCTGACGGTCCCCTGGAGGGAAAGCCAAAGAGTGCTTATCGTGTTGCAATTAGCGATGAAGTTTGCAACCAGATAGGTAAGCATGGTGATGTTGGTCAGTATTCCGATTATGTAGATGACTATGTTACAGACGGATATTATTACACGACCGCTACAAGTTCAGGAATAACCACCTACAGAATTTTCGGAAC
>JAIKYE010000077.1 GCA_024683455.1 Bacteroidaceae bacterium
TTTGGTTCTCTGATGGAGGTGTCTTCGCAGTTCGAGATTGCTGAGGATCTTGGCTATATCACCACAAATGAACGTCTCAGCATGGATAATTTAATTAAAGAGGAGGCACGTCTGTTATCAGGCCTTCGCAACTCATATCTGAGTAAAGGCTAACCCACCTTATTTATCCACTTTACACTATCCACTATCCACTTTAATACTACTTTACACTTTAAACATTACACTATACACCTTACAAGAGCGTAAGCGCTCTCTCCCTAGTGACGCTACCATACAGCCCGCCTCCCTTTCCAACCAAGATACGATGCCGGTTGGCCTTGGGCGAGACATAGCTCACATGAATGAAAGTAGGATAGAGAATCAGCTGGTCGAAGTCAATCCGATCGCTGATGAGCATCATGCGGAACGCCTTGACAAGCAACTCCCGATGACTTTGAACAGTCCTTGACGAAACGAAGAAATCCGCCGCTTGTCCTAACATGTGCTGACTCTTTCGAGAGCTACATGAAATACGGAGGTTTAGCGCCTTGCAGCGATAGCCACTTGTGATAATGACTGGCATGTCCAGCACCTCCCGCAGCGGTTCCAGCGTATTCTCGCAGAGCCGTCGCAGATTTTTTACCACCTCAGCCGGTGCAGAGTTGTCAATGCCATACTTCCGAGCTGTGGCGCTCTCAGTAAACTCCTGAAGAGTGAAGTGTGGCGTTAAAATGATGTTTTGCATAAGCATACATTTTTTAATTGTTATACATCTTGTTAATACTCTCATGAAACCCGTAAGTCTCTGGTCTTCTGTTCCAAGCGCTAGCAACTTTAAACATTAAACCTTCCACCTTACACTTAAAGTATCCCACTTTAAACTATACACTTTAAACAATACACTTAAAGTCCTACTTTAAACTATACACTTTAAACTTTAAACTGGGAACCTCGTTCCCTCCGGATTCCAGTGCAAAGGTAGTACGAGAAACCTCCTGAAACCAAGAAAGAAACCAACCGATATTTTCTTTCAGTTTTCAGACTGATAATCAGCCAATTACAACCCACACCTGAAAACACAACGAGCCTTCCAACAAACAATATCATGGATAAGAACAACAACGAAGCAAAATTCACTATAGAAGGAGACCCTGGAACAGGCAACACCTTCATCCATATAGGCACGGCCTACAACGTCAACCCCAATGCCACCAAGGTGGAGAACACCTTCAATATATATCCAGGCAAGGAAGGAAGAGAAGCCATAGCAGAAGCCACCGGAGGAAAGCCTGGCAAAAAACTGAGTGAGAAGAAACTCCGCGAGATGCTGCAGGAAAACCTCATTGACACGGGCAGTATGCAGCAGGAAATTCTGAACTACATCAGCTGCATCCGTCCCTTCGTAAAGGATGAGTTCGATAAGCTCTATATAGCCCTGTGGGGCCGCATCGTTGAGCACGAAGCCTTCAAGGTCGACCTCTATGACCCCGGCAAGCAGGACTGCAAGTACAACCGCAACCTGATAGGTAATATCCTCCATTACCTCGATGGAAAGCTCTTCTATAAGGTAGATTACAACCAGAGCGAGTTCGCTCGCAAGCTGGAAGGTGACGACCAGAGCCCTGTTCGTAAAGCCCTGCGCTATGACCCCGAAGAGAAATACCGCATAGCCGTTGATGAGATCATCAAGGAACTAAACGACAAATAATGTCCGACAATCATCTGAATATTGGTAGAGCTGGCAGCGTCAACCCTAATGCAACGAATGTAAACGACACCTATAACGTTTACAGTACTGCGCTACCTACCCGCATGGATGCCTACTTCCAAGCCCTGCTGGGAGAGATAGAAAACGGAATAACGGCAGATGTCTTTGATGCTTTGGATTTTTACCAGACCAAGCTTGATGGAACTAAGGATGTAGAAGAGAAACTCACCGATGGCGGTTTTCGCCCTTCTAAGATAGCGGAAGCCAAGAGACTAAAGGAAATGTATGCCAAGATAGCGATGCAGTACGACTGCTATCCTTCTGCCCAGAAAATCATTCATTCTCTTTTTGCACGCATTAAGCATGAGTTCGACGACAGTATATTTCCGCTTATAGAACAGCATCAGCCACTCCACATGGTAATGGGACAGATGCGTGACAGAATCGTGGTTCCTATTCGCGAAATGCTGGAGGCCAATGGTGCTCACGACACGGTTTTGGGTTTCAATGAAGACCATATTTACGGCATGATATATTACCTCACCGGCATGTGTCATCTTAACTGGAAGGACTATGATAACGTATAACCCGGCCTTCGACCTCTATCATAGCATTTTCCGCATGGCGCATATTGTGAGATGTCTGCAGGAAGGTGAGTGCTTTGAAATTGATAAGGTCCGCATCTGGGACTTTTACCTGCTCTATCCCTCTAAGATTTATGACATAGATGTAAGGCCCCGCAAGGAGAAGGATGTCTACGATACCCGTGAACAGTGGATAGATAAGGAGCATAATCCCTATGAGTATAAAGGTGACAACCGCATGTTGTTTGAATGGATCAAGCCCGTGCAAGTCTCTGCACTTAGTTGCCTGGTATCTTATGGGATTTTGCAAAAGGAAGAGTATCTGAATAACAGAGTCTGTGTGTCAAACCGCCAGGTATTAGACGAATACCTAGCTTACGCAGGCCCGCTTACACCCAGTGAACGCAACACGCTCGCTTTCATGGGTTACTTTTCCCGTTTGATGCCTCTATCTGGTTTCAATGGTCTCAAGGCAAGGACACAATTGCTGGAATCGAAGTATGACGCAGAATAATCTCTTCCTCAATCGTCTCATCATCATCACAGAAGAAGGTAAGACAGCCTATGATGAAGTGTTCCATCAGGGTGTGAATATTATCCATGGCCAGAATTCCAGTGGAAAATCCACCATTATCCGCTTTATCTTTTTCGTGTTGGGTGGCAGTTATGGAGATTTTGTGCCAGAGGTGTTGAGGTGCCAATATGTAGAGGCTGAGGTTACGATAAATGGTATTGTTTATACCCTGAAGCGGTATCTGGAGAAAACTGATGACGGTACCAAGGTCAAGAAGACCTCCCCCATGTACATTTACTACGGTAGTTTCGAGGATTGTAAGAAAGACCAGCGACACGGCAAGTGG
>JAIKYE010000026.1 GCA_024683455.1 Bacteroidaceae bacterium
GGCACATCCATCAGTAAATATACAACTGCCGATATAGTTGCTAATCTTCCGTCTGCTCTGACGAATCAATGTATCCGTGATGCCAAATCTATCGTAAATAAGTACAATAAGGACTACCGTAAGGTTTCTGCCAAGAACAAAAAACTTGCCAAACAGAAGTCCAATATCACGATTAAAGAACCTACAGTTCCTATGCTCAAAAGACCATGTTGCTATGTTAATAATCAGAACTTCAAGATTAAGGAAAACTGTATTGAGTTCCCCGTTCTGATTAACGGCAAATCAAAGCGTATCTCTATCTGCACGTCCATGACGGATAAGCAGAAACTGGTATTTGCTAACGCTAAACTTGGTACAATGCGTATTGTTTATAAAGGCAATAAGATCGTCGCCCAAATCGTTTATGAGGTTACAGAGCCTGAATACGTGGATGATGGCAACGTCATGGGTATTGATCTTGGTATCAAGTGCCCTGCGGTATCATATATCTCTGATGGTAGCGTTAAGTTCTACGGTAATGGTCGTAAGAACAAATATATGCGTAGACACTACAAGCATCTTCGTAAAAATCTCCAAAAGGCTAAACACATGGACGCTGTAGAACGCATTAACAACAAAGAACAGCGTATCATGAAGGATATTGACCATAAATTAAGCCATGACATCATCGAAACTGCGGTTTCCCATAATGTTAAAACCATAAAGATAGAGCGTTTAGCAAATATTCGCTCTACGACAAGAACAAGTCGTAAAAACAATCATAGTCTGCATACGTGGTCATTCTATAGACTTTCACAGTACATAGAATACAAGGCCAGACTTGCAGGCATTAAAGTTGAGTACGTAAACCCCGCATACACAAGCCAGACATGTCCTGTCTGTGGTCATGTACATCATGCCAACGATAGGAACTACACTTGCAAATGTGGATTCCATATCCATAGGGATTTGCTTGGAGCAATGAACATCTGTAACTCAACTGAGTATGTTGGCGATAGCAATATCAGACATACTGCGTAGGGAACTATATGTTCTGCCCTACGATGGGTAATGGCATACCCAAACCTTGTACTACGACCTAACAGAAATGTACTGGTCAGCCACTATGTAGTGGCGGGTAGCAAGAATCCCCTGCCTTTAGGCATGGGGAGTGTCAAGTTGAGACTTTTCAAGATATTTGGGATTATTAACAATGTTTCCATTACTGTCGGAGTAGAAAGCTTTAATACCAACATCAATGCCAATCATACAGCCATTATTAGGCCGGAAATCCGGTTCAAAGTCAACATTAAGTACAGCAAAATACTTGCCCGTAGGTGTTTTTTCAACCGTGACATTGTTGATATGACCTACTGGCATGGACTGCATGAACTTTACATATCCAAGTTTTGGGAGTTTTATATATTTGCCGGAGATACGTATGTTGTCACCCTGATTGAGTGTGCGGTAAGACTGATGATGGTTATGTTTGCTCTTGAACTGTGGATGCCCTGCTCTTTTAGCAAAGAAACTTTTGAATCCACGATCAAGATCCCGAAGGGACTGCTGCAGAGCTATGGAATCAACTTCTGCGAGGAAAGCAAAATCATCCTGTTTCTTAAGGTCTGTAAGCATGGAAGATGTTTGAGAATAGCCTACTTTTTGACCATTAACAAAAGCATCATTTCGCATGGCAAGTCCCATGTTGTAGATGAGCCTGCTGCACCCAAAAGTACGGTTGATTAAGATTTTTTGTTGTTTGTTCGGATAGAGCCGAAACTTAATTCCTTTATTCATGCATACATCATACCAAACATACGTTCTGAAGTAAAGCAAAACCGCCTTATATCCCCATGGCTAAAGCAAGGGGTTTTACGGCGGCTTTGATAAGAGTTCAATTGAATCCTGAAAACACAGAATCCGCGCGGCGTGTCGTTAACGGCAAAAATATAGAAGCTATACGAAAAAGAATAAAAAGTCCTTGCATCTTCCCGGAAACTATGCTACCATGAAAGACCGTGATATATTCTATATATTCCTTGCTTTCAGATTCTGCACTGTGCCCGGCACAAAGCCCGGTGCATTTCGGAATCGGATGAGAGATAATCTTGTCCGGTAGAAAGGCTGCTGGGAATTGTCTGAAAGCCACAAGTCCATAAGGAGGTGCAAAAACATGAAGTATGAGATCGCGTTAGTGCTTAGCTCAAAGGTTGAGGATGATGTGAGAAATGCCACACTTGAACGTGTAAAGAACCGCGTTGTAAAGTCCGGCAGTACAATCACCGATATCGATGAGAAGGGTAAGCAGAGACTCGCATACGAAATTCAGGACATGCTTGAGGGTTATTACTACTTCATCCATTTTGAAGGCCCGGAGGATGCTCCTTATTTCATCGAGAGACATCTGCGTATCTACGATAATGTTCTCAGATTCCTCATTGTTAAGCAAGACGCTTAAGAAATGAAATCGGAGGTATTATGAATAAAGTAATTTTGATCGGCCGCCTTACGCGCGACCCGGATGTAAGATATTCTCAGGGCCAGAGTGGCGAACAGCTCTGCATTGCCAGATATACACTGGCTGTAGACAGACGTGGCAGAAGAAGCGGTAACACGAACGACCAGCAGACAGCGGATTTTATCGGCTGTGTAGGCTTTGGTAAGAGTGGAGAATTCGCAGAGAAGTACCTGAAGCAGGGTACCAAGATCTGTGTGACGGGACGCATTCAGACAGGCAGCTATACCAACAAAGACGGACAGAAGGTTTACACCACTGATGTTGTTGTGGAAGACCAGGAATTCGTAGAAAGCAAGAATTCCGCAGGCGCCGGTCAGGGAACCGGATATACGCCTCAGGCCGCACCGGCACAGGAATCCGTAGGTGCAGAAGGATTCATGAATGTACCGGATGGTATTGAGGATGATCTTCCATTCAAGTAGAATGAATAAGGAGAAAAAATCATGCCTTACAATAAGTCTGAGCAGAGCGCGTCTGCTCCTATGAGAAGAAGACCTATGCACAGAAGAAAAAAGGTTTGCGTTTTCTGTGCTGACAAGAACGAAGTGATCGATTACAAGGATGCTGCCAACCTCAGAAAGTACATCTCTGAGAGAGGAAAGATCCTTCCGAGAAGAATCACCTATTCCGACTTGCTTTCAATGGGTGTCGACGTCAGTCATATAGA
>JAIKYE010000093.1 GCA_024683455.1 Bacteroidaceae bacterium
ATAAATATAAAGGAATTTTTGAGGGGTTATAAATCCGAAAAACAACTGTAGCACTGTAGCGCTGTAGCAGACATCGAAAAAAAATGTTGAAAAAAGTTTGTCATTTATTCGAGAACCGCAATGGCAATGTCGTATCTTTGCGTCAGATTTAAAAATCTAACGCGAGCCTCGGCTGCGCTCGGGATAGCAAGATAAAATATCTTGACTCTCCTCTCGCTTGCACGAGCCTTGCAATGTCAAAAAAACAAGGTAGGGAATGCACTCCTTAACTAGGCGGTAAAAATTGCCTAACTAGAGAGAAAGAATTACCACGAAAGCCCCCTCCATCTCCCCCTTTGGGGGAGTGAAACACGAAAAAGAAAAATATTTACAAAGACCCCCAGTCGCCACCTTGGGGGAGTGATGAATGCTAAAGGCCACAGCATAAAGGCGGCATAAGAGAAAATTAAACTTTAATTATTAACCAAGGTTCCTAAACCAAGCACTCCCCCAAAGGGGCGGCTGGGGTCTTTAGAGGAGCCACTGAATGTGGCTACGGCCCCACAAAGGGGAGCGAATCCCCATTCGCGACGGAGGGAAAAGATGGAGGGGGCCGCAATTTAATTAATTTATCTATGTTGAAAGTAAAAGCAAACGAAACGAAAATCAGGGTTGGCAAGTACGAAGGCACTTACCGCTACGTGATGATGCCCGAGCTGTACACCACGCTCAACCAACAGAAAGTTATCAAGGAGGCTGCCCTTCGCAGCGGAGTAAGCCGTGGTGTGATGCAGGCATGCTGGGATGCAGCAGGCGAGGTCATCAAGGCATGGGCCACCGAAGGCCATAGCGTGGCAATCCCCGGACTGGGCAGCATGCGATTCGGCCTGCGTGCCAAGAGCGTGGCCGACGTGAACGAGGTGAAGGCGGGTCTCATCACCAGCCGACGCATCATCTTCACGCCCAACGTGGAGCTGAAGGACGAACTGGCGGACACTGCCGTACAGATCACCTGTTACGACCGCAACGGCAAGGAGGTGAAACGAGTAACCAGCACCGACGATGGCGTTGTGGAAGACCCAGACAGCCTCACCCCCGACCCCTCTCCGAAAGGCGAGGGGGGAGATAACGGGAACGGGAACGGTGACTCGGACGAGTAGCCTCACCCCTAACCCCTCCCCCGTGAGGGAGGGGAACTTATCCGAGGAGAGGGGGAATTTAAAAAGATTACTAACAATTTAACAAAGTCCTCAGAACCTCAGCTCCCTCTCCTCGGAGAGGGCGGGGGGAGAGGCTGGAATTATGAAAAGAGAAACATGGAAATTCGTCATTCAGACGATACTGGCTGTGCTGACAGCCATTGCTACCAGCTTCGGTGTGACCAGCTGCATAGGACATTAGAAAGAATAAGGGCAGGCCCGAAGGTCTGCCCTTTATTATTATCTCCTATTTTGTTGATTAGCTTTAGAAAGTCCAGCCGAATGTTGCGTAATGACACTTGCCATTGCCAGCGGTTTCATAAATCAGAGAGTAGCCCAGAGAGAACTTCTCCTTGAACTGAAGACCCAATCCCCAAGTAATACCGAAGGCACTTGTCTTAGCACCGCCCAGATAGGTATAGCCCATATCCAGATTGGTATAGCCACGCAGATTACCCTTCCAGAATGTAGGAGTGAAGAGACGGGCACCGGTCTTGAAGCTCATCATCCAGCCGTCGCTAAGACCCTTGAAGGGACCGTTGAACTCATAAGTCAGTACATCCCAAGCCACATTGAAACCTTCGAACTCTGCCACAGGCTTCTGATAACCAACAGCGAAGCCCCAGCCGCCTGCACCATTATTACCACCCAACTTAACATCGGCAGTAACATTGCCGTTGAAGAAATTCTCTGCACTTGCGTTCATTGTAAATGTCATTGCCAAAGCGGCAACAAGTAATTTAAATGCTTTCATAAATAGAATTTGTTTAGATTAATAATTATGTTAATAAAGCATGTCTCACGTCATGTAGCGATTCCTATTTCTGAATCCGAAACCGCGATTCTGTTAATGCAAAATTAAAATATTTTTCATAAAACGGCAAGCTATTTCGGTAATAACACGCCATTTTACCGTTTTTTTGCACAGAAAATACCATTATTTTCTCTACACATGTGTAAACTCAAATGTCCATTTATGCCTACTCAATGTTCGGAAAGTTTTCCAACTAAAATCATAATTTAAATATTTTTTGCAATAAAAAGTTAAATTTTGTTTGGCGGTTACAACAAAACTATGTACATTTGCAAAAAGAAGAAACCTAAACGAAAGATTCTAATAAAGATGTAACCTTAAAACTAACTAAACTATTTTTTGAAGGTGGGCGCCATATTTGAGACAGAAGGGGGTGCCCCCTTTTTTGTTATACAACTGAAGTTTCTGAAGTTAAAGTGGAAGTTAATTCGCGATGCTCATGGAAGTAAAAAGGAAGTTAAAAGGGACGCATGACGATAAAAGGAGGAGGATAAATCAAATATTTTGGAAAACTTTTGGTGGAAACAGAAAAAAGCCATACCTTTGCACGCAAAATCATTAATAACAGCTCCTTATCATCTTCTGTTTACAGAAATTCGGGAGCACAAAACGAAAAAGAAAATGAAAGAAGGAATCCATCCCGAGAACTATCGCCCCGTAGTCTTCAAGGACATGAGCAACGGCGATATGTTCCTGAGCCGCTCTACTGCTAAGAGCAATGACACAATCGAATTTGAAGGAGAAACATATCCCCTGATCAAGTTAGAAATCAGTAACACCTCTCACCCCTTCTATACTGGTAAGAGCAAGCTGGTTGACACAGCAGGACGTGTGGATAAGTTCATGAGCCGCTACGCTCGCACCAAGAAATAATTGCGAGTTGGTTCAGACAAGAAATAGCGCATTACAGAGAGGTGTAGATGATAAAAATGTCTGCACCTCTTTTTTTCCCCTAAAAACTAACTCCATCCAATCCACAAAATGAGAAAATACTATTACTACCTGGCACTGTTCTGCATGACTTTCTGCCTGATGGCATGCAACAAGGACGAAGGCGGCAACGTCGCCCCTGCCCAGAAGAGGGACGACATGATGTCCCTAATCGGCAACGAGGCTAAAGACTACCAGCAACGCCTGGAAATACCTGCCGTAAAAGACCAGAGCATGTTTATCGTACACAGCACGAAGGAAAACGGCGTTACCTCTATTACCTATACAGAGGAGTGGGACAAAGACCAGAAGACACAGCGCTGGGCTGCTTACAGAATTACCGATGCCAATGCCGTAAACAACTGGAACCGCAACAACTGGGAAGGGACAATATGGAAGGGAACCTACTATGACGGCGACCCGTTCCAGGAAGATTCCGTCATCCCCCTGATGTATCGCACACGTCTGGCAGATTACAGAAACAGCGGCTATACACGCGGACATATCGTAAACTCGCAGGACAGGCTGATGTCTAAGAATGCCAACGGGCAGACTTACTACCTCTCTAACATACAACCCCAGATTTACGACTTCAATGCAGGTGTCTGGCTGAATATGGAAGACTGGGTACATAAGTTGGGCTTTAACAAGACCAAGCGCCAAGTGCTATACATTGCCAAAGGCGGTTCTACCACCAAGACAGCAAGCGTACCAAATCCATTATATACCAAGGACGAGGCTGGAGGAAAAATCAGCATCCCCGTACCTCGCTACTTCTGGATGGCTATCCTACTGTATGACAACAGCGACAAGTATCACGCCATCGCCTTTTGGGTGGAGCATCGCGCTAATCCGGACACCAACATCAAGAACTACACCATCAGCATTGATGAGTTGGAAAAGAGAACGGGCATCGACTTCTTCCCCAACCTGCCCGATGATGTGGAGGAATCGGTGGAGGCTGTCAAGAACCTCAACGATTGGAGTTGGTAGGCTAGTAAACAGTAAACCATGTACAGACTTCAAAATTCAATCATATTATGAGACGTAGCACGTTAGCAGCAGTGACTTTGATTCTTCACTTTTCACTCTTCACTTTTCACTCTTCTGCCCAGCAGGTGAAGATGCGTGACGTATTTGCTCAGGCTCCTGACAGCATATTCCCCTTGTTGACCAAGAACAACAAGTTGGACTGCATAGACTTCATAGAGAACAACATGCGGGCAAGGGTAAAGAACAAGTTTGACACCTACTCTGAGCTGACTGCCCTCACGAATGACTATATGCGTATGCAAGTGTCTGAAAGGAGTAGCGTGGAAATGAAAATCTTCAACGATTCACTTCTCTGCCTTATCAGGACTTACTATGGCCCAGCTGCTGACAGCGAGGTGTATTTCTATAATGTATCATGGCAACCTGTCAACTACAACTTGGAACGCCCCAAGGCTGACGATTTCTTCCAACCCGGTGCGGATATGGAGGTCTGCGGTCTGCTCCGTCAGCTTCCACTCATAAAAGCAACCCTCTCCCCAGACGACACGACTCTGACATGGGCGCTACAGATTACAGAACTGACAGAGACGCAGCAAAGAACCATAGAACATTCCATAAGTTCGATAGCAGTAAAGCTGTAAATAATGTGGATAATATACGCTTTCCTTTCCGCAGCCTTGCTGGGATGTTATGATGTATGTAAAAAGCATTCACTGAGGGGCAATGCCGTCATACCTGTTCTTTTCTTGAACACGCTGTTCTGCTCCCTCATCTTCCTGCCCTTAGCAGCCACAGCCCCTTTTGGCGGATGGGAAGTACAGCGTTATATAGTACTGAAAGCCTGCATCGTACTCAGCAGTTGGATACTGGGGTACATCGGCATAAAGTATCTACCCCTCACTTTAGTGGGTCCCATAAACGCCACAAGACCCGTAATGGTGTTACTGGGAGCCCTCCTGCTGTTTGGCGAACGACTAAACCTATACCAATGGATAGGTGTAGCTTTGGCTATACTTAGCTTCTTCCTGCTAAGTCGTAGCGGAAAGAAGGAAGGAATAGACTTTCGGCACAATCGCTGGATTCTCTGCATTGTGGGAGCTGCCATACTGGGTGCTCTAAGCGGTCTGTACGATAAGTATCTGCTGGCATCACCTCAGGATGGCGGTGTGGGGCTGAACAAACTGACTGTACAAAGCTATTACAACTTTTACCTGTGTCTGATGATGAGCGTCGTTCTGCTAACGCTTTGGTATCCGCGAAGGGAGAAGGGAACACCTTTTCACTGGACGTGGACCATCCCCATGATTAGTATCTTCCTGAGTATAGCCGACTATGTTTACTTCTGCTCTCTACACGAGGCTGGTGCATTGGTAAGCGTTGTCAGCATGGTACGTAGGGGAAGCGTAATAGTAAGCTTTATGATTGGTGCTTTCCTCTTTCACGAGAAGAATCTTAAGAGTAAAGCCATTGACCTATTCCTCGTCCTCTTAGGAATGGTGTTCCTGTTCTTAGGAACAATCAATCATTGAACATTTTCCCCCTTTTTCTCATCAATATTGAATGTTGACGAGAAAAAGCGCATTGCCTGGCACACTCTCACCAGCTGAGCAACGATTCTTCTGTTCTATTACCTGACAAAACTGTTCGTTCGTCATGCGCCCACGCCCCACTTCCAAGAGGGTGCCCACGATAGCACGGACCATATTACGAAGGAAACGGTTGGCTGTAACGGTGAAGCGCCACTGACCCGGGCCTACTTCGTCCCAATGTGCCTCGGTAATGGTGCAGAGGTTGGTCTTGGTATCCGTATTAACCTTAGAAAAACTGGTGAAGTCCTGATACTGCAGCAGGAGCTGTGCTGCCTGGTTCATGGCCTGAAAATCTATCTTCCCATGCAGCATCCAGCTATAGTGACGACAGAAAGGATCCTTCTGCGTATGCACAAAGTAGTGGTACGTACGACTGGTTGCCGAGAAGCGTGCATGCATATCATCTGCCACGGGCTCTACTTTCTGAATAGCTATATCCTGAGGAAGAATCTTATTGAGACGGTAAGCCAACTGTGGACAATCCACAGCCTCATCAAAGTCGAAGTGAGCCACCATCATACGGGCATGTACACCAGCATCGGTTCGACCAGCTCCAACCACCTCTATAGGCTTACGCAACAAGGTAGAGAGCCCCTGCTGAAGCGTCTCCTGAACGCTGATGCCGTTGGGCTGAATCTGCCAGCCGTGATAACGGGTACCGTCGAAAGAAAGAGTGATGAAGTATCGCATGCCTGTCTGTTATCTGATTACCTTACGGCCACGTCTGACATATATACCTCTATACCTTGGCTCTCCAGACAAGCGGGTGCCGCTAAGGGTGTACCATGCATCGTCTGCCTTTCCCTTTGAAGCAAGCAAATCCTGAAGCCCATCCTCATCCTGACGCACATGAGCAGTGAGGGGCACTACCAAATCGTTCAAGCCCGTGGTGCTCAGTGTAAGCGTACCCGTATAATCGCCATACGCCTCCTGAGCAGAAAGGCGTACATAGAAGAAACTGCCTGTCTTAGAACCAGACAGCATCATCCTCTGCGACCAGTCTTCCTCGTCAGCATCGGGGTCGTCGCAAATCACAAAAGGCTCGCTGGCTACAATCGTGAACAGATTACTCTTGGTATCCTTCATCACAACGGTAACAAGGACTGGTTCGCTGGGCTGACACGGATCGGCTGCAAAGTCAGCACTTTCCGGCGTCACCTCGAAGACGGACTTCTCCGTAGCTCCGTTGACATCAAAGGCATAGTCCACACTATCGCCCCAGATATATTCGGGCAGATTAGGAAAGTCCACAAAAGGATTACGATTACCCTGAATGCCATATACAGCCTCGTTGCGCTGACGTTCGATGTCATCAACAGGGTCTTGACGGTTCCACGTCAGGAACAGCTCGTAAGCCCAGCGCTGCAACGTAGGCCAGTCATTCTTCTCCAGCATGGTAAGTCCTTCTCCTGTCCAGACAAGATCGCTATAGGCAGTAACCATATAGAAATAGCTGCGGGCAAAGTCGCCTTTCCATTCATCGGCAGGTTCCCACAGATTAGCCGTCTTGTTTCCAGCCTTGCCCGTCCCCACCTTGGTGCATCCGTTGTTGGTCTTTACGTTGGTGACAACGCCCATAGCATAGTTGTTCTTGGCCGTATTGATGCTTACCTCGCAAGGCATCAGGTTGAAAAGGTCCTTGTATGCCTGATTCTTGTCTCCGCCCCACCAGCTCTTAGGGAAAGAGTGCTCAATATTCATACCACTGGCAGCACTTACATGGTCTTTGGGGAAATAGAACACGCCATAGCTATAGCGGTCGCGCACCTGATTGCCATTGAAACGGTCGGTCTGGTAGAAACCCGACCACGTACGGCGCTCTCCACTTCCGTAATCCAGCATCGTTGCCCGCCTGATGATAGTACGGAAGGCAGCCTTCAGCTCAGCCTTTTTCTTTCCGTCCACGCCAGTGTAGTACTCGGGAGGCACACCACCCCATACACAGCAAAAGCTGTACAGGAAAGCCACAAAAGTTAATATATTTCTATAGTATCTCATCCTTCATTCATCTTTTGACGACAAAGTTACGAAGAAGTATGTGCGCACGCAAATTTTGTACAGAAAAACTGCTTACCACATATAAAAGAAGGCGCAGCCAAAAAAGCTACGCCCTCCGCTATGTACATTAATTTTAATTATGAATTAAAATAAGATCTTCTTACCGCCAACGATATTGATACCCTTCTGCAACTTGCTCAGGCGCTGACCAGCCAAGTTGTAGATACCAGTCTTGTTGACGTTATCGTTAACGTTAACGTTTGCAATACCATTAGGATCCTCTTCCTCATTGTAATAGCCCTTGATCTCGTCATACAGAACTACCAAATGAGTTTTGTCCAGAACAGGAGTAGCATCCAGTCCTAAAGTCTGATACCATGCAGGAACTTCAGCATCGCCATTGAGCTTGAAGCAAACCTCACCGCTTGCCAGCTGCTCGGGAGTGACTGCAATAGGAGCCTCACAGTTTGAAGCCTTATTACCAATAGCAATGGTGGTAGTAGAACCATCCTGGAGGCAATAGTAGTTGTTCTTTACGTTTGCTGTATTGCCACCATTCCAGTTGGCAATGATAGCAGCAGCAGTTGTACAGTTATCATTAGCAATAATCTTACCAATGCTCAGACAGTTCTGCACGCCCTGGAATCCAGGAACCTTGCAATAGCCCAAGATACCGCCGTACTTAGAATTCTGGCCAATAATCGTACCACTGAAGATACAGTTCTTGACACCACCTGCATAAGTATAACCAATAATACCAGCCTGACAGTCACCACTACCACTATGGGTAAGCGTACCGCTGTATTCGCAACCCTCTACAAGAATCTTACTGCTGGTGCTACAGCCACCAACGATACCACCTGTATGGGCTTTACAGTTAGCAACATTTACATCCATTGAACTATGAACGCCGCTAACGACAGAGGTACCTTCAGCCTGTCCTACGACACCATTATAATTATAACCGTCGGATGTCAGTATACCACTGATACCGAAGTTCTTAACGGTGGCATTTTCAATGTATCCGAACAGACCGTTATTGTCATGAGTAGCCTTGTAAACAAAGTTCTTAATTGCATATCCCTGACCATCAAAAACACCAGAGAAGGGAGCGCTTGCAGACGAACCAATAGGCTCAACCATCTCAACATCGGTCATATCGATGTCACTTGCCAAGACAGCGTTGATATCTGCCTGTCCACTGTTTACAAACGCAGCAAACAGCTGCAATTGTATTGCATTAGAAATCTGATATACACCATCAACGTTGGGCATATACTTATCCAGGATGCTCAGTTTTTCGGTAATGGCAAGTGCCTCTTCTGCAGAAACATCACCTATTGCAAAATGTTCAATAGCAGCATATACATAATCCTCCATATCATTATATTCATCCTCGTCAATGATACCAAGTGCAATAAGAGTAGAAAGTATATCCACTGCTGGTTCACAGGCTTTTGCCATGGCAATGTAAGCCTGGCGGCATGCATGAACCTCGTTGAAGAGTGTAGAGAAGGTATTGATGAGAGCCATCTTCTCCTCACCTGTAGCAGCGGCATCCGCAGCAGCTATAGCTGCAATAAGACGGCCCTTGAGTTCTACAGAGATGTTGGGTTTCTTTTCAAAATCTGAATATCCATCACTGGCTACAAAATCTACAATAACCTGAGCACGGGCGGCAAAGCCTTCCAATACCTCAGTCAGTTTCTCGTTGGCCTCTGCTGGTGTTCCCAGATAATATACATGCAGATTGCCGAAGGGCATCCAGTCGCCAGTGCCACTGGCACCAAGGTTGCGCATACCGATGGTCAGGGTTCCGTCTGTTACCTCTGCTGCACAGAAGTTCTGGTAACGACCAAAATCGAATGCATAAGAGCAGCCATTGAATGAAGAGGGAACCAGACCTACCACCTCTGCGCCATCCAGATACTCGCTGTCATTGCCAATCAGACAGTTTACATAGTTTGTTGTATCCTCCACGCTGATGATATCCTCGCCTGAAGTCATGACGTAGTTGTAGGTGTTGTTCAGATAAACCTGACCGCCATATAACTGAGAGTAGATATCCTGGCCATCGAGGAACAAACCGTTCAGTGACATCATGTAGATACCGTTTTCCAGATTAGACACAGTCTGGTTGATATCGAAGGTTCCGTCCTTACCACGGGCAATATTCATAACCTCAGCGACACCACCGGTAGCGAAGGTTGCGCCCTCGCCAGCTTCCTTGTTCCAGCCCTCGAACTTATCCTCGCCCTGTGTAAAGGTAGGATTAACAATCAGGCGAGTAATCTCAGTTCCAGGAGTGACACCACCAGCGATGGCATTCTGAAGCATCTGACCTACGAAGTCAATCTCAGCCGTAAGAGCCTCATCATCCAAGTTGAGGTTCTCCATGATGTATGAATAGCTTCCGTTGGGGTAACTCTGGCAAGGCTCTACATTTCCCTCAAGGTAATCCTGCAGGAACTCTGTCCATGTGCCTTCCAAGCTATTATCCTGGATATACTTAACAGCAGCTTCGCAAGTTTTTTTGTAATCAGCATACTTGGCAGCAGAAGACTTGATGGCCTTCTTAATCTGGGCTCCCACCTTATAAGCTTCAAGGAATGCAGTAAGGTTATCTATTGCTTCCCAAGACTTGATGGCCTCCGTGTATTCGATAACCAATGTATTATATGCTACCAGTTCCTCATCCTCAATGAACTCGGTCTCATTAGCGATAACAACTTCACGGAACGGTTCAAAAGATTCGGGTTTGTTTTCAGAAACACTTTCATATCCGCCAGGAGTCTGATAAACAAGTGCACCGATACCTGTAGGAAGTGGATAATCGTCCTCTTCGATTTCCTGACGCCAAACAGCATCAAGGAAAGTCTCCTCATTCAGCTTCCATGCAATCTCACCGCTGGCGAGCTCATAATCAGTAACACTCGCTGCTGATGAAGTAGGTAATGAAAAAGTGGGGTCACTATCTTTCTTCGCAGCACCAGTCGCACTGCCTTCAAGCCAGTAGTTGTTCAATATTTTGGTTGTATTATAGTTTTTCTTGATTCTACCTATGATGGCACCACCATATGTAGGAGACTCGCCATTACACTTAATAACACCAACATTCAAACAATTCTTCACAGTTGCATTATTATTATTAACGTATGCAACGATACCACCCGCATTACAACCCTCGGCCTCGTAGGTGATACTTCCAAAGTTAGCACAATTAATTATTTTATCGGGACCCATGTAACCAACAACACCAGCAATACTGCCTTTAAGATCCGCAGCCATAGTTATTGAACCAGAGAAAACACAATTGCTGATGGTACTACCAGTGCCGTCTTCTGTTGAACCTACTACGCCGCCCATATGGCTTGCATTGGCTCCAGTAACACTGATTTCCAAAGAGGAACACACGTTACTGACGGTACTGTTCACACATTGAGCTATGACTCCATTATATTTGCCATCTTCGATTGCAAATGAACCATCGATACTAAAGTTCTTAATAGTGGCAGCGCTAATCTTACCAAAAAAACCACCATTATTTCCTGTGCTTGTTGCATTAAACCCAGAAATCTTGTATCCCTTACCATCAAAGGTACCAGTGTAAGGGTTGGTGGCATTGCCGATAGGTGTCCATGCCTCATTGTTCAGGTCAATGTTTGCAGTGAGCACAGCATTAGCACCATACTCGCCATTGTTCACCTTCTGCTGGAACCATCCCAATTGTTTGCCATCGGCAATCTCATAGAAACCATCAGCATTAGGTGTCAGATAGTTTTCATCAAAAAGACCGCAATAGCTGCAGAAGCCATCCACAATATTATGGTCGTCACGTGTTATGCCCGTATTTTCATTGGAATAGACTACGTCCTCATAGGCATCACCGTTACAGTGCAGACGTCCGTTCTGATATACCACGCCGTGACTGGCATCGAACAGAGGCAGTTTGTCTGTGGGAAGAGTCTGGTAGAATGCAACATTCTCAGTCTGTTTACCATTCAGAAGGAAGCATACCTCACCACTTGCCAACTGCTCTGGTGTAACTGCTACAGGAGCCTCACAGTTTGAAGCCTTATTACCGATAGCAATGGTAGTAGTAGAACCTTCCTGAAGGCAATAGTAGTTGTTCTTTACGTTCGGCGTTGCGCCACCGTTCCAGTTGGCAATGATGGCTGCAGCCGTCGTACACCCTTCCTCTGCCACAATCTTACCAATAGAAAGACAGTTCTGTACGCCACCAAATTCTGCAACTTTACAGTAGCCTAAAATACCACCGTATTTATTATTCTCTCCATTAATAGTACCGCTGAAGATGCAGTTCTTTACACCACCATAATAAGTATAGCCCAAGATACCAGCCTGGCAATCACCTTCGCCACTGTGAGTCATGGTTCCACTGTATTCGCAATTCTCTATCACAAGGGTGCAAGAGGTAGTCTCTGTACCACCGACAATACCACCAGAATGAGCATTACCTGATATCGTCATATCAAGCGCACTGTGAATGCCACTTACCAAAGCAGCTCCGTCTGCATGTCCAATCACACCATTCTTGGTGAATGTAGATGTCAACGTTCCAGTAATACTGAAATTCTTAACCGTAGCATCTTTAATGTAGCCAAACAGACCATTGTCGTCACCTGTGGCCACGTAGGCAAAATTTGTAATGGAAAATCCCTGGCCATCAAAGGTACCTGCGAATTGGGCTTCAGCATTTCCAATAGGAACCCAAGGAGTTTCATCTGTGAGCACTGAAGAAAGATTGATGTTTGCTGTCAGAACAGCTTTGGCACCAGTCTCACCACCATTCACTAACGCCGCAAAATCTACCAAATCCTGCGGCGTTCCAATTTGATAGACGCCTTCATCATTCTGCTCCAACGCCCATACTCTCATACTGCCTGTCAGGCAAACAAGCAGCAAAAGAAAACCATAAAGTAATCTTTGTTTCATGTTAATGTTAATTGTTAATAATGTTTAGTTTCTCGTTTTTAGATTTAATCGTTTTCGTGCACAAAAGTAGCATTTTTTTGGTTGTTAACCATAACTTATGAAAGAAAAATAAGCACATTGAGCTCAAAAACGATGCAAAACATATTAAAACGATAGCAAAACATCACATTACAAAAGGGGCGTAGCCTCCTGTCGTGCTACGCCCCCTTAGGATTATATTAAGACTAAAGTCTATAGTCTTTAATAAAGAATTTTCTTACCGCCAACGATATTGATACCCTTCTGCAACTTGCTCATACGCTGACCAGCCAAGTTGTAGATACCAGCCTTGTTGACGTTATCGTTAACGTTAACGTTTGCTATTCCATTAGGATCATCTGCCCCATTATAATAGCCATTGATTTCATCATACAGAACTACCAAATGAGTCTTGTCCAGAACAGGATTAGCATCTTTGTCCTCACCAGTCAGATTCTGGAACCATGCAGGAGTCTCAGCATCACCGTTCAGCTTGAAGCAAACCTCACCGCTTGCCAACTGTTCCGTTGTTACCTTAACAGGAGCTGAACCGGCTGCAGTGCCACCACTGCCAGGACCGTTAATGTTGGTACCCATGTAATAGTTGTTATCGAAGGTAGAGTTGTTACCGTTGAGTGCTCCGAAGAACTGGGAAGCTCTAGTAGAACGGACAGTACCGATAGAGAGACAGTTCTTGATGGTTGCTGTACCGGAGTTGTTGTATCCTACGATACCTCCGAAGGTACAGTTGCCAGGTGTTTCATTGTTATTAACAACATTTCCATCGAACAGACAGTTATTGATAATGGCAATGGCAGAAGCAGAGTTGTTGATATAACCGATGATACCGCCGTAGTTTCCGCCGCCTCCGGCATCATTACCGTCGAGCGTACCAGAGTAGGTGCAATTCTCTACTGTTGCCTTTCCGTTCATAGCTGTACCAAGGATACCGCCCTGTCTGCCACCTGCACATGTATTATTGATGTTCACATAGCTGTGTACATTGCGAATAACGGTTTCCGTATCACGTGAGTAACCTACAACACCGCCAGTGTACTGGTAGATTGTGGCAATATCACCATAGATAGTGAAGTTCTCGACAACAGCACCTGTGGAGATGACGCCAAACAAGCCATAGAAGTTCTGGTTCGAAGTGGACTTGAAGTTCTTAATGGTATAACCTTGTCCATCGAAGTGACCCTTATAGCCAGCTTCATTGACACCAATATTATTCTGGCCCCAGTTGCCTATAGGTGTCCAATCCAAGTTCATATCCTCCAGATTACCACCATCTATCAACTCTGCCATATCAATATCGTTTACCAAGGCTGCGTTGATATTTGCCTGTCCATTGTTTACAAGCATGGCAATCAGCTTCAGCTGCTTAGCATTAGAAATCTGATATACACCATCTACGCTGGGCATAACCTTGTCCACGAAATTCAAATTCTCAGCAATGGCAAGGGCCTCTTCTGCAGAAACATCACCTATTGCAAAATGTTCAATAGCAGCATATACATAATCCTCCATATCATTATATTCATCGTCGTCAATGATACCAAGTGCAATAAGAGAAGAAAGTATATCCACTGCTGGTTCGCATGCTTTTGCCATGGCAATATAAGCCTGGCGGCATGCATGAACCTCGTTGAAGAGTGTAGAGAAGGTATTGATGAGAGCCATCTTCTCCTCACCTGTAGCAGCGGCATCCACAGCAGCTATAGCTGCAATAAGACGGCCCTTGAGTTCTGCAGAGATATTGGGCTTCTTTTCATAATCAGAATATCCATCACTGGCCACAAAATCTACAATAACCTGAGCACGGGCGGCAAAGCCTTCCAATACCTCAGCCAGTTTCTCGTTGGCCTCTGCTGGTGTTCCCAGATAATATACATGCAGATTACCGAAGGGCATCCAGTCGTCTTTGCCACTGGCGCCAAGGCTGCGCATACCGATAGTCAGGGTTCCGTCTGTTACCTCTGCTGCACAGAAGTTCTGGTAACGACCGAAATCGTATGCATAAGAGCAGCCCTTGAATGTAGAGGGAACATAACCTATCACTTCCCCACTCTCCTGATATTCGGAATCATCATCAATCAGACAATTAACATAATTCTCTGCATCCTCGACGCTGATGACATCCTCGCCAGAAGTCATGACGTAGTTGTAGGTATTGTTCAGATAAAGCTGGCCAGCATAGAACTGAGAGTAGATATCCTTACCATCGAGGAACAAACCGTTCAGTGACATCATGTAGATACCGTTTTCCAGATTAGTCACAGTTTGGTTGATATCGAAGGTTCCGTCCTTACCACGGGCAATATTCATAACCTCTGCTACGCCACCGGTAGCGAAGGTTGCACCCTCGCCGGCTTCCTTGTTCCAACCCTCGAACTTATCCTCGCCCTGTGTGAAGGTAGGATTAACAATCAGACGAGTAATCTCAGTTCCAGGAGTGATACCACCTGCGATGGCGTTCTGCAGCATCTGATCCACGAAGGCAATCTCAGCCGTAAGAGCCTCATCATCCAAGTTGAGGTTCTCCTTGATGTAAGGATAGCTTCCGTTAGGATAATCCTGACAAGGCTCAATGTCTTCCTTCAGGTAATCCTGCAAGAACTCTGCCCATGTACCTTCCAAGTTATTATCCTCGATATACTTTGCAGCTTCTGTACAAGCCTTCTCATAAGCAGCGTATTTGGCAGCAGAAGCCTTGATAGCCTCCTTAATCTGAACTCCAGCTCTGTAAGCATTCAGGAAGTCATTAAGATTGTCTATCGACTCCCAAGCCTCAATAGCCTCTTTATATCCATTTATTAAGACCTGGTATGCAATCAGCTCTTCATCTTCAATGAACTCAGTTTCACTAGCAATAATAACATCACGGAATGGCTCAAAAGATTCTGGTTTGTTTTCAGAAACACTTTCATATCCGTCAAGAGTCTGATAAACAAATGCACCAACACCTGTGGGACGTGGATACTCGTCTTCGCCTATTTCCTGACGCCAAACAACATCAAGGAACTTTTCCTCGTTCAGTTTCCATGTAATCTCGCCCTCTTCCAACACTCTTTCGTCAACCAGTACTGGTGCGTCGCCACTTGCAGAGGCACCACTTGCTGCACCATTGATGAATTCACCAATATAGTAGTTGTTAACAAACGTAGAGTTGTTGCCGTTAAGGGCACCGAAGAACTGGCCGTATTTATTATCGGCAGCACTTACCGTACCAATAGACAGACAGTTCTTGACGGTGACTCTTGCGCTGTTACAGTATCCGACGATACCACCAAAGGTACAGCCACCGGGATTTTCGTTGAGATTGACAACCTCGCCATCGAACAGACAGTTGATGATATCAACATAGTTGTTGCTGTTGCTGTCAGCATAACCTACCATACCGCCATAGTTACCACCACCACCAGCATCGTTACCATCGAGTTTACCTGAATAGATACAGTTCTCGATGGTGGTCTTGTAATTTGCATTGTCAACATGTGCGCCACCGAGGATACCTGCCTGTCGGCCGCCTGCACTCGTATTATTGATGTTCACAAAACTATGGACATTACGGATTGTGGGGTTAATATCGCGAGAGTAGGCTGCTACGCCGCCTGCATACTGATATCGGAAGTTAAGCGTTCCGTAGAGGTCAAAATTCTCAATGACGCTATTGGAAGAGATAACGCCGAACAATCCGAAGAAGTTCTGTTTTGCAGTGGCGTTAAGGTTCTTAATGGTATGTCCCTGACCGTCGAAGTGACCTTGATAGCCTGCATTGCTTACACCGCGTGTAGCACCCCAGTCGCCTATAGGTGTCCAGTCAATCTGGGTCTCCCCGGGATTGGCGCCTTTGGGCATAAGGTCAGCAAAGTCGATGTCGGCTGTAAGGATGGCATTGGCCGTAAGCGTGCCAGTATTGACCTTCTGCTCGAACCAACAAAGCTGTCTTGCGTTGGCAAGCTCGTAGAAGCCATCAGCATTGGGTGTCAGGCCGTCAGGGAAGAACAGGCCGCAATAGTCGCAGAAACCATCCACCATGTTGTGCTCATCCCGTGTGGTACCCAGATTCTCGTTAGAGAATACCGTGTCTTCGCTGGGATCACCATTACAGTGCAGACGTCCATTCTTGTATACTTGTCCATGAGTGGGGTCAAGGAGAACGGGAGCATTGTCTCCGGGCAATGTCTGATACCAGCCGATGACAGACTGATCGCCGTTGAGGTTATAGCAAACCTCACCGCTTGCATACTGTGCCTCATTAAAGCAGAATGCGTTTGTCATATTGACATTTCCGCCATCTTTTCCGGCACCCGTTGCACTGCCTTCGAGCCAGCAGTTTCCTGTCATCTTGGCAATATCATGCGAACGTAGCCAACCTACAATGGCACCGCCCTTGCTGGGCGTTGCTTCTGCATCTGTGCAAATAACTTTACCCATGTTCAAGCAGCCCTGTACATAAGAGCTGGTGTTGTTGCAATAACCTGCAACACCGCCTGCCGTACAGTTTGGATCATCAAAGCTGATAGTACCATAGTTGGCACAGAACGACACCTTGTCGCCACCCAGATAAGCCACGATGCCGGCAAAGTTATCGGTGCTGCCCTCTGCTACTTGCATAGATCCGTGGAAGGTACAGCCGGTTATTGTGTTGTTACCGCGAGCCGAGCCTACAACGCCTCCCACATGATGCACTTCCATTGCGGGAACACTAATCTCCAGATAAGAGTGGATGCCCGTGATGTTGCTGCCGGTAGGATAGCCTACCACACCAGAACCAGTACCTGCGATTGCCTTAAGAGTACCGTAGATGCTGAAGTCCTTGATGACCGCACCGTTTGTTACGCCAAACAGTCCGGCTCCGTCAATCTCACATGTGGCATTGAAGCCCGTAATCTTGTGTCCCTGACCGTCAAAATTACCTAAGAAGTTATTCTCGCTGGTACCAATGGGAGTGTCCCATGCAGAACCACCCAAATCGATGTCGGCAGTCAGTATGCCTTTCAAGTCTTCGCCACGATTAACAGCCTGAGCAAAGTTACGCAAATCGTCGGCTGTTGCAATCTCCATCACCGTAGCGGGAACAGCACTGCCCAACTCGACTACCTGTTCATCGGTGAGGGGGGTCTCCCAAAGAGCGGCTTCAGCCAGATAGGTATACTCTATCTTCTCGCCATCTTCGTCGCAAAGCAGATAGAAGCCGAAGGGTGCCATCTGGTGACGTGTATTTGCACCACCCTCTTTGATTTTCACGCCGTTTACATACAGTCTGGCTTGTGTACCTGCAGGATTGTTCTCGTTGTAGGTGAACACTACCCTGTACCACGTATCGTTCTTAATAACGCCAGCATAGCCCATAGAACCGATACCAATCTGGTTTTTGTTGATAAAGAGGTCTCCGTCATTAGCGTTGGCCTCGTCCATCTGAAGCAAGCCGTCGAAAGGAACTGCATCAGGCACTTTGATATCCATCATGATGGTGTAAGAAGTGGAAGTCTCAGCACCTTCGACACGGGAAACCTTCAGAGCAGCCTTTTTAGGCACATAGATGGCCTTGCTGCCCTCTGTGGGTCCGTCTGCCGTAACAATGCCCGTTTCACTAAGAGTAGAGGGCGCGATGGTGTAATTGCCTGGTATCAGGCAAGGCGTCAAAGACAAACTGCCAACCGACGGAGCCATCAGATCCTCGGTGTTCTCAAAAGTCCACTTAGCAGTAGGCTCAGGTGTCTGTGCCAACGCCGTCAGACTTCCTCCTGACATACATATCAAAGCTGTCAGAAAAAGATAAAGTAATTTGTGTTTCATTTTAATAAAGGTTAGGTTTATAATTGTTAGATTTATAGTTTCGGAGCACAAATATAAAAAAACATTTTGCGATATCCAAGAACAAATGAAAGAAAATTAGCTCTTTTGCATCAAAAACGACACAAAAGAGGCAAAAACAACGGCAAGGCATCATATTACAAAAAAGGGGCATAGCATTCTATCGTGCTACGCCCCCCATTGGGATTATATATAGACTAAAGTATAATGCCTAAAGTCTATTAATACAAGATTTTCTTACCACGAACGATGTTGATACCCTTCTGCAACTTGCTCATACGCTGACCAGCCAAGTTGTAGATACCTACCTTGTTGAGGTTATCGTTATCATTAACGTTTCCAATTCCGTCCTCATCATCCTTAGTCATGTTGTAATAGCCATCAAGAGCATTATACAGAACAACCTTGTGAGTATTGTCAAGAACAGGATAAGCATCCTTGTCATCACCAGAAAGTGTCTGATACCAGGTCCACTTATCGTCCTTATTCTCTTCGTTCAGCAGATAACAGATTTTACCGCTTGCCAACTCCTCTGCAGTTGTTGCATTAGCCTGAATATCTACAGAACCTTCGCCATTGATGTTATCGCCCATATAATAGCTGTTGGGGAGAGTAGATTTTGTGGACTTAACAGCACCAAAGAACTGACCGCCCTTCTGACCTGCGTTAACAGTACCAACGGACAAGCTGTTCTTGATAGTAACGATACCACCATTGCTATAACCTACGATACCGCCTGTTTCACCATTTGCACCTTCGTTGACAACGGCTCCGTCGAACAGACAGTCGGTGATATTGACAATGGCCAAAGCGTTGTTGTTAACATAACCCACAATACCACCATAGTTACCAGCCAAGTTACCAGCCTGAAGCGTTCCTGAATAGGTACAGCGCTCAATGTTTGTCGTACCATTAACAGCACTACCCAAGATACCGCCTGGTCTTGCACTACCTACAGTATTGTTGATGTTCAGATAACTGTGAATGTTACGAATCGTTGTTTCTGTATCCCTTGCATAACCTACGACACCAGAGGTCTTGGTAGAGCCAGAGAGAGAATTATTATGGGTAATCGTACCGTAGATAGTGAAGTTCTCAATGAGAACACCTGTTGACACAACACCAAAGATACCAAAGTAGTTCATGCTTGGTATAGCGTTGAAGCCTGTGATGGTATGTCCCTGACCATCGAAGTGACCCTTGTAAGCTAGGCTGGAGATACCGCTCTTCTGGCCCCAGTCACCAGCAGGAACCCAAGGATTCTCATCAGTAATAACCTCTGAAAGGTCAATATCGGCAACCAGTTTGGCATTCAGTGCAACCTCACCCTGATTAACCTTGCTTGCAAATAGTCTCAGTTCTTCACCATTTCTGATACCAAAGCATCCATCAGGTGTTATATGACAAACCGTACAAGCACCATCTACATAATCGTGACTGTCTCGCTTATAGCCACTCTTATCGTTAGAATAGCTAACATCACCCTTAGCACGACCATCACAGGTAAACTCACCTACAGGATAAACAATACTATGTGTATTGTCAAGAACAGGATATGCATCCTGACCCAAAGTCTGATAGAAGTAATTGTTTTCTTCGGTGTTCAACTTGTATGCAACCTCTCCGCTTGCCATCTGCTCAGCAGAAACCTCAAAGGTATTGTCAATTACCTTAGGCATTTCTTTATCCGTATTGAAGCCTCTTGTTGCATATCCTGTCTGCCAGAAGTTATTGGCGTAAACAATAGGGACGCTTGAACGGAATGTACCAGAAATAGCACCTGCATTAACGAGTGTTATCTTTCCTACAGACAAGTTGTTAGCCAAACCTGCAGCGGTACTGTTGGCATAACCTATCAGACCACCGACATATACAGCCTCATTGCCTTCGTCACCTTCGATAACACCATCAAACAGACATCCAGACATCGTCATAGCACCGGCATACCCACCAATACCACCAAAGCTATCGCTGTTGGAGCCTACATTAAGAGTTCCGCTATAGCTACAGCCAATAACCTCTACAGAATTGGTAATAGCACCAGCAACACCACCAGTATGCTTAGAGCCATTGCCAGCCTCTATGTTTACAGAGCTATGTACATTCTCCAACTTACCACCAGTCATCTGACCTACGGCAGCACCAACAAAGTCGCCAGCATTCATGGTAATATTACCACTAATGGAGAAGTTCTTGATAGTACCGCTTGCACATGCAAACAATCCATAGTAGCTCTCACTGCTTACAGTAATGGAAAGGTTGGTTATCTTATGACCCTGACCATCAAAAGTTCCTTCGTATGGAGTGGCTGTATCTATCTTATTATGAGTTCCATGTGTTCCAGCTGAAAGCCACTCGAGCTCCTCAAGATTAATATCAGCAACCAGTTTACCATTAATCTTAACATCTCCGTATGTTATCTTAGCTGCAAATGCTGCCAGATGACGAGGTGTACTCAGCAGGTAAGTTCCATCCTCGTCAGTTGGAGGAATAATATTGCCATACTCACGCAAATTCTTGATAGCCTCAAGTGCCTGAGCAAGCGTATAAGAACCATCTACGAAAGCTTGCTGAGCATCCATATACATTTTGTAAATAGCATCATCATCCTCTCCTGACAATGCACCGCTCATCGTCAGTTCTTCCGACAAAGCGATCATTTCATCACTAACTTTGATCAATTCAATGTAGGCCTTACGACAATCATACACATCCTTCATCAAAGCAGAGAATCTATCTACTAAGGCCATCTTTTCGTCACCGGTCTGAGCCTCTGCTATTGCATCACAACATGTCTGCAAAGCATTCTTCAGTTCCACAGAGATGTTAGGATACTTTTCATACTCTTCAGCTTTGTATTCAAAGTTAATGATGGTCTGTGCTCTATTGCGATAGCTCTCAAGAACAGCGTTCAAACCCTCACAAGTAGTATCGCCCTTGCCTAAATAAACAAGACGCAAGCCACCCATCAACACCTGATCGATACCAAAGCCTGTACCTAGATTGGCTATGCTTACCGTCAACTTTCCGTCAGTAACACGTACAGCCGTATAGTTCTCATATCTGCCTGCAGTCATGGCATAAGTGAAGCCCTGAGCAGAAGCAGGAACATAAACCTCCAAGCCATTAATCTCCTTATCATCTGCAGCAGCTTTCTCTTCGACAGCATTCTCAGAAAGAACCTGAACAAAGTTCATATTACCATTGGCAATCAGCTGAGCTGAATAATACTGGCTTAAGAGATCGGAACCTGAGCTCTGTGCAGCATTAGCGCCAAGAAGATAAATACCATTCTTCAGGCCTGTCAAGGTCTGAGTCATGCTGAAGGTATCTTTCACTTCAGCTGCTGTAGTACCATTTACAGTAGCAAAAGTAGGCGTAGCCGATGTCTCCCAACCAGTCGTGCCATCTACGAAGGTGGCATTTACCAGCATATTTGTGATATCGGTATTTTCAACATAGTTGTTAGCAATAGCAGTCTGCAGACGAGCCTCTACCTCAGCCTTTTCTGCGACAATCTGTTCGTCGGTCAACACGTGTGTACGTATAATATAAAGGTATGTACCATTGGGGAACTCTTCGCTAGGCTCTGCGTCAGTGGTCAGATAAGTGTTCAACTGTTCAAACTCCTTTCCGCCAACATCGTTCTTTTCCATATACTCAGCAGCAGCAGTACATGCACCCATGTATGCTTCATAACACTTAACAGACGCGTCAATTGCGTCCAGCAAGGGCTTCAACTCTGCAAAAGCAGCCACAAAGGCCTCATAGGTATCAATGTCTGCCAAAGGAGCAGAAGCTTCTATATAGTTATCGACCACCTGCTTGCAGGCAATAATTTCCTCAGCCATAGCATCCTGCAATTCAGAGAATGCATATTGGAATTCATCCATAGATCCGTCTATGGGCATGCTACCGAAACCATCTACTGTCTGATAAACCACATCGTGTGTTGGGTCAAACACAGGAACATCGTCCACGCTCAATGTCTGGTAGAAAGCAGGGATTACATAGGTGCTTCCATTCAATGCCCAAGTAATCTCTCCACTTGTCAGCTGAGGCTCAGTAACCTGAGTGGTATTCTCCAACACATCCTCTCGCAGTGCAATCTCGCCACCACCAACACCATTGATTTCTCCTTTATAGAAGTTGTTGCTGTAAGTATTAATGCTTCTCAGACGTCCTACTATAGCTGCAGTCCACTGAGACTCTTCGTTCTCTACGGTACCGACAGACAGACAATTCTTAACAACAGCTGAGGTATTGTTTACATAACCTAAGATTCCAGCGAAGTAACCAGTTCCGTCACCCTCAACGGATCCTGAGAAGATACAGTTGGTAATGGTACCTGCACTGGTATAACCTGCGATACCTGCACAACAATTCGTTGTGCTAAGGCCATTTATTTGTCCGGCAAACTCACAACGGTCAACGGTAGCTGTACGCAAAGAACCAGCAATACCACCCACATGAGAATTAATATTGCCATAGATTTCCATTTCGCTTCTGATGTTCTGAATAAGGGTTTTTCCATCGGGGAAACCGACAAGAGCGCATCCCAAATTGCTATCAGGCGCAGCACCGCCGTTCTCAAATGTCATCTCACCGTTGATACTGAAGTTCTTGATGGTAGCGCCATTAGTATTACCAAACATACCATAGCCACAACCACCAACAAATTCATTAACCGTCAAGTGGAAGCCTGTTATCTCATGCCCCTGACCGTCAAAGATTCCCTTATAAGCCGTAGAAGAGCTGGTACCGATAATAGCCATCTGCTCTTCAGTATAAAGTACAAGATCATCTGTCAACTTGGCATTGGCATTGTAGTTACCGAGATTTACATAATCAGCAAACCAGCGCAACTGCCTGCCTGTTCCTATCTCAAACCAACCGTCAACAGGTGTCATGTAATCTAAATCCATAGCGCCACAAACGCTACAGTAACCCTCATCATACTGATGTGCTGGAATACCTCCACCACCATTATCTTCGTTAGAATATACTACATCGCCAGAGAAAGAACCATCACACAGTCTCTCACCTATAGCATAAACACACTTGTGGGTAGAATCCAATGTAGGCAGGTCATCCTCACCTAAATTCTGATAGAAGGCAATATTCTCACCGTTCTCAATATTCAGATTGAAACATACCTCGCCACTTTTCATCTGCTTAGCAGTTGCTAATGTAGCATTATAGTCAGCCCCGGTTCCTTCTGTCAAACCACTTGTCTTACCTCCGAGGTAATAATTGTAGCTTGAACCGCCGCCGCCATTTCTTACATAACCAAAAATAGCACCAGCAACAGAAGAAGTAATGGTTCCAACAGAAAGGCAACTCTTAATGGTATATTTGCTACTTTTATCTCCAATATAACCTACTATACCACCACAATATGTACTAGCGACTGTACTTTCGAGGTTTCCGTCGAAGATACAATTGGTGATATGAACATTCGCGCTGGCATTATTTTGGATATAAGCAACAATACCACCACAATTGGTTTTGCCAGTAGAACTGATAGAACCAGAGAAAATACAACGGTCAACATACGTCGTACCATTGTTACCATTTGCTAAAATACCTCCAACTTTCTTGTCACCGCCAGAAGAGATAAGGGTCAA
Organism: Bacteroidaceae bacterium; assembly: GCA_024683455.1. Lineage (GTDB taxonomy): Bacteria > Bacteroidota > Bacteroidia > Bacteroidales > Bacteroidaceae > Physcousia. The sequence goes on from JAIKYE010000093.1 coordinate 23,927, forward strand.
GTAACTATGGATATTGCGGATATTGTTAGAAATCGCATCATTTTTTGAATAAGCAATAACCGAAATAGCATCATAGTTTTCATTGGTTATCGTTCCATAAATGGAAAAGTTCTCCACAACGGCTCCATCTACAAGCACGCCGAAAAAACCATGATAATTCATGGCTGTAGTGTAAACAAGGTTTGTAATCTTGTGACCCTGACCATCAAAATGGCCTTTATAGCCATTACTGTTAAGCCAGTTACCGATGGGATTATCCCAAGGTTGGCCTGTCATGTCAATGTCATCGGTTAAAACCGCATTAACAGACATGTTATTGCCACCAGTATTCACTAACGTCGCAAAATCTATCAGATCCTGCGGTGTTCCAATTTGATAGACACCATTACCATCTTGCTCTAGTGCCCACGATCTAATACTGCTCGTCAGACAGACAAACAGTAAAAGAAAACCGTAAAGTAATCTTTGTCTCATGTTAATAAAGTTTGGTTTCTCGTTTTTAGATTTAATAGTTTTTCGCGCACAAATATAGCAACTTTTTGCATTTTCCCTAATAAATACAGAGAATTTCGTTTATTTTTTCCCTAAAAAGGGAAAACACGAGCCTAAACACGCAAGAACATATAAGAAAAAGAGAAGATTTTACAATAATATAGACTTCAGACATTGCATATTTTTAGGACAGGTTGATTACGATGGGGTTGAAGTCTGAATTCAATAGGTTTGCAAGCATCAAACCCCTTGAATTCAGGCTTCATACAAAGGGCTCACCAGCCGCCTTCTCACCCATGAAAGAGCAGGGAACTATAAACGCATAAAACAAGAAAGCCCCCGCATCTTTTAGATGCAGAGGCTTCTTCTTTAATAAAAACGGCGGCTACCTACACCCCACCGTCGTAATCATAGATTACTCCCCTCATCGGGCACGGAAAGACATCCAGTCTTTCCTCTGAAGGCCCTCT
>JAIKYE010000101.1 GCA_024683455.1 Bacteroidaceae bacterium
AGGAGAGCAGTAAATACAAAAAAGGTAATGAATACCAGAAGGATTTCCTGCTCTTTATGGATATGCTGCAAACCACGCATCCTGCCTTTGAAAAGAATCCTCCCTTTAATGTTAAGAAGGAACTGAAGAAAGGCTACACCCGCTGTGGCAAATGCAAAAACCTGCAGGAATTTGTTTTCTACACGCAGCAGGTTGCAGCTAAGATTCATGATGCACATACAAGTACCTCTTTTTATTATGTAGCTGATCTGAAATATCCTTTTCGTTTCTATATAGACGGAAATGACTATTATATAGATGTTATTCAAAAGGGAATGGAATCTTCCTTAGGAAAACAGATTACTAAGATTAACGGCAAAGATTTGTCCACCATCTGTAATCAATTTAAGTCATTCTACAGCGTAGGTAATGAGGCTGGATTTAAGAAAACATTTCAGGAACTGGCATGTTTGTTTTTTCCTTGGCATGAACTGGGACTATGCGAACCCGATTCTTCTCTAAACCTATCTTTTAGCGATGGAAGTTCCCTAAAGTTACGCCCTGTTCCTGCAAATTTCAGAAACTGGTCAATAATCCAAAGCACTCCATCTCCCGTCGAACAGATGAGACGGAGTGCCATGAAAAAACCTTTCACATACAAGATTCTTGATGAAGGTATATGTTATTTGCTTTTTGATAAATGCCAAGATGCTGGAACTATGACATCTCAGTCATCACTTAATCCTATTCCATTCTTCACGGACTTCCTCAATGAAATGTTCCAAGCTATGAAAGAAAAGAACGTCAATAAACTTGTTGTTGATGTACGAGAAAACAGTGGTGGTAATAGTTTACTCTGCAATGAACTATTGAGCAGACTTAAATCATCCATTACAAGTACAAGAACAGAAGTGCGTCCATCCCAACTGGCAATAGATAACTATAAAGCACAGGGGATAGACCCTTCTTTTTTATATAATTCAACCAGCAATCACAACGTCTGGCAAAGTAAAGTACCACCTTTTGATGGAAAAGTTATATGGATTCAGGGTCAACGCACCTTCAGTAGCGCAGGATTGCTGATAACCTTTGCAGTGGATAATAACATAGGAACCGTTATAGGTGAGCCTGCATCATATAGCCCCTCTCACTACGGAGATGTGATACAATGGAATCTTCCCAACACAAATATTCAAGGTTGTATTTCACACAAATATTTTATCCGCCCTGACGAGACAAGGGGGGATGAGATTCCTTTGGCTAAGACATTGACTACCTCCTTTGAGGATTATGTTAACGGTATAGACCCTTGTTACGATTGGGCTACGGATCCTGCACATTTCTAACAGGGGAAAACAATATAGTTCTGATGTTTATAGCGGGGTTTTAGAAAAAAACTCCGCTTTCTTTCTTTGTTAATCAGATTTTATCCATACCTTTACCCCAAAACTTTATCCATTTACAAACAAATTAACTACTTTCTGTCATGCTTAGAAAAGTTAGAATCACGCTGGCTCTCATCTTCTGGGTGCTGATAACGTGGCTGCTGGTGGATTTCACTGGTACGTCGCATGTGTACCTGGGATGGATGGCTAAGATTCAGTTCTTGCCTGCCCTGGTGGCTATGAACATCGGAGCGCTGCTGTTTATCGTTGCGCTGACGCTCCTGTTTGGCCGTATCTACTGCTCTGTCATCTGCCCGCTGGGTGTGATGCAGGATGCTATCGCTTGGTTTCGCAAGAAGAGAAACAAGTACAGCTACAGTGAGGAGAAAGGCATCCTGCGCTACAGCATCCTGGCTCTGACGGGCTTTCTGCTGACCACCAGTATGGCTTGGGTGGTAGGACTGATTGCGCCCTACAGTACCTACGGCAGGATTGTGGGGACGGTATTCTCGCCACTCTATAAGTTGGCTAATAATGCCTTGGCTTCCTTGGCCGAACATTACGACAGCTACGCCTTCTACGAGGTGGATGTGTGGCTGAAGAGCATCCCTGCCCTTATTGCGGCTTTGGCGGCATGGATAATAATAGGTGTGCTGGCTTGGAGGGGCGGTCGTACGTGGTGCAACACCATCTGCCCCGTGGGAACGTTCTTAGGCATACTGGCTAAATATTCGAGGCTGAAGGTGGTGATAAATGCCGATGCCTGCAAGAACTGCCGCAAGTGCGAGCGTAACTGCAAGTCGGCCTGTATCAACCTTAAGAACCACACAATAGACTACTCGCGCTGCGTGGTTTGCGGCGATTGTCTGGAGGAATGTAAGTTTGGTGCCCTTAAGTTTGGTGGCCTCACCCCCCGCCCTCTCCAAGAGACAGGAAGCCAAGAAAAGGACAATGCTCAACATTATGAGCCCTCCCCTTTGGGGGAGCGGGGAGAGGGGCCTGACGAAGGTCGTCGTGCCGTTCTGACGGGTGTGGCTTTGTTGGCTGGAACAGCGTTGGTGAAGGCACAGGATAAGACTACGGATGGCGGATTGGCCGAGATTGAGGACAAGAAGAAGCCTGAAAGAGACAAACTGATAACCCCTCCAGGCTCCATATCACTGAGGAATCTGTCGGAACATTGTACCTCGTGCCAGTTGTGCATCAGCAGCTGCCCCAACGATGTGTTGCGCCCCAGCAACAGTCTGGACCGCTTTATGCAGCCGGAGGTGAGCTACGAACGTGGTTACTGCCGACCTGAATGTACCCGCTGCAGTAATGTCTGCCCTACAGGAGCTATCAAACCCATTACCAAGGAACAGAAGACAGCCATACAGGTGGGTCATGCCGTTTGGGTGAAAGACAATTGTTTGCCTATAGCCGATGGTATCCCCTGCGGCAACTGTGCCCGTCATTGTCCTGCCCAGGCCATTCAGATGGTTCCCCTGCAGGCTGGCGTCCATCAGGACGGCTGGCGCTGGCTGGATGCCGACAATCAGGAGATTCCTCGCGAGAGAGTTCTGCTCATCCCTGTGGTGAACGAGGAGAAGTGTATCGGTTGCGGTGCCTGCGAGAACCTTTGTCCATCGCGCCCCTTCAGCGCCATCTATGTCGAGGGACACGAGGTGCACAGGGAGATTTAACCCCCCTTCATCTCCCCCGAGGGGGAGGATATTTTAAAATACGTTAGAAGAAAAAGTAAAAATAACCCTAATCTATTCTCCTCCCCCCGGGGAGGAAGGGAGGGGGTTAAATTTAACGAATATGAAAAGGATAGATAGACGAGATTTTCTGAAAGTTACAGGTACTGTGGCAGCAACTACGGCTTTGGCAAGTTGTGGCACAGGAAGTTCCGAAAGTAACGGAAAGATTGACTATATGGGACACCATACAGGAAAGGTTCCCACAGACAAGATGACCTACAGGGTTAATCCTAAGACAAATGAGGAAGTAAGCATCTTGGGCTACGGATGGATGCGTCTGCCAACCGTAAAGAACGGTAGCGCACGTACACAGGAAAATGCCAACGGCGATGAGATAGACCAGAAGCAATGTAACCGCCTCTGTAAGTACGCCCTAGATCACGGGGTGAACTACTTCGATACTTCGCCAGCCTACTGCCGTGGTAAGAGCGAGGAATCACTGGGTATAGCCCTCGAGAAGAGTGGCTATCGCAGAGACCAGTATTACATTGCCACCAAGCTTTCCAATTTCAGTCCGCAGCAATATAGCTTCGAGGCTGGAAAGGAGATGTTCGAGAACAGCCTGAAGAACCTGAAGACGGACTACATAGACTATCTGCTGCTGCACTCTGTGGGTAACAGTATGCAGAACCTGCACCAAAGGTATCTGGACAACGGTCTGCTGGACTGGCTGATGGAACAGCGTGCTGCAGGAAGAATAAAGAATCTGGGATTCTCCTTCCATGGCGATGTAGCTGTCTATGACTGGATGCTGGACCATCACGACGAATACGAATGGGACTTTGTACAGATTCAGGCCAACTATTGCGACTGGCACAACGATAAGGATAAGGGTCGTTCTGGCGAATACCTGTACAACAGACTGGTAGAACTGGAGATTCCTGCCGTCATCATGGAACCCCTGTTGGGCGGACGTCTGAGCAAGGTGCCCGATCATGTGGTGGCACACCTGAAGCAGCGC
>JAIKYE010000024.1 GCA_024683455.1 Bacteroidaceae bacterium
TACACCGTTGACCACAAGAACCATCCCGGTATGTTCAACAAGACAGGTCACATTGGTTTCCTCGGTCATGGTGCCGGTCTGAAGTTCAGAAACGTCCGCGTATTGGATTTAACAAAAGCCCCCAAGGGTAAAAAGAAGTAATACCGGTGCTACCGAATGGCATTTGATTCTGTAGCATACGCCCTTTTCTTGCCTGTTGTGTTTTGCATCTATTGGATGCTGCACAACAGGCTTTGTTGGCAAAATACTTTTCTTATTCTTGCCAGCTATGTTTTTTACGGGTGGTGGGACTGGCGATTCCTTTTCCTGATCATCTTCACAACGCTTTGCAGCTATTTTTCGGCAATCTACATAGAGGAACAGCATGCTAAGGGGAACCATCGTGCTGCATGGTTGGCCAGCGCATTCAATATAGTTGCCAACCTGATAATTCTGGGCACCTTTAAGTATCTGGATTTCTTTATCGATGGTCTTAGCCGGCTGCTATCCGTCTTTGGTTGGGATATGAGTTGGCCGTTGATGCATATCATCCTACCTGTAGGCATCAGTTTCTATACCTTTCAGGCTTTCAGCTATACCATAGATGTTTATAGGGGCAAGATACAAGCCGAACGGAATCTGCTTCCCTTTGCCGCCTATATCTGTTTCTTCCCACAGTTGGTGGCAGGTCCCATAGAACGTGCTTCCAATCTGTTACCGCAGATGAAGCAGGCGCGCTCTTTCTCTTATCCGCAAGCCGTAGAAGGTGGCAGACTCATTCTTTGGGGACTCTGCAAGAAAATGATTGTAGCAGACAACTGTGCTATTATTTCAGGCTTTATCTTTCGAGATTTCGCACACCTGGGAACATTAACCCTGCTCTACGGAGCCTTTATCTTCTCATTCCAGATATATGCCGATTTCTCAGGATACAGCGATATTGCTATAGGAACAGCACGCCTGTTTGGCATTCAGCTCTCCAAGAACTTCAACAATCCCTATCTGGCTACCAGCATCCCTGACTTCTGGCGTCGCTGGCACATCACCCTTACCACATGGTTCCGGGATTATGTATATTTCCCCTTGGGAGGAAGCCGTTGCAGCAAACTTATGAACATTCGCAACACCATTGTGGTATTCCTGCTCTGCGGTCTGTGGCACGGAGCAGGTTGGCCTTGGCTGGCATGGGGATTGTATCACGGACTTCTCTTCATCCCCTACTGCATGGGATGGCTCCGCAGGCCTAAATCAGGAGAGACGGAGCAAGGAGAAAAGGGCTGGAAACGAATCTCAACGCTCATTTCAACCCTCTTTACCTTCCTGCTGATCAGCTTGGGTCGCGTACTCTACCATACAGGCAATCTGGGAGATTCACTCTGCTACATCAAGCGCATCTACAGTACAATGGACTTCTCCATCCCCGCATATAGCAAGAGTATTCTTATATTTGTAGCCATTATGCTATGGGCTGAATGGCGTGACTGCCGACTACCCCAGCAGCGCTGGGCCAGATGGCTCATATACTATCTTCTGCTCCTTACCATCGTCCTTAAGGGAACAGCGGGCAGTCAGTTTATGTATTTCCAATTCTAAAGCCCCGCTACAACATGACACGCTTCATAAAAACACTGGTACTGTTCAGTCTGCCTTTTGTACTGCTGCTGGCAGCTTACATTGTCACAGATCCTTTTAAGGTAGTTTGGGACTATGACAACTATTACCCGACAGGCAAGTCGGACGGCATATCCCTCAACCCCTCACATGTAGCTACCCGCAACTATCTGAGGCGGCAGCCTCGTGAGCATTATGATGCCTTTATCTTTGGCAACTCGCGCAGTATGTATTATCCCATTGCCGATTGGCAGAAGCATCTTCCATCCGGAAGCAGATGCTACCATTTTGATGCTGCAGCAGAATCCCTGCAAGGTATATGGGAGAAGGTGCAACTGATAGACAACAAGGGAGACTGCCTGAGAAGCGTGCTTTTTGTCTGTGATGCAGACCTACTTAGTCGTCTTCAGAGTCCGCATTGGCATCTATGCGAGTCCGACCCGGCCCTTACCGGTTATAGCAACTGGGCTTCTTTTCATTGGTACAATTTCAGGGCATTCCTTAATGTCAGATACTTGTGGGCCTTGATAGACTACCGAACATTCCATACGCTGCGGCCTTATATGTTGAAGAACCATCTCCTCAGCGAGGACCTCTTCAACTACAATCCGCAGACCAACGAGTGTGACTTCCTGCCCATGGAGGAGCAGATAGCCTCTGGCGGCTACTATACCCCTCAGCGTGTTAGTCAGTTTCAGGGCGCACAGTTCCCTGATTCCGTATCACCCTCCGTACTCAAAACACAACACATGAGACTGCTGGATTCCATAGCAAACGTATTCAGGAAGCATCATACCCAGTGTCACATCATCATCAGCCCGCTCTACAATCAAATACGTCTCAATCCTTCGGATGTGCAGGCGCTTCAAGAAAGATTCGGCGCTCAGAATGTCCACGACTTCTCTGGTCCTAATCCATGGAATGCAGATTACCACAACTACTTTGAGACCTCCCACTACCGCACCCACGTAGCCCGTCAGGTGCTCTCACAGTTGCCATAAGTTTTGGTTATTTGTTTTCCGACCACCATCCACCTCTTTAACCTTGGCATAGAGGCGGCTCAGCATATGGAAAAAGGCTACCAGCAATTGCTGAGCGGCTGCGTAAATATGCTGCTGGGCTATATCTCATCATACGACAACACATCCAGCCAAGCAAATTCCTGATTATGAATTCCACAAAAACCCTTAAGGAAATTGCATACGAAGTAGGTTTCAACAACCCCGACTACTTCTCTACCGCCTTCCGCAGAATCACAGGCGTCTCCCCTATGGAGTTCAGAAAAGAAGGGTGATTTTCACAGGCATGTTTTGAGATGCTGACGTCCTTTTATTCCGCTTCCTTTAGACGCCCCGCTTAGTTCCTTTAAGCGGCCCGCTTACTACGGGTAAGCGAGTTTGTGGCAATATCCGTGATTCCATCGTCGTTCGTAGTTACATCCCCAATTAAATATATAAGCTCGTTATAAAAATAGCGAGCTTTTTTTGTGCGTACATAAAATAAATTGTATTTTTGTAGCAGAATCCAAAATAGAGAATATGATAACTAAAGACGAGATATTAGAATTGTTGCATAGCACGGAGACTTACAGAGTGGAACGCACCACGTCAACAGGAGACATGGACAAGTTTCAGGAGGCGATATGTGCTTTTGCTAACGATTTGCCTAATTCGCGCAAGAATGGTTATCTGATATTGGGAGCTTACGACAACGGAGAGTTGTCTGGTCTGAAGGTCACCGATGACTTGCTAAAAAAGATTGCAGCCATACGTTCCAACGGAAATATCCTGCCTATACCTGTGATGAACGTTGACCGCTTCCAATTCCCAGAAGGCGATTTGCTGGTGGCTGAGGTTAGTCCGTCTGATCTGCCGCCCGTTCGCTATCGTGGACGTACTTTTATTCGTATAGGTCCTCGTCGTGACATAGCAACGGAAGCCGAAGAGCGTATATTGGCAGAGCGTCGAATGTCATTCATGGCAACCTTCGACACCATGCCTTGTCTGGCAGCCAAACTGAACGATATCAACACAGATTTGTTGCGCACAAAGTATCTGATACCACTATTAGGTAGTGAATTGGTAGAGTCTGATACCCGTCCTATCGAGGAACAGATGGCCGCAGTGGGTATGTATGACACAGAGCATCATTGCCCCACATACGCAGCAGTCGTCCTGTTTGGCTACAAACCTCGTCGTTTCATGCCTGGATTATATGTTCAGTATGTGCGCTTCAAGGGTGAGGATGTAACCAGTGAGGTAGAGAACGAAATGCAGTTGGAGGGCAACTATTGTGAACTGCTGCCACGTCTTGAATCACTTTTGGAGTTGTCTGTTATCAAGAAGAAACCCGTTTTCGTTTCCATCCTACGTGAAGAAATGGTCAGCAACTACCCTTATCAGGCTATCCGAGAGCTGCTTCTCAACGCCTGTATGCACCGCGATATGCAGAGTAATACGCCACTTCGTTTCTATGAGTATGCTGGTCATCTGGAAATATTGAATGCAGGCGGTCTATATGGCAATGCCCGCCCAGAGAATTTCCCCAGTGTGAAAGACTATCGCAATCCGCTTATAGCTAGTGCCATGAAGACGTTGGGTTATGTCAATATGTTCAATCGAGGTGTAGGACAAGTACAAACAGATTTGAAGGCAAATGGTAATAAACCTGCAGAGTTCAACGTTAATCTTGTCACAGCATTCAAGGTTGAGGTAAAAGTCTCACAGAGTTATATCAACGAGAATGGCGGTAAAGATGGCGGTAATGTTCCCAGTTTGTCCCCAGTTAAAGAAAAGGATGCAAGTGTAGATGCAAAAGATGCAACCTCAAGTCCTAAGGTTGCAAGATTGGGTGGAAAGGTTGCAACCTCAGAGCCAATGGTTGCAACTTCCGAAGAAAAGGTTGCAACTCTGAGGAAGAAAGTCTCTGCCGAAGAAATGGCCATCTACATTCTGGAATATTGTTCGACATGGCGGTCGATGGAGGAAATAGCGCAGTTAGCCAACAGGGACAAGAACTACATAAGGAACAAAGTCTTGCCGAGACTTGCCGAGAAACTGGAAAAGGAGTATCCTGATGTCCCCAATCATCCCCGGCAGAGATACAGAACCATAGCGAGGGGGTAGCAAGGTAGTTGGAAGTTCGTTCCGCCGTCGTT
>JAIKYE010000041.1 GCA_024683455.1 Bacteroidaceae bacterium
AAAGAAAGCAAAAGGCAACAGAGTACAGGTTATTCTGGAGTGCACAGAGATGAAGCAAAGCGGTCTGCCTGGTACATCTCGTTATATTACCACCAAGAACAGAAAGAATACTCCTGAGCGTCTTGAGCTCAAGAAGTACAACCCCATCCTTAAGAAGATGACTGTTCACAAGGAAATCAAGTAATAAACTCATTAGAAAAAAATAGACTATGGCAAAGAAAACAGTGGCCTCTCTTCAGACTGGTAAGACCGATGGCCGTTCATATACCAAAGTTATCAAGATGGTAAAGAACCCAGAGACTGGTTCTTACTCTTTCGATGAGCAGATGGTGCCCAACGAGGCTGTTAAGGATTTCTTCAAGAACTAATTAAGGTTCTTCCAAGATACACTAAATTAAAAGAGCAACTTCAAGTTTGAGGTTGCTCTTTTTTTTGTTCTGGCTTAATTAATCATTACCTTCTGTGTTCTCTTGCCGTTGGTTATAACGTGTATGCCAGAGGTCTTCATTCCCGCCCCTAATGGCTGACCTGTTATATTATAGGCACGACTTCCTTTTTCTAATGTTAGCGTTGAGCCGTTAAGCTTATATAGTAGGTTGTCTGCACCAATGTTGTTTATCGACGTCTCAGTTTCTGCCGTCAGATCTTTAAGCGTGAAATTGTCGAAGGAATAGCAGAAAGACGTTTTGTTTGTTCCAACTTTCAAACCAAAGTAAACGATCCCAGTTTTCTTGGCCTTCCACTTCATTACTCCTGTGGTGTGATTTGATCCTGCCTTAGCTTTGACAGACATCATACCATCATAATTGGCAAGCGATGCATCTTTCCATGAATTCAGCTGTCCTATAGTATTGTCCTCTTCCAACCCTGTGTCAGCGTAATCCTTTGGCTTTTCGGTAATCATGAAGGCTTGAATCCAAAAATCCCCGTTTTCGTTGTTGCCACGAACTGCCACGTCTGCAGAATAGGTGTGTCCGGCAATCACCTCCACAGGCTGGTACAGTACAGTGTTAAGTGAATGACTTCTGGCGTTTGTAATGCACAAAGCTCCTCCATTACCGCCTGAGGGTGTGTTTCCTGTTGCGTTCCATACATACTTTGCATTGTTTATAGAAGCTAAGGCGGCTGTCTGCCAAGCGCCTTGGTATTCACATTCACCATTTGTCAGATGATTTCGCCCTTCGTCTGTGTCTGGTTTTAATGCGTCTATCTCTTGTTCTGTAGCATCCTTTCTGTTCGTTATGCGCAACCAGTTTATGTTGAGCCCACCTTTTTCTATATATACGCGCACGCGCAAGGTTCCTTTAGGTAAAAGAACATTCGTAAATGTTTTGGTTGCCCATGTAGTGTATCCCCCTGTGGACGACAGTTTCGTGGAGGCTGTTACAGCGCGGTCGTTTACCGTGATGCGTACTGTAGAAGAACCTGAGTTTATGGCATATCGCAGTTGCATCTGCCATTTTCCTGCTTCGTTTGGGTTCTCTATTGTGTATTGGAGCCATTCGCCATCCTTCGTCTCACCTATATAATATCCACAGCTTTTAGTGTCATTCGGGTTTTCGTACACATCCACGCCATCATTTCGATAAGTCCATCCCTTCTGCCATGTGGTAAAATCCTCGCCGTTATACTGATAGGATGCATCGTCCGTATCCCAATAAGCTTCACCCGTTGGTCCCATGTCGTAATGTGCAGCATATATGTATTTGCCTGTCTGACAGGCAGAAAACGGAACACATTCATCGCTGAAGGGACGGCGGAGTAGGGCGTCTATATAATCTGTACGTATGATGCATTTACTTATGTGCTGTGCTTCGGCCCACGCTTTACATGCATTCCATAATGTTGTTGGGGATGGCCTTGTGCCATTTTGCCATTGAGTGATAACATTGTCATAGTTGGATACGCGTTTTACCTGGAGTATGGAGTTTATATTACTCTTTTTCATTGGCCAGCAGGTCCATCCTGCAAACTGCATCGCTTCTTCATACAGGCGAACGCATCCGGCTGTCCATGAGTTGCTGTTTTCACCGAACTCACCTATATAAACCGGACAGTTGTATTTGCTGGCCATGTCTGCCATGTATTGTACCTGTTCCTTGGTGTTGTAAACGCCATAACGATGGAACTGCAGCATCATCTTCGCATCCATCTTTGTCTGAGGGAAACCCGTATAGTCGTTGCTGTATGAGTTCCCTTCCAGAATAACTATATGGTTTGTGTCAACTGCCCGTATCGCTTTGATGATATTTCTGAAGGTGTCCCACAATAGCTTATTGTTATTGGCAAGCGTCCAGTTTGTTTCATTGATGAGATCGTATGCCGCTATACATTTTTGATTTTTATATCGTTCGGCTATCTTTTTCCATAAGGCAGCGAGTTTTGTGCGGTTCTCTTCGCTTTCCCATAACGATGGTTTGCTGGAGTCGTAGTCGCATATATCCCCCGAGGACTGTCCGCCTGGGCATGCATGCATATCCAGTATGAGCAGGATGTTATGCCGTTCTGCCCATACGCACATCGAGTCTATTCGACCAAATCCTTCTTGTAGCCACGTCTGCTCACCAGCAACAGCTTCCTTTTCTATTGGTAAGGTGAAGTATTTGTAATGCATCGGTACCCGCATGGTGTTGAATCCTTTTTCTGAGAGGAATTTCATGTCCTCCTCACAGAAATTATTGTCCATCCATAGACGGTCGAACTCTTCAACCTTGGATTCACCGCACACATCGGCAATCATTTTGTCGAACTTATACTGTCGGTCTAAGTTTCCGGATGTGTTCATCATATATGGTTCACGTACCATCCAGTTGCCACAGTTTGCGCCGCGCAGCACTATGCTCTGACCATCACGTGCCAACAGCTTTGTGCCAGAGACGCGCACAAAATTATCACTTGCTTGGATAGGGGACGCGCTTATTAAGGCGACAAGTAGAAATGTTAATAGTTTCATTATTATATTCATTAGGGTGGGTAAAGATATACATTATTTTATAAAAGCCTGTTGGCCTCGCTGTTTTATTTTCATGAAACGGTATGATATGTTTCTTAAACCTGCAAATTTGCTTACTTCCTTTAGGCGGCCTGCTTACTACGGGTAAGCCAAAAAGGTGCTTCCTCTTAACGAAAAACGGTAATCCGGAGAAACCTTCTTGCGAGTTGCCTGTGATATTTTTTTTAACCTGAGTAGAGTATACGATTACTTTATTTTGTTTGTATTTTTACTTACATTTATTTTGTTAATAAAAAGATGATTTTTTGTCTGAAAAAAAATAGAAAAAGTCTTTGCCGTTTTCCCACTATATTATATCTTTGTGACCGAAAAAACTAATTTAAGAAAGAAATCGTATGATGTAAGTCGGGGTGACGTGCGTTCAGCTTCCACTCTCTATGCACAACATTAACCTTGTAAAACTTTTTATTTAAATACTAACAACAACATTATGAAACTAAAATTAACTTTTTTGATGTTTTGCTGTGCCATTATGGCTACGGCCGAACCTGTTGGACGACAGACGGCGCTTTATACAGCCCAGTCTTACTTGATGGCCAAAGGTAAACACATCAACGCTACTCAAAGACCCTTCAGGGCTGCACGCAAATCGGCATCCGCCAAGGCTGAGGAAGAACAGGCATACTATTATGTCTTCAATGCCGGAGATAACGGAGGCTATGTCATTGTTTCTGGTGACGACCGTGTAGCACCTATCCTTGGTTATGTAGAACAGGGCTCTTTCGATCCCGATGAAATTCCCGACAATATGCGTGCATGGCTCGAGGGCTACGAAGAGGAAATCAAATATGTTATTGACAACGATTTGAAACCCAGTTCGCCCGCTCTCAGAAGGCGCAGCAAGGTTATCAACACCAAGCACAGTGTCCCAGAGATTCTTACCACACGCTGGAATCAGGGATTGCCCTATAACCTGACCATCGAGAAGTACTACAAGGGAGATGGTACACAGGCACGTCCTGCCACAGGATGTATTGCCACAGCATGGGCACAGGTCATCAACTTCCACAAATATCCTGACGAAATTAAAGTTGAGATTCCCGCTCATTCCAAAACCTACACGCTGGATGACGGAACCAAGAAAACCGTTACCTTCCCCAAGGTTCCCCGTGGCTCCAAGATTGACTGGGACAATATGCAGGATACATACAGTTGCAACGAGAATCATGCTCACACCGCAGCAGACACCGCGGTAGCTAACCTGATGCGCTATTGCGGTGCGGCAGTACAGATGGGATATGGTGCTTCCTCTGGAGCCACTTGGCATGCTCCCGATGTTGTTAAGTACTTCGGCTTTGATGATAGTGGTCACAGAGTCGGTCGAGACGAGTGTAGCATAGACGAGTGGCAGGATCTGATATACAATGAGATAGCTGCCGGTTATCCTGTACCTTTCAGCGGCTCAAAGATTAGCGGCGGACATGCCTTCGTGCTGGATGGATTCGATGGCGAACAACTCTTCCATGTCAACTGGGGCTGGGGTGGCAGTAGCAACGGTTGGTTCCTGATAGGAGTGCTTAACTCTGGAGATAACAGCGGCATCGGTGCTGTTCCTGGAAGCGGCGGTTATGCAAGAGGACAGGCTGCAGTTATAGGTTTGCGTCGTCCTGACAACATCAAGGCAGACACCTACCTTAGCATTAGCGATGTGGCTATCAGCGGCACATCCGTCAAAGCAACCTTTAAGAATGGGACAGGTGCTACTGGAAATTTCAATGTAGGTATCTTGAAACTCGAAGATGACGGTAGTTACTCACTTGTGGGTACCAGATTTTCCATTACAGGAATTGCCAATGGTGCCACAAATTCAAAGACTTTCCCTATCCTGAAGAAACTTCCAGAGGGAACCTACAAGCTTACTCCTGCCTGTAAACCCATCAATAGCGAGAACTGGAAACCACTCTACAACATGCGCGACCAGTACATCGAGGCCGTAGTTGACTCTGATGGCCGTCCCACTCTTCGCATTGTAAATCCCGTTACTGATCTTAGCATAGATACCATCACTTTCCCTGGTAATCGTATTGTAGGTAAGGAACAGGAAATACTTGTGAAATTCCGTAACAATGCCGACGAATTCTACCATGATGTTTATCTCTTTGCAAGCAAGACAAACACGATGGTATATACCGACAATCTGGCCCGTGTTGGTGTCCGCAAGGGCGAAACGGCAGAAATCTCGTTTTACTACACCCCAGAGGAAACTGGCACCTACAATCTTTGGCTCTGTTATGACAAAAAGGGAGCTAATGTAATAGGTCAAGGCATCATGGAGGTGGTAACGGAAGCCGAAGTCGCCAAGGCAAACCTTGCCATCAGCTATTCCGTAGTCAATGGTGCCAACAACATCGCCTATGGCAATCAAATCTATGCAAAAGCTACCATCAAGAACAACGGCAACACAGATTACGACGGAACAGTCAAGATTCAGCTCTGGAAACAGAAAGTAGGCGCCAATACAGCCTCAAGTAGTTCAACCAGTAAGTATAACGTTGAGATTCCAAAGGGCAAGTCCGTTACCGTGGATGTTCATTTCAATATCAGTTCAGACTATACCTGTCGTTTTAAGGCCATGTATGGTAATCAGGATGGAACGCTCAGTGGTGGCGGCATCTGGGATTACAAGTGCCAAATACAGGATGGTATTCTCAGCTGGAAAACCGACGGTAGCGTAACCGGTAAAGCCTATGCTGCCAGCAGTACCACAGCCACTAATATTTGTGGTGTTCTTGCCAGTTGCAGCAGTAAGATTAACCGTATGTCGCCCAACCGTACCAATCCTAATACTATCTATGCCTTTGAAGAAGGCATGACGCCTCCTGCCATGCTGGATACATGTAATCTCGTAGTCGGAAAACAGACTAAACACATCAAGATGGTCAATGAAAAACCTTACATTATCCCCGTAACATTCCAAGCTGACAGTGCGTCCTTCACCTATACCTTCCCTCAGGGTGAGAATGGTACTGGTTGGCAGGCCTTCACTATGCCGTTCGGCACCGACTCCGTTTACGTTGACGGAATTCCTATGGCTTTGGACGACAGCAGAAATCATTTCTGGATTTATGAATTCTCTGCGCAGGGTGCCAATGGCGAAGTCATCTTCAGTCCTGTTACGGAACTTCGTGGTTCTACGCCCTACATCATAGCAGCAGATGGCACTATGGCAGGTAGGTCTATTGTTTTCCGTTCTGTAGATGTTCCCTTCTACAAGTCGGGTTCTGACAAGATGGTCATCTCGTCACCCAACTACCTCTTCCGCGGAACTACTTTGTCCACACCAGTCAATAACTGCTACGTGTTGAACGCAGAGGGAACGGCCTTCCAATATATTACTACGAAGACTACGCTTAGCCCTCTTACCGCGTACTTCACTACCAGTCTGGCAGAGGATCAACTTCCGCTCAGCATAGAACTTCCAGACTTGAATGCTCTCATAGCAGAGTTTGCAGACAGCGAAGATGCCATCACCACGATTAACTCCTCCGTTCGTAGAACCGGAAACATTTACGATCTTTCAGGACGTAAGCAAGGTTCTAAGCTAAAGGCGGGTGTTTATATAGTTGACGGCAAGAAAGTCATGGTTAAGTAAATTCCAAGGAGGGCGATTCATTCGCCCTCTTTTTTTTGTAATTCGTGCAATTGGATATGATTTATTTGCACTTTCTCGGTGAAATCATGTTTTTTTTGTACTTTTGCACCCAAGAATGTGTAAATAGAGATAATTATGGGATTCTTTAATTTCTTCTCAAAGGAAAAGAAAGAAACGCTTGATCATGGTCTGGAGAAGACGAAGGAGAGTTTCTTTGGCAAACTGTCACGTGCCGTTGCAGGTAAATCCAAGGTGGATGATGATGTCCTGGATAACCTGGAGGAGGTGTTGGTGACCAGTGATGTGGGCGTAGATACCACACTGAACATCATTCAACGTATAGAGGAGCGTGTGGCCAGAGACAAATATGTCTCTACTAGCGAACTGAACAATATCCTGCGCGATGAGATTTCTCAGCTCCTGACAGAAAATAATACCGATGATACGGAGGGATTTAAAATCCCAGAGGGTAAGAAACCATATGTTATTATGGTCGTTGGTGTAAATGGAGTAGGTAAGACTACCACCATAGGTAAGTTGGCTTACCAGTTTAAGCAGGCTGGCTACAAGGTGATGCTTGGTGCTGCCGATACTTTCCGCGCGGCTGCCGTAGAACAACTGGTTATCTGGGGCGAAAGGGTCGGTGTTCCCGTAGTGAAGCAGAATATGGGTAGCGATCCTGCCAGTGTGGCATACGATACGCTGAACAGTGCTATTGCCAACGATATGGATGTGGTACTGATAGATACAGCCGGTCGTCTGCACAACAAGAAGGGTTTGATGGATGAGCTTTCCAAGATTAAACGTGTAATGCAGAAACTCAAAGCGGATACACCGGACGACGTGATGCTGGTGCTGGATGGAAGTACAGGACAAAATGCATTCGAGCAGGCCAAGCAGTTTACCCAGGCTACAGATGTTACCAGTATGGCCATTACCAAACTGGACGGCTCCGCAAAGGGTGGTGTGGTGATTGGCATCAGCGACCAGTTTAAGATTCCTGTTCGTTACATCGGTTTGGGCGAAGGAATGGAGGATTTGCAAGGGTTTAACCGTAGGGAGTTTGTGGACTCGCTGTTTAAGAGCTGAACATTGAAAAAGCCTGTTGTAGATATAATCACCCTAGGGTGCAGTAAGAATCTGGTGGATAGCGAGAAGCTTATCCGCCAATTGGAGTTGAACGGTTTTTCTGTGACACATGATGCAGAGAATCCTAAAGGTGAGATTGCGGTTATAAATACCTGTGGATTCATAGGTGATGCTAAGGAAGAGAGCATAAATATGATACTTGAGATGGCCCAGCGAAAAGTGAAGGGTAATCTTAAACAACTAATTGTAATGGGCTGTCTTTCCGAAAGATATCTTCATGAATTGGAAGGTGAACTGCCTGAGGTGGATAGGTTTTATGGTAAGTTTGACTGGGAACGCGTTATAACAGACCTTGACAAGACTTATTACATGGAATCTTGCAACTCAAGACGCATTACTACCCCCAGCCATTATGCTTATTTAAAAATCAGCGAAGGATGCAACAGGACTTGTTCCTATTGTGCAATTCCCATAATAACAGGTGCTCATAAGAGCCGCCCGATAGAGGATGTTCTGGCGGAAGTGGAGGAGTTGGTGCAGCAAGGCGTTAAGGAATTCCAGGTTATAGCACAGGAGCTAACTTATTATGGACTTGATTTGTATAAGGAGCGAAAAATTGCTGAACTGGTAGAACGTATTGCTCAGACACCAGGTGTGGAATGGATACGTCTGCATTATGCCTATCCCACCCAGTTTCCCATGGACTTGCTGAAGGTGATGGCTAAGTATGATAATGTTTGTAAGTATCTGGATATAGCCCTACAGCATTGCTCGGATAATGTGCTGGCCAATATGCACAGGAATATTACCAAGGAGCAAACCTATACGTTGCTAGAGACAATCAGAAGAGAGGTACCTGGCATATACATTCGCACGACGTTGATGGTAGGTTATCCCGGCGAAACAGACGAGGATTTTGCTGAACTGATAGACTTTATCAAGTGGGCAAAATTTGAAAGAATGGGTGCCTTTGCCTATAGCGAGGAAGACGGTACCTATGCAGCAGAACATTATACAGACGATGTACCGCAGGATGTAAAGCAGGCAAGGTTAAGCAAGTTGATGCGTGTTCAGCAGAATATCAGTCTGGCACATCAGGAAAATAAAATAGGGAAACAATATAAGGTCATCATTGACCGACTGGAAGGTGATTATTATATAGGAAGAACAGAGTATGACTCGCCAGAAGTTGATCCTGAGATTTTAATCCGCAAAACGGACGATACTACGTTACAGATAGGCGAGTTCTACAATGTAGAGGTAGATAGTGCAGAGGAGTTTGATCTTTATGCTCATGTTGTATAAGTAATATCTGTTGGTTTATGAACAACAAGGAATTCATATCAGCTTTAAGTGCTAAGACAGGTTTCAGCACGAAGGAGACAGTGCAAATGACAAGTGATGTCATTAGTGTTATAACAAACGAGTTGACCGAAGAAAATGCAATAGGCATTACGGGGTTTGGAACCTTTGAGGTGAAGAAGAAGCTGGAGCGTGTTCTAGTGAATCCTGCGACCAAGCAGCGTATGCTTGTTCCACCAAAGATGGTGGTAAGTTTTAAACCCAATACAGGTATGAAGGATAAGGTTAATGGTAAATAAGTTGCATTATGGAAGGTAAAGTATTACTCCAAGATCTGGCTCAGTCATTAGCTGTAAAAAGAAATTCAAAACTCAAGGATGCTGAAGTGTTCATGAAGGCATTCTTTGAGACTATCAGCGAAGGTATCCTGCAAGATAAAATAGTTAAGATTAAAGGGCTGGGTACCTTTAAGATGATAGAAGTACAGGAACGTGAGAGCGTAAATGTAAATACGGGAGAAAGAATTGTTATCCCAGGACATTCAAAGATATCCTTTACGCCTGATAATGAACTTAAAGATCAGGTTAATAGGCCTTTTGCATTGTTTCAGACAGTTGTCATTAATGAAGGAACATCATTGGAGGATATGGAGAAGTTCGATGAGCAGACATCTTTGAATGACGGTTTGGTAGAGACGGAAGTTCCTAATACTCCAGAAACTCAGGAAATTTCGGAGACACCAGAGACGACAGAAATACCAGATGTTCCAGAGACTCCAGAAACTCAGGATGTTTCAGAGACGACAGAAATACCAGAGGAACCAAATGCTCCAGAGGCTCAAGAGGTTCAGAAAGAAGAAAAGCTTTCAACTGTCAATTCTCAACTTTCAACTTCTGAAGAGCACAAGTGGTGGCATATCAGTCCTGCTATGTTGGGCCTGCTGTTTGCCTTCTTCTGGATAGTTTTGCTGGTTGGCTATTTCATTGGTAAGTATAATTGTTGTGATATCGACAAAATCTTCAATAAAAACATTCAGGAGCCTACCGTTGTGGTAGATACAGTCTTTGTAGTGAAGAGGGTTGAGCCTGATTCAGCTTACATTAAAGCTATAGAAGACTCCCTCAAAAACGCGATACTGTCAGTAAGGCCTATACAGAAAGAACAGCCCAAGGTTGTGGCTTCTCAGGCGGAAAAGGCTGCTCCAAAGCCTGTTGCCGAAAAGAAGCCAATTCCTGCTGCTAAGAAACAAGGTCCTGTAGCGTATGAAATTGTTGGACTGAAAGGTACGAGAACCATAAAGTGGGGTGATTATCTGCTGAAGATAGTTAGAGAAGAGTATGGAACGGAAGATGCACTTAGGTATGTAATATCGTACAATAAGTTCACGGATCCCAATAATGTGCCTGTAGGAACTGAAGTAAAGCTTCCTAAATTAAGAGAAAAATAACATTAAATGTTATTTATATAGGGACATTTAACAGATTTAAACATACGGATAACCTTTTTTGTGTTTTGTGTATTGTAAATATCTTAAAATAGCAGTAACTTTGTGCTCAAAAAGATAAAAAATACAATACACAAAAATGGCAGAATCAATAGATATTCGTGAACTAAATGAACGAATAGAAAAACAAAGTGGTTTCGTAACCAACTTGGTTACAGGAATGAACCAGGTGATTGTCGGACAGAAACACCTGATAGAGTCTTTACTTATAGGCTTGCTTAGTGACGGTCATGTTTTACTGGAAGGCGTTCCCGGTTTGGCTAAGACAAAGGCAATTAAGACCTTGTCTCAGTTGGTGGACGCTAAGTTTAGCAGAATTCAGTTTACTCCCGATCTTCTTCCCGCTGACGTTATAGGTACCATGATCTATAGTCAGAAGGATGAGAAGTTTATGGTAGAGCAGGGGCCTGTTTTCGCTAACTTCGTTTTGGCAGATGAAATTAACCGTGCTCCAGCAAAGGTACAGAGTGCTTTGCTTGAAGCTATGCAGGAGCGTCAGGTCACCATCGGCAAGACAACCTTTGCTCTTCCAAAGCCTTTCTTGGTACTCGCAACCCAGAACCCGATAGAGCAGGAAGGAACCTATCCATTGCCTGAGGCACAGGTGGACCGTTTCATGCTAAAGGTCGTTATAGACTATCCCAAGTTGGAAGAGGAAAAACTGATTATCCGCCAGCAAATTTCTGGTACCGATGACAATGTACGTCCTGTGGTTTCTACAGAGGATATTACGAAGGCTCGCGAAGTTGTTCGTCAGGTTTATATAGACGAGAAAATAGAGCAGTACATTGCCGATATCGTTTTTGCTACCCGCTATCCCGAGAAATATAGCTTGAAGGAGATTCAAGATTACATTGAGTTTGGCGCATCTCCTCGCGCCAGCATAAATCTGGCTCTTGCATCAAGGGCTAATGCCTTCATCAAACATCGTGGCTATGTTATCCCCGAGGATGTTAGGGCTGTAGCTTTTGATGTCCTCCGTCATCGTATTGGTCTGACTTATGAAGCAGAAGCCAATAACATTACCAGCGAGGAGATTATCAGCAAGATTATCAACAAGGTAGAAGTTCCCTAATTCCTATTATCAGTGGATACATCTGATATTTTAAAGAAGGTTAGGCAGATTGAGATCAAGACCAAGGGCTTGAGCAATAACATCTTTGCTGGTGAGTATCATTCTGCGTTCAAGGGACGTGGTATGGCTTTCAGTGAAGTGCGTGAGTATCAGTACGGTGATGATATACGTGACATAGAATGGAACGTAACGGCTCGATTCAATAAGCCTTATGTGAAGGTCTTTGAAGAGGAGCGCGAGTTGACCGTCATGTTGCTTATTGATGTCAGTGGAAGTCTTGACTTTGGTACGCAGAAACAGACTAAGCGTGAAATGGTAACGGAGATTGCTGCGACTCTGGCATTCTCTGCTATTCAGAACAATGATAAAATTGGTGTAATCTTCTTCACAGACAAGGTGGAGAAATTTATTCCGCCTAAGACGGGCAGGAAGCATATCCTGTACATCATTCGCGAGTTGCTGGATTTCAATCCTGCAAGTAACAGGACAGACGTGGGTTTCGCCCTTCAGTACATGACTCAGGCAATAAAAAGACGTTGTACGGCCTTTGTAATTAGCGACTTTATCGATCAGAAAGATTTTTGCCAGTCTCTATCTATAGCCAACAGAAAGCATGACGTTGTTGCCATTCAGGTATATGACAAGAGGGTGGCTGAGTTGCCTAATATCGGTCTAGTGAAGATGCGTGACGCTGAGACTGGAATGGATATGGTTGTTGATACAAGCAGCAGGAAGGTGAGAGAGGCGCAATACCGATGGTGGACTAATCTTAACCTGAAATTGAAAGATACCTTCAATCGAAGCAATGTGGATTCCGTCAGTATCCGAACAGATCAGGATTATGTGAGCTCTCTGATGACGTTATTTGCGCAAAGAGGTTGATAAAAAAAAGAACAATATTATGCGTATTTATAAGATTCTGTTTTGCTTGGCATTGACTTTGTCTATGTCATATGCCAATGCTCAGGTGCTTGTCGATGTAAGAGTGGATAGTCTGCAGCTTCTTATAGGCGAACAGACGGACTTGACCCTTGGCGTGACTCTGGGCGCAAAGCAAAAGTTACAGTTACCTGCGCTGAGAAAGGGAGAAGAGATTATTCCTAACGTAGAGGTGATTGATGTTCAACGTCCTGACACCAATCTGCTTGACGAGGGAAAACGAATGGAAATCATTCAGCGTTATACCATTACAGCTTGGGATTCTTCGTTGTATTATCTGCCTCCCTTTGAAGTAAATGTGGATGGAAAGAAATATAAGTCGAAGAGTTTGGCTATTAAGGTATATACTGTAGATGTAGATACGCTGCACATAGATAAATTCTTTCCGCCAAACGGTGTTATGAATGTTCCTTTCGCCTGGAGCGATTGGGAGGGGATTGTTTATGCCACATTTGTATTGGTTCTGCTTCTTATTGTTTGTGTAGTTCTGCTCTATCATATCGTTAATGGCAAACCAATTGTAAGGATAATACGCAGAAAGAAAGTCCTTCCGCCTCACAAGGTTGCCATCGACGAAATTGAGAAAATTAAGGCTGCCAGGAAATGGGCCGAGGAGGATAGTAAGGAGTATTATACTTTGCTTACAGACACCTTACGTACATACATCAAGGACCGCTATGGATTCAATGCGATGGAGATGACCTCTGCAGAAATTATTGAGCGTCTAATTGCAGACAACAACGAAGAGGCGCTGTCTGAGTTGCGTGAGATTTTTACAACGGCCGATCTTGTTAAGTTTGCCAAATACAACACTCTTATAAATGAGAATGACGCCAATCTGGTTGCTGCGTTGGAGTATATTAATCAGACAAAGCAAGAGGTTGACCCCAATGCCAAACCAGAACCCGAAATCATTAAAGAGACGGATAAGAAGAGAATGAATCAGGTTCTTGCTATGAAAGTTCTCATGGGAGTGCTGATTGTGATATCTATATGTTTAACCTGCTGGCTGATATGGCGTTCTATTGACATATTGCTGTAGAATATAGTTTTATTATGACATTTGCATCTCCTGCATATTTTTTCCTATTGCTGTTACTGATACCTTACATTATCTGGTATATGTTGCAGCATCTTAAATCTACGCCTTCGATTAGGGTGAGCACGCTGAACGGATTGTTCCACACACCTAATACCTTGCGTAATTATTTGCTTCATTTTCCTTTTGTGTTAAGGTTGGCGTGTTTTGTTCTTGCCATTATTGCTTTGGCAAGGCCTCAGACAACTAACAATTGGAGCACCAAGCATACAGACGGTATAGACATTATGCTATGTATGGATGTGAGTACCAGTATGTTGGCCGAGGATTTGAAGCCCAACCGTATAGAGGCTGCAAAAGAAGTAGCTATTCAATTCATTAACGGCCGCCCTAACGATAATATAGGTCTTACACTTTTTGCCGGTGAAGCATTTACTCAATGTCCTATGACGGTAGACCATGCTGTTTTGCTGAATCTGTTAAACGGTATGAGAGTTGATATGGCCCAAAACGGTATGATAGAAGATGGTACTGCAATAGGTATGGGTATTGCTAATGCACTGACTCGTCTTAAGGATAGTAAGGCAAAGAGTAAGGTTATTATCTTGTTAACTGACGGTACTAATAACAGAGGACAGATAAGTCCCAATACAGCAGCTGACATAGCTAAGAGTTACGGTATTAGGGTCTATACCATTGGTGTTGGTACAAACGGAACCGCGAAATATCCGATTCCTGTTGCAGGACGTATTGAATACATGAACGTCCCCGTTGAGATAGACACAAAGACACTTGCCTCTATAGCAAAAAAGACCGAAGGAGAGTTTTATAGAGCGACAAATACCCAGAAACTCTTTGAGGTGTATAAGGAAATAGACAAACTGGAGAAAACAAAGATGAATGTAAAGAAGTACTCAAAAAAGTATGAGGCTTTTGGTATTTTTGTCTTCTTTTCCCTCTTGTCGTTAGTTCTGGAGATAGTATTAAGAAATACCTATCTGCAAAGAATACCATAAATGGAGTAGAGTATGCCAAGATTTGAAAATCCCAATCATTTATATTTATTTCTAGTATTAATCCTATTGATACTGGTACATTATTATTCTGTATATAGAAGACAGAATAAGATTAAGAAGTTTGGAGATAAAAGCCTTGTTAAAGACCTGTTGATTGACGTCTCTGTATGGAAACCCGAAGTCAAGTTCTGGCTGTGCATGCTTTCTCTTTCGATGTTCATTATAGCATACGCACGTCCTCAGTTTGGCACTAAAATTGAAAAGCGGGATCGTATGGGTATAGAGGCTATCATTGCTATGGATGTCAGCAACTCCATGTATGCTGAGGATGTAAAGCCCAACCGTCTGGAGAAAGCTAAGATGATGATGAGCAATATGGTAGATGGAATGAGGGATGACAAGGTAGGACTTATCGTCTATGCCGGTCAGGCTTTTACTCAGATTCCCATTACCAGCGATTATGTCAGCGCCAAGATGTTTTTGGAGACGATATCGCCCTCTATGATATCTGTCCAAGGTACAGATATTGCAGAAGCAATACGTTTGGGATGTAAGTCCTTTACGCAGCAGGAAGGGGTTGCCAGGGCTATATTCCTTATTACTGACGGTGAAGATAATGAGGGTGGAGCTATCGATGCTGCCCGTGATGCTGCAGAAGCTGGTATTAGGGTATATATATTGGGCATTGGTGATCCCTTGGGTGCTCCGATTCCCATACCTGGTACAAATCAGTATATCATTGACGAGGAGGGTAATACTGTTGTTTCTAAACTTAATGAAGAGATGTGCCGTGAGATAGCAAGAGCTGGTAATGGTTCATATATCTTCGTTGATAACAGCTCTTCGGCTCAGAAGAAGTTGTCTGAACAATTGGACAAACTGGCAAAATCTAAGATTGAAAGCCAGATATACAGTGAATATGACGAGCAGTTTCAGGGCTTCATCATCCTTGGTATCATTTTCCTGATATTGGATGCATTATTCCTGGAGCGTAGCAGTCATCGCAAGTTATTTTCGAATCTTCTAAGGAATAGAGAATATGTCAAATAGAATCTTATCCATTATAATATGCCTCGTTTCCTGCTTGTGCATAGCAGCGCAGAGTGACAGGGATCACATAAGAAGAGGTAACCGATTGATGCGTGACACCTTATATACAAAGGCACAGGTGGAGTACCAAAAAGCTCGTGAGATTGATAACACCAATGCTATTGCCCACTATAACTTAGGCAACGCCTTTATGTCTCAGAATAAAATTGAAGATGCAATAAAGGAATATGACGCAGCTTCAAAGTTTGAGCGGAATAAGATTCGTCTGTCGAAAATATATCATAATATGGGTGTCTTGTTTCAGATGGCGCGACGTTATGACTTGGCTGTAGCCAGCTATCAGCAATCGTTACGCAATGACCCTACAAACAACGAGACCAGATATAACTATGCTCTTAGTCTCTATCTTGCCAAGAAATTTCCGTCTCCTCAGAGCGACCCGAATCAGCAGCAAGACAAGAATAGCAAGGATGAAAAGAAAGAGCAGGGCAAACAGGAAAAAGAGAAGCAGAATAAGGAGAATAAACAAAATCAGCAGGAAGAACCAAAGCCTGATATGAGTAAGGAGAATGCAGAGCAGATGCTGAAGGCTGCCATGCAGGACGAGAAATCTACTCAGGAAAAATTGCAACGCGCCCTGCAGCAACCACAAAGAAAGCGTTTGCAGAAACAATGGTAAAGTAATAGAATCATGAAAAGATTATACGCTATAATAACCCTTTTATTAATCTTTGCGGAATTTGCCTTTGCTCAGGTTACGTTGAAAATCCAGGCACCAGCCCAAACCGAGGTTGGTAGGAAAATCAATGTAAGTTATGTTGCAAATACGCAGGATGTGGAAGATATACAAGTTGGCGATTTTTCTGGTTTTCGTGTCATATATGGACCAAGTACAAGCAGATTTTCCAGTACCTCTATTGTCAATGGCAAGACGACCCAAAGCAGTTCCATGACTTTCACTTATACACTTTTGGCTACAGAGGAAGGAAAACATACTCTCCCAGCAGCAGCTATTAAGGTGAGCGGTAAAAGTTATAAGAGCGGCTCAGCCGTTATTGAGGTTTTGCCATCAAGCAATAATGGACAAGGAAACAGTCAGCAATCACAGTCTGGTAGGCAGCAGAACAATAATCAATCGAGACAGCGAAGCAGAACAAGTGCTTCGGATATTGGGAGCAATGAACTCTATATGACTGTAACGGCAAGCAAGAAGAAAATCTATGAACAAGAGGCCGTTCTTCTTACGTATAAACTATATACCCTTGTTAATATCCAACAGATTGCCGGTGAAATGCCACAGCTTGATGGATTTCATGTTCAAGAGGTCGATATGAAAGCTCAAATGTCCTTGAAACTGGAGCGAGTAAATGGCAGGAACTATGGGACAGCGGTATGGCGTCAGTATGTGCTTTTCCCACAGAAGACAGGTAAGCTTAAAGTTCCCAGTATAACCTTTGATTCTCAGGTAGAGATCCAGAATACCAGCATGGATCCTTTTGATGTTTTCTTTGGCGGCGGTTCTCTGACCCAGATTGTCAGAAAGAGTATCGTCACACCTTCCATTGACATAGAGGTTCTTCCTTTGCCAACTCCCAAACCTGCAAATTTCGCAGGCGCAGTGGGAAAATATACAATTTCCGGCCAATTAACTCCTGAGCAGGTTAACGCTAATGATGCTGCCACTCTTCGACTGATAGTGAGTGGTCAGGGTAATATGAAATTGATGAAGGCTCCCAAAGTAAACTTCCCACAGGATTTTGAGATATATGATCCTAAAATGATGGATAAAACAACAAATTCTCCTCAAGGAGCCAAGGGAAATGTGGTGTATGACTATGTGGTTGTTCCTCGTCATGGTGGAAAGTATAGTATAGCCCCTGTTGAATTCTGTTACTTCGACCCTGATGCACACTCATATAAGACACTTAAGACAGATTCCTTTAGCATAGCTGTTGCAAAATCCAAAACAACAGGTTCATCAAGCTACCACGAGCAAGAAGACTTGAAGGTTCTGAAAGACGATATCAGGTTTATTAAGATGGGAGATGTCGAAAACACAGAATCTGATACCCTTTTCTTTGGCGGTTCATCATACTGGTTGTATTATATTATTTCCGCAAGTTTCTTTGTCCTGTTATTGGCTCTCTTTAACAGGCAGATTAAGAAGAGTAGAGATGTGTCTGGTATGCGTGTACAAAAGGCAGGCAAGGCTGCATCGAAGCGTTTAAAGACAGCTTCTAAGCTGATGAAGCAACATCAGAGTGAAGCCTTTTACGACGAGGTGATGAAGGCGCTTATCGGTTATGCCGGTGATAAACTGAATATTCAGAACTCCGAATTGAATAAAGATAATGTAAGCGCATCTTTACTATCATCAGGAGTAGAACAAAGTTTGGTAGAGTCATATATGAATATTATCAGCGAGTGTGAGTTTGCTCGATATGCCCCCGGTGATCCGGATGCAACAATGGAGAAAATATACACCTCGGCATCTGATGTAATAAATGAACTAGATTCTGCAATTAAGAAGAACAAATAAGAATACTATATATGAAGCGTTTTATCATTATAATGTCCTGCCTAATCTCATTTGCATCGGATATCCTTGCCAATGACAATCCTAATGTGTTGAAGGCACAGGCAGACTCTGCTTATTCCCATGAGCAATATGACAAGGCTATCAAACTATACGAACAACTTGCCAAGAAAACATCGGACTATAAGATTTTCTATAACCTGGGTTGCGCATATTACAGGACAGACAATATATCCAAGAGTGTTCTGTGGTTAGAACGTGCCGCACAAATGAATCCCAGCGACGAGGATGTGAGGTTTAACCTTACATTGGTCAGGAACAAGACGATAGATAAGATTACTCCTAGACATGAGATGATTTTCGTTTCAGTTTTCAGAAAACTTGTCAATCTGATGAGTCTTAAGAGCTGGAGTGTTGTATGTATCTCATTGTTTATCCTATCTTTTGTCTTTGTGTCACTATTCCTCTTTTCGAATGTTTTGTCCTTGCGTAAGATTGGTTTGTTAATGTTTCTACTATGTCTGACTCTGTGTATTCTGGGAAACATTTGTGCCTATCAACAACGTTCAATGGCAGAGAATCATATAAGCGGTATTATAATGTCTCCAGCGGTAACTGTTAAAAGTACTCCCACGGAAAGCGGCAATGATCTTTTTGTTATACATGAAGGAACATGTGTCGAAATTAGGGATTCAAGTATGAAAGACTGGTATGAAATACAGATTGCTGACGGTAAGATAGGATGGATACAAAAGAAAACCCTTGAACTAATATAAATAGAAACAGTATGATTGACCAACTAATTGAATTAGACAAGTCCCTATTACTCTTTCTGAACGGGAGTGATTCATTGTTCCTTGATGGTTTCTTCTTAAAACTGACAAAAACGGTTACATGGATTCCTTTCTTTCTGTGTATGTTATATGTCGTTATCAAGAATAACAATGCTCGCCGTTGCCTGATATTACTTGGAATGACGGTTCTGTTAGTTGTTGCCTCTGATCAATTCTCGAGTGGTTTATGTAAACCTTTTTTTCATAGGTTCAGACCCTCACACGAACCTTCTTTAGTTAATTTAATAGATTTGGCCAATAACTATAAAGGCAGTTTGTATGGTTTTATCTCTGGCCATGCAACGAATACATTTGCCATTGCGGTTTTCTTCTCTATGATTTTCAGAAACACAAGTACTACGGTAATCCTCTTCCTATGGGCGATAATGGCTTCGTATAGTAGGATTTATCTGGGAATGCACTATCCTGGTGATATCCTTGCAGGTGCCCTGGCTGGAACTCTCATTGCCTTGACGTTCTATTATGTCTATCAATTGCTGAGTAGGAAATACTGTGCCCAGAGAGAGAATTATTCTTCATTATTCACATCTACGGGATATATGAAGAAGGACTTTTTGATATTGTCCATCGTATTCTTAGTTACGCTATTATTTATTATTTTTGCCGGCATATACTATGCGTTCCTGCGTTAATGTTGAAATGTTTATAACTTGAAGCATTTAATACCTATCATATCTGTAGTCCTTCTACTTCTTAGTTGTAGAAGTAATGTGTCCAAGGAACAAGTTTCTGCGGATAACTGTAATACTATATCATATGAGAAAAGGTATTCTAACATTGACTCTTCCTATCTTGCTGCCAAGAAGGCTTATTCTTTCTCAAAAAACTATGCGGATGGCAGATATGAGGCTCTGAACAATTTGGCCTATGTCTATTATCAGCAGATGAAATATGATCATTCTATCCGTTTGCTTAGAAAGGTCTTAAAGCATTCACGTAACCAGATAGAGTTGCTCTGTTCTGATGTTATGATGATGAAAGTGATGCAACGTATAGGGAACGGATATGAATTCTTCAAATGCAGAAACAGTGCGCTAAACAGACTTTCAAGGATTAATGAAAGTCTGGATGATTTGACTGATCGTCAGAAGCGTAGAGTTTATTATGCAAAAACAGAATTGCATATAGTATCCTCTACCTATTATTATTATCTTGGTCAGGATTCATTAGCAAAAGATGAAATCAGCTCTATCTCTGATTACATTCAATTATACAAGGACACTACGCAATTTCTTTATTACCATTATATGTTAGGCAGTGGTGGTTTGCTTAAAGGTAATGCCTCAGATGTTAAGCTTCAGGAATTTGACCATCTTTTACTTACATATACACTCTCCAAAGCAAAGAATATCACTTATTTCGAGGCGAACTCCTTACAGTCGTTTGCTGAGATGTTTGTTGATTCGTTTAGTGTCAATATAATAAAACTTTACAGGAAAGATGCTTATAGCTATATAAAGAATCAGGTTTTATATGACAATAGCGTAACATACTCATATGACTCTATAAGCGCATTGCCATTGGCTTTGGCGTCAAAATCTCTCCACCTTTTTGTAGAATATAAGGATTTGTTCCAGACGGCATGTTTGTATAGAACTATTGGTGATATCTATTTTGCAGGGGGAAGATATCAGCAGGCTTATAGGAAATACAACACAGCTTTGTCTTTGGTTCATAGCCAGAAAAGACGTTCAAGTAAGTCTATCATAGCCTGGATGGCTGGTATCCATGAGCGTCTTAGCCTGTCATATAGTTCTATTGGCAATAAAGAACTATCGGATTATCATAGGAATATTTATCTGGATCTTTTGGACTACTCACGTCAGAATAAAGAATTGGATATTAGAAAGGAAAACCTTTCGAATGAGGTAAAGGATGTCCATGTTGGTATAGGTCTGCTAATTCTGCTAATGTCTGTTATCTTCGTATTGACAATACTTTATATTTATAGGATTAAACATCATATAACGTCTCAGTATGCTTCACTTTCAAATATCAGAGAATCAGAGAACTATGCAGAGACAATGAAACGGGTGGAGGGTTTCTTGGAGACGCAGGAGAATAAAATAGAAAATTTGACTGATGAGTATAATAGCAGTGAACTTCATATAGAGGAATATCAGAATGAGAATATAATCCGTAGGTCTAAGGTTTCTCTCGTTTATTCTATAGTTCCATACCTGAACAGGATTCTTGCTGAAACAAACAGGATGCAATCTGAAGATAAGGCAAGTGTCGGCAGACTTACGTATATACGAGAGTTGATAGCAGAAATTATACGTATTAATGGTGTTCTGACAGAATGGATTAAAATGCAGAAGGGATTGTTGAGTCTTCATGTTTCGACATTCCCGCTAAGCAATATCCTTAATATACTCAAACTGAACAAAACGACTTACGAAAAAAAAGATATTACACTCGTTGTACCGTCTTCGGTCTTGAAGGTTAAGGCTGACGAAGCACTCACCATGTTTATGGTAAACACCCTTGCTGACAATGCACGTAAGTTTACAAATCCGGGAGGTAGGATAGAAATAGCCTTAGAATCAACTGAGGAATATGTTGAGATAAGTGTGGTCGATACAGGAATCGGTCTTAGTGAAGAGGATGTTGACACGCTGAACAATAGTAATGTGTATGATTCGTCCCACCTGGGTCTGTCAGATGACAACAAAGGTTTCGGGTTTGGAATAATGAACTGTAAGGGTATTATAAACAAGTACAAGAAACTCTCATCTAAGTTTGCTGTTTGTGGTTTCGGCGTAGAAAGTGAACTGGGTAAGGGGAGTCGTTTCTGGTTCAGATTACCTAGGGCATTGTGTTTGTTTGTTTCACTTATGCTTTCTGTCAGTTCTTTTGCTGAGACAGACCAAAACGATTCCCTTTTCGATTCTATCTATATAGCTAATGTTGAAGGCAGATATGATGACGCTATACAATATGCAGAACGTGCCTTAATGATTCCTGAAGTGCAAAAGGATACTATTATGCTTGTTCAGCTGAGGAATGAAATGGCTATAGCTTCACAGGCATTGAAAAGATGGGATGACTACAGGTTTTATAATAACGAATGTGTGCGTTTACATTGGCTATACTCTCAGGATACTTCCCTGGCTTCATATTGCAGACGAATGGAAGAAGCTAAATATGACAGCTCTGTCCTGTTTGTCCTTTTGGCCATATCAGGTCTGATTATTCTCTGTCTGATATACATTGTATTCTTAAGGGACAGAATCAGAAATAAAGCTAAGATTTTGTCTGTAAACGATATTATAGCACGTACATTAGGCAATCTGCTGACTCACATTAGTGTGTTAACAGAACTCTCAGAATCTCCTGATGTGGATGTTGCCAGAGAGAATAATGCATTTATACTCCGTTTTTCCGATGAACGTGATAAAACAATAGAATTGGTGAAGGATGATGAATACTTGTCTAGTTTACTTCTGGATTTTTATAATGGTATTATACGTCAACTGAATAGAATTAATGAATTTCAGACAACAATTTCAAGTCTAATAGAACAAAACGACAAGACCAGATTCGAGGAGGACAGGTTGTATGTTATGAATCAAGTACTCGATAATTCACTCAGTACTATCAAGCATGAAACCATGTACTATCCTGCCCGTATTGATCAGATAGCCCAGGGGCTGTTGGAGAATACTGAAAATACACAGGCTATTGTTGAACTGAACGAGTTGGTTTCTTATTACAAGGAACTCTATCTTCTCTTATATGAACAAGCAAACCGCCAGCTATTGCAATCCATCTTCCATTGCCAGAAGGTACATTGTAAGGAGATGGTTGAATTTATCCAGAAGAAGGTAAATGCATTACAAGTTAGGGAAGGCAGGGATATCCCATTTACAACATCCTATGACGATAAGTATATCTATTGTGATAAAAAACTTATAGAGATTCTGTTGAATCATCTAATACAGGTGAACTCGAAGGAAATGCAAGAATTGGATGTTCTTTTCAAATCAGATAATGATTTCATGAATATATTCTTTACCTTTAAGGGCGTGGTTAAAGGTGAGGATGAACTGGCCAATCTATTTACCCCTTCGAAGGACAATTTCTCCTATTACATCATACGACAAATCATTCGTGAACATGATGACAGATATGGTTATCCCGGTTTACGTTTGGATGCTTCGCAGAATGTGGAGGGATTCACAATACATTTTTCGTTAATAAGTAAATAAAGCTAATACACAAGATATGGACAAGTTTAAAGTAATCATCGTTGAAGATGTAAAGTTGGAGCTTAAGGGAACGGAGGAGATTTTCCGTCATGACATTCCTGAAGCAGAAATAATAGGCACAGCACAGAATGAGAGTGAATTCTGGAAGTTAATGCGGGCCGATGTACCTGACCTTGTATTACTTGATTTAGGTTTAGGCGGCAGTACGACTGTTGGTGTAGACATATGTCGCCAACTTAAGGCCCGTTATTCTCAAGTCAAGGTTCTTGTCTTTACAGGCGAAGTCCTGAATGAGAAGCTGTGGGTTGAGGTATTAAATGCTGGTGCCGATGGCATAATTCTTAAAACAGGTAACCTGCTTGAAAGAGATGACGTACAGCTAGTTATGCATGGCAGAAAACTTGTATTTAATGAGCCGTTCTTAGAGAAGGTTATAGAGAGGTTCAAACGAATGGTGAATGGCGAGTCGGCAACGTCTGATGCAATGATTGACTATGAGATAGACGAATGTGATGAACGTTTCCTGCGTCATCTGGCCCTTGGCTATACAAAGGATATGATTGCAAATCTACGCCAGATGCCTTTTGGTACAAAGAGTTTAGAGAAACGTCAAGCCGACCTTATCAACCGTCTTTTTGCTCCCAACGAGCGTACTGGTGTTAACGCCGTACATCTTGCCGTAAGAGCCATACAGTTACACATCTTAGATCCTGAGCACTTGGTTGCCGACGATGAATAAAAACAAGTTTTTGTCATACTTGATTTTGCTCCTGATTGTTGTATCAATCTTGTTGCCGGTTGTATCATGGATATTGTCGGCATTAGGTTTTGATTGCAAATCGCTTTTAAGCGAAGAAGGGTGGAGATGGATGTTTTATAATATCCCAGTTTCATTTGTCAACAAAT
Organism: Bacteroidaceae bacterium; assembly: GCA_024683455.1. Lineage (GTDB taxonomy): Bacteria > Bacteroidota > Bacteroidia > Bacteroidales > Bacteroidaceae > Physcousia. The sequence goes on from JAIKYE010000041.1 coordinate 24,127, forward strand.
GGACCATGTTGTGTCTTAGTGCCATTATAGGTATAGGGAGTGTTGCCCGTTGTGGTATATTAGCACCAAAAGAGAAGAAAGACATTAATGCTCTTTATCTTGTCCTTTTCGTTTCTGTGATTTTTATATCGGCTCTTCTCGTTAGTGCCCTGCATCCTCAAAGCCCACTTCTCAGTGTTACTGGAGAGATTCGGGGTAGTGCATTCATCCACGGCTTGCCTACAATTGTTATCTGGTGTATTATTTTTCTTTCCACGATTTATGCCGTACAGACCAAACGCACGAAAACAATCGATGATTTCTCAGATATATTCATGTATGGCATAAGGAAGTTTTCTTCTATTATTGTCATTGCAATGTTGCTGTCTTTCGTCACTTCCTGTTTTACTTACATATTTAATATAAATATTTGATGCTGTTAGATGATTTAAACCAAAGCCAAAGGGATGCTGTTCTCTGTTGTGACTGCCCGTCTCTTGTTATAGCCGGTGCAGGAAGCGGTAAGACTAGGGTTATAACCTATAAGATTGCATACCTGCTAGAACAGGGATTAGAGCCCTGGAGAATTCTTGCCTTGACCTTTACCAATAAAGCAGCAAGGGAAATGAAGGAGCGTATAGGCAAGCTTGTTAATGAAGACCAAGCACGATACCTTTGGGCTGGAACCTTCCACAGCATCTTTGGTAAGATACTGAGGTACGAATCCGATTATATTGGTTTTACATCAGACTTTACCATTTACGATACACCCGATAGCAAGAGCCTGATTAAATCTATTATCAGGGATATGCAGTTAGATGAGAAGAAGTACAAGCCAAGTTCAGTCTTGTCCCATATCAGCATGGCAAAGAACTCACTCATTATGCCAGCTGATTATAGAAAATCCCATAGGTTGCTGGAGCGTGACCGTGCCCAGAATATGGGGGATTTATGCAACATCTACGAGGAGTACATGCAGCGATGCAAGAAAAGCAATGCTATGGACTTCGATGATATGCTGATCTATACTTGGAAATTGTTTAAGGAACATCCTGATATAGCGCAGAAATATCAGGAGAAGTTTCAATATATCTTGGTTGATGAGTATCAGGATACCAATTACGCTCAACATCAGATTGTCCTACAACTAACTGGTAATCATCAGCATGTATGCGTAGTAGGAGATGATGCGCAAAGTATCTATAGCTTTCGAGGTGCTAAGATAGATAATATATTAAACTTCCAAAAGCTTTATAATGGCGTTAAGCTTTTCAAGTTGGAGCAGAACTACCGTTCCACACAAACCATTGTAAGTGCCGCCAACAGTCTAATCCAACATAATGTCCAACAGATTCGCAAGGATGTTTATAGCAAGGGCGACGTTGGTGATCCTATAGAAGTATGCAAAGCATACAGCGACGTGGATGAAGCCAATATTGTTGTAAGGAAGATTCGAGGTTTGATAGCGAAAAACAATATAAAGTTCAAGGAAACGGCTATCTTGTATAGAACCAATGCACAGAGTCGTAGCTTGGAAGATGCGTTAAGAAAACAGAATATTCCGTACAGAATATATGGCGGAACCTCTTTCTATCAGCGCAAGGAGATTAAGGACGTTATTGCATACTTCCGACTTGCGGTAAACCCGTACGACGAGGAAGCTCTGAAGCGTATCATCAACTATCCCAATCGCAAGATTGGTGAAACCACTGTTGGAAAGGTAATGCAGGCAGCAGCTGCACACGACCTTTCTCCTTGGGAAATCTTAAATCACCCAGATTTGGTTGAAGTTAATAATCCTACCAAGGAAAGGTTGAAATCCTTTGCCGACATGATGTTGTCGTTCCGCGAAGTTGCGCTTTCGCAGGATGCCTATAATGTAGGACTTAAGATAGTAGATGAAAGTGGAATAAGAGCTGATATCTTTCATAGTTCAGAACCAGAGGACCTTTCTCGCCAGGAAAACCTACAGGAGATGTTAGACGGCATGGCCTCTTTTGTTCAAGAGCGAGTTGAAGCGGGTGGGGGATATATGCTTACGCATTACCTATCAGAGGTGAGTCTTCTTACGGATATGGACGAAGATGATAGCGAGGGCGACAATAAGGTTACGCTGATGACCGTTCATGCAGCCAAGGGATTGGAGTTCGAGGCAGTCTTTGTCGTAGGTCTTGAAGAAGAACTCTTCCCCAGTCAGATGTCTATGGACAGCCCTCGTCAAATAGAGGAGGAGAGACGTCTTTTCTATGTGGCTATGACGCGTGCAAAGAAACATCTATTCCTGACTTATGCCAGAAGGCGAATGAAGTATGGTGTAACATCAGATTGCGAGCCCAGCCGTTTCCTGAAGGATATCGACAAGCGTTTCCTGAAGTCAGACAAGCCCGAAATGCCTTCGTTCAAGGATATCGTTTCCCGTCCTACATTCATACCCCAGAGACCTCGTGTTATTCCTCAGGCGCCACCCTCTAATTTTATTAAGGTTAGAAAAACTGTTTCTGAATCCCAGCCATCACCGTCTGTACCTTCATCCATTAATGGGTTGACGGTAGGAAGTGTTATTGTTCATGAGCGCTTTGGCGAAGGGGTAGTAGAGAGACTCGAGGGTAGCGGACTTGATGCCAAAGCATGTGTGAGGTTCCAAAATGTGGGAACAAAGCAGCTGCTGTTACGTTTCGCCAGATTTACCTTGAAACATTAAGGAATCTTCTTCATCCAACTGTCTCCATGCAGTCGGATCATGAAGATAATGCCTCTGAAGCAAAGTTCGATAGCCATTGCTGTCCAGACGCCTTGCAATCCCATCGTAGCAGATAGCAATACGGCTAAGGTGATTCGTATCACCCAGATGCTACCTAAGTTCATGGAACATGGTATTAAGGTATCGCCAGCTCCTACAAACACGCCGTATGCTACTATGCTTGCTGCAAACATAGGCTCTGCAAAGGCCTCTATACGCAGCACTTGTGTCGTCAGTTGCTGAACAGCTAGGTCTGGCGTCATCAGTGTCATCAGGGCTGGTGCAGTTAAATACATCACTATACCCAGAACAGTCATTACAACAATACCCATTCCAACGGTAATATTTCCGAAGCTCCGAGCCAGTCTTCTTCGCTGTGCGCCCAAGCTCTGTCCTACCAGTGTCGTGGCAGCATCGGCTATGCCATAGCCAGGCATATAACAGAGCGATTCCACGATTATTCCGAATGAATTGGCTGCAATGGCAATCGTTCCCAATGGTGCAACAATAAGTGTACTTGTGATTTGTGCTCCACAGAAGATGATATGCTGTACGGCTATTGGCAGGGAAATCTTTATGGCTTTACGCAATGTGGAGAATTTAGGTATAAAGCTGCCTTTGTCTTGCAGCAAGTTCAGTTCCTTGCTGGCAATCGTGGTGAAATAGCACATTAGCAGCGAGGTAACCGCGAAGGCCAAGCCTGTTCCTATCACGGCTCCCATTACTCCCAAGCCTGCTCCTGGAATGGTGAATCCTAGCACCTGATGCGAAGGGAAAATCAGGAACCAGTTGAATATTACATCCAAGAAGCACATGCCTATGTTCAGAATGCTGGGAATATGCATATTTCCGCTACAACGAAGCATTCCGCTACAGAGTGAATTCAACTGTGCAAAAGGCAAACATAAGCTATAACACATGAAATATAACGTAGCATCTGCGTTGATATCGTCATTTCCACCAAGCCAATGTGGAAGGTATGGGCTTATGGCAACACCAATGACCATAAGGGTCAATGCAAACAGAAGACACGAGAGGAAACTCTGTCTCAGCACATTTCTTGCTTCTGAGAAGTCCCCTGCTCCTATACGATGTGCCACCTGAACATAGAAACCGACGCTGGCTGCTGAAGAAAGACTGCCAAAGAGCCAGATGGTGGTACTTACCAATCCGATGCTGGCACTGGCTTCCTTGCCCAGGCTTCCCACCATGCTGGCATCTATGTACTGCATGATTATATGGGTAACTTGTGCCAGCATTGCAGGAACGGACAGCAGGATCACGAGCAACATCTGGTCGCGTCCCAACATTTTTGTTCCGTTCCTTATCTGTTCTAGGAGCAGGTCTTTTTTCTGCGTGTATGTCATTCTTTTACCTTAATCTTACAATTGGCAGGTGACTTCTGGTTCTCGTCTATGATGATCTCACCTACGCTGTCCACTTCTATTTTTCCTGATGTGGGATTCTTGATGCTATGCACGTGTCCCTTGATAGTTGCCTGAATGGTGCTGTACTCAAAGGCCAGATTGGCATCGTCGCCCATTGTGCAGTCCTCCATGTACAGGTTCTCGCAGTAGCAGAGGGGTTGCTCGCCTGTGATATGACAGCGTATCAGGCGCAGGTTTTTGCTGTACCATCCCATGTACTCCCCGTTTATCTCACAGTCTATGAGTGTCACATTCTCGCATTCCCAGAAAGCATCCTTGCTGTTCAGCAGTGCGTTTCTTATCTCCACGTTTTTGCTGTACTGGAACGAGTAGTTGCCCTCCTGATGATAGTTCTCTATTCGAACGTTGTTGGTGTGCATGCCCAGATAGTCGGCATTCTCTATGCGCGAGTTCTTTATTTCTACATCGTCGCAGTCCCACAGCGTCTCCTGTGCATTGGTGAATGTGCATCCCTCTATGCGGATTCCTTTCATACGTCGGAACATCTTTGGAGCCTCCACGCGGCAGTTTGTGAGTGTGCCGTCCTGACTGTACCAAAGGCTGCTTCTGGCACTCTCGCGATACAGGCAGTTCGTTGTCTTGAAGCCGCGGCATTCCCAGAAGACATATTTACCCTCGAAGGTGCAGTCTTCGGCCTCTATGTTGCCTGATTCTTTGATGCTCGATTCGCCAACGTGAATGGTAACGTTCTTTAGCGTTGCATCATGTAATGTGTACAGAGGTCTTTCGCCTCCGAATTCTTGGTCTTTAATAATTTTCATTAGTTTCTTCCTCTGTTTGCTTAATCCTCCATCAACTTGCGATAACGTATTCTGCGAGGCTCCTCCAGACCCAGACGTTTCAACTTGTTAGCCTCGTAGTCTGTGTAGCTGCCTTCGTAGAAGTAAACGTTTCCGTCGCCTTCGTAGGCAAGGATATGTGTGCAGATACGGTCTAGGAACCAACGGTCGTGACTGATAACAACAGCACAGCCGGCAAAGTTCTCCAAACCTTCCTCAAGGGCACGCAGCGTGTTCACGTCGATATCGTTGGTCGGCTCGTCCAGCAAGAGTACATTACCTTCCTGCTTCAATGCCATAGCCAGATGAAGCCTGTTTCGTTCACCGCCTGAGAGTACGCCGCACTTCTTCTCCTGATCGGCACCATTGAAGTTGAAGCGGCTCAGGTAGGCACGTACGTTGATGTCCCTGCCGCCCATTCTTATCAGCTCGTTGCCTTGCGAGATAACCTGGAAGACGCTTTCCTCAGGCTTGATGTCCTTGTGGCTTTGGTCCACGTAGGCCAGTTTAACGGTTTCGCCCACCTCGAAGGTACCCGAGTCGGGCTTCTCCAATCCCATAATCATGCGGAATAAGGTAGTCTTACCAGCTCCGTTAGGTCCGATAACACCCACGATGCCGTTGGGAGGCAGCATGAAGTCAAGATCCTTGATTAGCACCTTCTCGCCGTATGCCTTGCTCACTCCGTGAGCCTCTATCACCTTGTTGCCCAGACGAGGACCATTGGGGATGAAGATTTCCAGTTTCTCCTCGCGCTCCTTCTGCTCCTCGTTCAGCATCTTGTCGTATGAGTTCAGACGGGCCTTACCCTTGGCCTGACGGGCCTTGGGTGCCATGCGAACCCATTCTAGCTCGCGTTCCAATGCCTTGCGGCGCTTGCTGGCCACCTTCTCCTCCTGAGCCATACGCTTGGTCTTCTGATTTAGCCATGAAGAGTAGTTGCCCTCCCAGGGTATTCCCTCGCCACGGTCCAGTTCCAGTATCCATCCTGCAACGTCGTCCAGAAAGTAACGGTCGTGCGTAACGGCAATAACCGTACCCTCGTATTGTGTTAGGTGCTGCTCCAACCAGTCAATGCTCTCTGCGTCCAGGTGGTTAGTGGGCTCGTCCAGCAGCAGCACATCGGGCTTCTGTAGCAACAGACGGCAGAGTGCCACACGGCGCCTCTCACCACCAGATAGGTTTATCACAGGTTGGTTGGCTGGAGGACAACGAAGTGCATCCATCGCACGCTCCAGTTTGCTGTCCAAATTCCAAGCATCTGTGCTATCTATAATGTCCTGCAACTCACCTTGGCGGGCAAAGAGGGCATTCATCTTGTCCTCATCCTCGTAGTATTCGGGCAGTCCGAACTTCTGGTTAATCTCCTCGTATTCCTTCAGTGCGTCAACGATGGGTTGTACACCTTCCTTCACGACCTCGATAACCGTCTTGTTGTCATCCAGATGTGGTTCCTGCTCCAGGTAGCCTACTGAGTAGCCTGGGCTCCATACCACTTTGCCTTGGTATTGCTGGTCTATGCCGGCAATAATCTTCATCAGTGTAGATTTACCTGCACCGTTCAGACCCACAATACCGATTTTTGCTCCGTAGAAGAAGCTGAGGTATATATTCTTAAGTACTTGTTTCTGATTTTGTTGGATGGTTTTACTTACACCAACCATCGAGAAAATAATTTTCTTGTCGTCTGTAGTAGCCATTCTTTTTAAATTGAAAATTGGTCGTTTGGGGAGTTCCGCTAACTGGAAAACGGTATACTGGTTAAACTATAAGCCCTAAACTCTCCAAAAAGTTTTACTTTTTGACTTTATCATTTGCCAGTTTCATCAGCTGGTAGGCCTTCATGGCAGGCAGTATAGCTTTAAACTTAGGGTAGTATGCCTTGCGGATATCCAGCTCGGCACGCTGTTCCTTCTGCTTACTCTCGAAGAGTTCATCGCATTGCGCTGCCGTCAGTTTGCCAGCATCCTCGGCTGCATCGTACTTTTCCTTCAGAGCCTTGTTGGCAGCCTTAGAATCGGATATTTCCTTGTAATATGCCTGCAGGAGAGGTCTCACCTTAGCCTTTTCGTCGCTGGATAGCTTCATGTTCTTGAAGATATAGGCAATGTGTGCATCATCCTTCTCTCCGGCATAAGCATTCAGCTTCGGCATCATCAGAAGCATGCCAAGCAAGATAGTCAAGAGTATCTGTTTCATCATTATCTTGTTTATTTTCGCGGCAAAGGTACAACAATATTCCTAATTAATCATGCCCGCGCGTGAGCATAACCGTTTTCTGCAAACAAAATATTACCCTTTTAACTTTGTTTAAGTAAAAATTTTGTATATTTGCACGTCTTTATTGATAAAACAACAACACACGCAAGTATGTTTTTCGAGCTCGAGCTTTGTTTTTTCGGTGTTTTTTTTGCCGTCGCCCTGATATGTGGAATCCTTTTGTGGAGGCAGCGCAATGAGGTGCCCGACCGTTCGCGTACCTATTTTTCCCTCTTATCCCTTTTATGCGCAGCATGTTCCATAATAGCTGTTACAGGTATTCTCACCGGATTGTGGGATATTCGGTCATGGACGCTCCTTGATCCGTTAAAGTCATTAGGCGGCCTTTATGCCATCACCCTTGCCACGGGTTATCCACTTGAGGTGTTACGTCCGCGTCAGCTGCGAGGCCGTTGGCTGTTACTGTTCTGGTTGCCGTCGTTAATCGTGACGTTGCCGATGCTCTTCGGCTTTCAGTTCAGGCTCTTGCATTCATGGAACGAGCTGTGGGAACATCTCTTGGACTGGGATGTGTTAATCCGATTCCTCAGCATTGCCTTCTTGATCATTTATTCCACGTTACAGCTCTTTATCCCCTATAACTGGCGTCGTTCCAGTGCCGACTTCCATTGGGTTCGTCGGTTTACAATCTTCTCGCAGGGCACCACGCTCTTCTTTTGTGCCAACGTTTTAATCAACCATCCTATATTCATGTTCCTGCATGTCCTGTGGTGTACTTTTGGGATATACTACTATACCTATTTCGAGCGTCACATCCGTGTTGTTCCGTCCCCTAAGTCTCAACTGGAATCCTCAGAACCAGAGCCGACACCTGCCATTTCCAATAGGACTGAGGTGGACGAAGCTACCTTCGACTTCTGGCCTATGATTTGTCAGGTGATGGACGAGTGGGAGGCGTGGCGCAACCCCAACACAACGGTCGAGACACTGAGCACAGCCGTGGGCACCAACCGCATCTATGTGGCCCGTTGTATCAAGGAGCACACAGGTATGACGTTCAACGACTATATGAACGAGAAGCGCATCAGCTATATGGCTGCTCAGCTTCGCCTTGATCCTACGCAGGACCACAAACACCTCTATTTCGATGTTGGTTTTCGCAGCCGCCATACAGCTTATCGCAACTTTGTGAAGTTCATTGGCAGTTCTCCCACAGACTTTATTGCCTCCCTTTCTTAAGGAAAAATCCTGAAACACACTTTTTGGGGCAAATTTGTGCCGACGTAACGTATTGATATTCTGTGCGTTTCATTTTTACAACATCGTTTTTCGGTATTGCAACATACTTTTTCGTGCCTCTTACCGCATCTTTTCGTACATTTGCATTCAAAGATTGCAAAACGATAGTATAATTATTTTAAGGTCGTAATAATGAAGACAAAAAGAATGATTCAATGGGTGATGACAGCCGCCCTCATGATGTGCCTGCCGCTATGTATTACGTCGTGCAACAATGACGACCCAGAAATCCCAACCGATGGCAGAGCCATTGTCAGCATCAACACCGCTATGCTCTTTGACAAGCTGGGCATCACTGATCTCATGACCGAGAAGCTGGCTAAAGGTGAAAAGACAGTGACCGACTCCGTACTCGTGTACGACAAGCAGGGTATGCTCGTGACCCGGTTGGGTGCAGAATCCACCAGTTTGCAGAACGTAACCATCAGCCTTAGCGACCTTCCCCATGGAACATATACTGTTGTGGTATGGCAAACGAGCAGCGACGGACCTTTGTCTGATCCGTTCTGGTGGCTGACAGGTGCAGACCAGCTTGCCACAGCCCGAATCATACAGAACTATCCGTCCTCCATGAGTTGGCTTCGTGCCGTCGGCATGTACACCACGACGGTCACTATCGGTAGCGAGACAGCCACCGTCAATGCCGAGATAGAGCCTATGGGCAGTGTCGTGGACCTCAGTATCGACGGTCTTACATCAGAAGGTGACTATACATATACAAGTCTGACTGCTGGGGGCGAGGAGCCTGGAGTTGATGGTTTCTATCTTGATCCTGCTCGCAGTGGGGAAGACCGATGGGTATTCTCTGCCAGTAGAAAAGAAGGCGACCGCCCCATTGCTGGAACTATAGCCTCATCGTCTAACAACAAAGTATTCACCCTCAGCCACGGCGAGAACAAGGAATTCTGGTTGTGTGGAACCAACAAGACTACCAATGAGAAGGATAGCATTATCAATGCCGTGCTTACTCTGGTGCCCGGCACTGTGGCTATCTTCTACTACGACCTCGAAAAGACTGGCTACCAGCCGCCATATTTCGGTCCTACGGCAGGCTTTACTGCATGGAAGGCTCTGCGCGACGCAGGAATTCTCGTCAGCGACCCTTGCCTCCAGTGGGGTGCCAACATGCAGGCCGTTCATAATCACGTTGCCAACCATCAGTTGTGGTGGAAATGCTTGAACGAGGAACTTATGCTGGAGGAAGGACATGGCTGGGTACGATGGTATCACATTGCAAGAAGTCTCTATGAATTTTACTGTTTTGAGAATGAAAATGGGAACAACCTGCTATGTTCCATCTGCATTTGTCTTGATCCCAATGTGCCACTCGAAGTGCCCTTTACCAACCTTATTAAGCAAGGGTACGAGTATAGGGGAGGCATTATCTATCCTGACCAACCGAATGTACATTACTCCATCTTCTTCTCTCCTGATGGCAATACGGAAGTCACGCTTAATAAATACGACGATGGCGGTTGGCAGATTTTCTTCCAACCTACCGACCCAGACGACCTGCCTCTCATCATCCCAGCCGTGGGATAATCTCGTAATGAATTTATATCAAATGAGAAGACATACTATTTAAATAATGTTTTGCAATCGCATCGCTAAACACGGGGTGTGTCGAGATGGCACGCCCCGTTTGTTTTGTTTCTAATGTAGTAATTAACACCTTAAAGTTTAGGATGCCAACTTTTATGTTTTAATATCTACACATATTTGTTGCGATAAAGATGGTACTCAAAATACGCTCATAAAGAGTCAACCTTACTCAGGAAATGATACACCGAAGTGCTACAGTGCTACAGTGCTACAGTTAAAAATAAGATGATGAAAAGTTCAAACTAAACTTTTATATTTATATATAAATATAAAGATAATTTTGAGGGGTGAATAACACGGAAAACAACTGTAGCACTGTAGCACTGTAGCGGAGCAATAAAGTGTTGAGTTGAGAGTGTAGAGTTTAGAGATAATTTTTCTTGTCAATTATTCGTGAACCGCAATGTAGATGTCGTATCTTTGCGACGTCAAAACGAGGTGGGGAATTTCCTCCCTAACCTGACAGAAAATTTTTCCTAGTTAGCGGGAAAGTTCTCGTCAGTTAGGCGAAAATGAACTGGTTTTGAACGTACAAAAGAAAATTATTTACAAACAATATATGCCCCTCCCCAGCGGGGGAACGGGAAGATGGTCTTGAAATATTGAAACTTTATGTCTCTGGCGCTTCTTAACATTTTTTTTCATGTTTCTGTGTTTGCGTATATCAAGATTTTGTTGTATCTTTGTACCAATTTTGATGATAACATCATTGTTAAGCAGAAAGAAACAAAACAAAAATATAAATGGAAGACAAAGAAAGAATTATCAAGGTCGATATCGAGCAGGAAATGCGAAAGAGCTACATTGACTACTCCATGAGTGTTATTGTGGCTCGTGCCTTGCCCGACGTAAGAGACGGATTCAAGCCAGTTCATCGTCGTATTCTCTTCGGTATGAAGGAGCTGGGTAATGTTCACAGCAAACCCTACAAGAAAAGTGCCCGTATCGTAGGTGAGGTACTGGGTAAGTATCACCCCCACGGAGACAGCTCTGTATATGGAGCATTGGTACGTATGGCTCAGGAGTGGGCAATGCGTTACACCTTAGTGGACGGACAGGGTAACTTCGGTTCTATCGACGGTGACAGCCCCGCTGCTATGCGTTATACCGAGGCTCGTCTGAGTTTGATGGGTGAGGCTATGATGGACGATTTGGACAAGGAAACCGTGGACATGACCATGAACTTCGATGATACCTTGCCAGAACCTACCGTTATGCCTACCAAGATTCCTAACTTGCTGGTGAACGGTGCAACGGGTATTGCCGTAGGTATGGCTACAAACATTCCTACCCATAACCTTAGCGAGGTGATTGACGCCTGTGTTGCATATATCGACAACGAGGATATGGATGTGGAAGATCTGATGCAGTATGTCAAGGGTCCCGACTTCCCAACAGGTGCTTACATCATGGGTCTTCAGGGTATCAAGGATGCATACGAGACGGGTAGGGGACGCGTTATCATGCGTGCCAAGGCCGACATAGAAAGTGGCGACCTGCACGATAAGATTATCATCACAGAGATTCCTTATGGCGTAAACAAACAGCAGCTGATAGAGTACATCGCTCAGTTGGTTTCTGATAAGAAGCTGGATGGCATCAGCAACGTAAACGACGAGAGCGACCGCGAAGGTATGCGTATCGTAGTGGATGTGAAGCGTGATGCCAACACCCGCGTGGTACTGAACAAGCTCTTCAAGATGACTCCTTTGCAGACAAGTTTCCCTGTAAACAGCATTGCATTGGTGAAGGGTCGTCCCCAGTTGCTGACACTGAAGGATTTCATCAGCAACTTTGTTAAACATCGTCACGAAGTTACCATCCGCAGAACGAAATACGACCTCCGCAAGGCTGAGGAGCGTGCCCACATCCTGAAGGGCCTCATCATTGCCAGCGATAACATCGACGAGGTAGTTCAGATTATCAAGAAGAGTAAGACTCCCGTAGATGCCCAGCGTGCCTTGGAAGCCCGTTTCTCACTGGACGAGATACAGTCAAGGGCTATCGTAGATATGCGTCTGGCTCAGCTGACAGGCCTGAACCAAGAGAAGCTACATGCTGAATTTGATGACTTGATGGAGAAGATTAAGTACTACAACCAGATTCTTACCGATGATGCGCTCTGCCGCAAGGTGATGAAGGACGAACTGATAGAGATTAAAGACCAGTTTGGTGACGAGCGTCGTACAGAGATTCTTCCCAGCGCAGAAGAGTTCAATGCAGAGGACTTCTATGCTGATGACGAGGTGGTAGTAACCATTTCTCATCTGGGATATGTCAAGCGTATTCCTCTGGCTGAATTTAAGGCTCAAAACCGCGGTGGTATCGGCGTAAAGGCTACTGCTACCCGCGATAACGACTTCGTAGAGAAGATTTATCCTGCCACTATGCACAATACGATGATGTTCTTCACGGAACGCGGTCGTTGCTACTGGCTGAAGGTTTATGATATCCCCGAAGGAAGCAAGAACAATAAGGGTCGTGCTATCCAGAATATGCTGAACATCGATGCTGGCGACAGCGTAACCAACTGTCTGTGCATACGTAAGTTGCAGGATGCTGAGTTCTGCAAGACTCACTATGTGATGTTTGCTACGAAGAAGGGCTTCATCAAGAAGACTTGCCTGACGGAATACAGCCGCGTTCGTGCAAACGGTGTGAATGCCATCAATATCCTCGAGGACGACAGCGTAGTATCTGTAGAGTTGACAAACGGACACAATGAAATCATTGTTGCCAACGCCGGTGGTCGTGCCGTTAGATTCAACGAGTCTGAAGTTCGTCCTATGGGTCGTGTAAGTACCGGTGTAAGAAGCATCGTTCTGGACAATGACCCAAGAGATGGTGTCGTAGGCATGTGCGTAATAAATGATGTAGAGAACGAAAGCATCATGGTACTGAGCGAAAACGGCTTCGGCAAGAGAACCGATGTAGAGGAATACCGCAAGACCAGTCGCCACTGTAAGGGTGTCAAGACCATTGCTATCACAGAGAAGACAGGTTATCTGGTAGCCATCTTGGTTGTAAAGGACGAAGACGACCTGATGATTATCAACAAGAGTGGTACCACCATCCGCCTGCATGCCGATGACATTAAGACGACCAAGAGTCGTGTAACACAAGGCGTGAAGGTAATAGAGCTGAAGAAGCGCAACGACGTTATCAGTCACCTGAGTGTTGTACCTCGTTCGGACGAAGAGGAAGAAACTGAAGAGTCATCCAATGAGGCCGAGAATGAGAATCAGACAAATGAACAGTAAACTAATAATCAACAATTTAACATTACTTTCATCATGAAAAAGATTATTATTTCGCTTGCCTTGCTATTAAGTGCTGGCAATATTATGGCACAGACTCCCGAGGAGAAGGCTGCTCTGAAAGAAGCAAAGAAAGAGGCTAAGTCTCTGTTGGGTGAAGCTCAGAAGATAATTGATGCTGTCAGTCCTAAAATCCAAGATAAAAGTGCAACTGATGCTGAAATCGTAGAACAGTGCTCAAAGGGTCTGGAACTGGTTCAGAAAGCGCTGAAGACCAACGGTATCGATGAAAAGAAACTGGGTGAAGCCTATAAGCTGCTTGCTGACTTGGCTCAGCCTATAAACAATACGCTTATCAACAAGGCTGGCAACAAGGAGCCTCTGGATACAATGCTCTTCTACAGCAACCTAAAAGCATTGACCGAAGGTATTCACAATGAGTTGAAATACACAAAGGTAGTAAAAGGCGAGTATGGCAACGAGGTTTATCTGAATGGAAAGAAAATCAACTTGGCCAACTGTGGTGTTTACTACATCTATGCAGCTCAGTTCCTGGCTTCTGCAAAGAAACCTGAATTGGCTCTGGAAGCTTATGAAAGCGCATTGAACTATAAGACAATGTATCCTGAGGTGAAGGAATCTGTAAAGATGCCAATCGAAGATGCCCAAATAGCATATTATGCATTCCATACCGCTCACGATGCCAAGATGTACGATGTAATGGATAAGTACTATGACAGTGCCATCCAGTTCGAAGAAGGTGCTGAAGGTACAAAGCAGGTGAAGATAGGTTCTTATCTGGAGAAGGGCGATACCGCATCATGGGCTGCTTATCTTCGCGAGGAAACACTCAAGGAGCCTGCAAAGAATCCTGACTACGTTCAGATCTTGCTGTCTTATTACCAGAAGTTGGGAACAGAAAAAATGGTGGAATATGCAGATGCTATCTTGGCCGTTGATCCCAACCTGTACATTGCAAATTATGGAAAGGCATATGCAATGTTTGCTTCTGAAAAATATGACGAGGCCCTTGCACTTTATAAGAAATGTACAGAGATAAACAATGACTCTTATGACTCATGGTATCAATGCGGTCTCTGCAAGTATCGTCAGGCTTTGGAGTTGAACAACACCATTAGCTCCATTAAGAACCAGCAGAAGGCAAAGGAAACCCTGGAGGAGACAAAGAAGCTCTTCGGTGATGCTATCCCTTACTTCGAGAAGGCACGTGAGTGTACACCAGACGATCCTGATAAGTGGGCTTATGAGCTGAAGCAGTGCTACTCTGTAACAGGTGATGCTGCCAAGGCTTCTGAAATGTCTAAGCTGATAGGTGACTAATCACATATAAGTAAGATTTTCTTTGTTGGGAGTAAGTGTTTAACGGATACTTACTCTCAACATTATTTATAAAAAAGAGATTACAACAAATATTTTATTCAGATTAACATGTATAAGATAAAATACCTTATCCTTTTATTTGCTATACTCAGTTTCTCGAATTTTTCCGTACTAGCTGCAGAAAAGAAGAATGCTCCCAAAGAGGTAAAGATGGGAACGTTGTATAAAGCTGCAAGTCTGGCAATCAAGAATTCGAGCGGACAGGACAATGCAAAGAAGAGCCTGTTAGGCGCTTTGGGAAGAGACAAGCTCTCCCTAAAGGATAAAGCAAACATATACTATACATGTGCTCTTCTGGATGAATCTTCTAATAGCATCCAGAACACAAAAGCGTACCTTAAACAAACCTGTGATACGGCAGCATTGTTTTCAACATTGCTGAATATGTATGGCAATCTGTACCATTGTGACAGTTTGGATTCCGTACCTGTTTCAAATGGTATTGTAAAGTTGAAATACAAGTCAAGAACAAACAGCCTGCGTGCCAAGCATTTGCCTAATATACTTAATGGCGGCTTATATTATCTTGCCAAAAATGATTATACTACGGCATATAATTTCTTTGATACATACTATACTTATACGCAGCCCTCGGATGCTATGATTTCGAAGGTGGCATACTGGGCAACCTTCTCGAGCTACAAACTGGGAAAATATGCCAATACACTTAAGTATATAGATAAAGCCTTCGGCATCGTTGGTGAGCAGGATGGTGCCATTCTTCAGGAATGGAAATGCCGTTCGCATATTGCATTGAATGATGTGGACGCATATAAGGATGATTTGGTAAAAGGTGTGCGCGAGTTCCCTTCTCATGATTATTTCTTTGTCAATCTGGCTGATATTTACAGCGAGAAGCATTTGTATGACGAGGGACTTAAACTGGCAGACTCTCTCATTTCCCTTTATCCAGAGAAACCGTTGTACTGGTTCTCTAAGTCAAAGGTTATGCTTGCAGAGAATGATTATTACAAGTGTGTAGAGTATTCTGACAGTACAATCCGCAGAGACAGCACATTCACGGATGCTTATTACAACAAGGGAATCTCATACATGAACCTTGCTCTGATCAGACAAGACGGAGCCTGTACGGATATTACTGACCCCAAATGTTTGGAGGATAAAAAAGCGATAGAAGCCTTATACAGAAAAGCTCAACCCTGTATGGAAATGGTAAGAAAGCTTGAGCCGGATAATAAAGAAAGGTGGGGCAAACACCTGTACAGAATTTATATGTTCCTAAATAGAGGAAAGGAGTTTGACGAAATCGACAGACTCCTCCGCTCTAAATAAGACTTTAATATGCGAAAAGAGGATAATCAGCCATAATGGCGTTAACCTCGCTGCGAACCTGAGCAATTACATTTTCATCTTCGGGCGCATTCAGTACACGCTCGATGAAATCAGCAATTTTAATCATGAGGTCTTCCTTGGCACCACGTGTGGTGATGGCAGGAGTACCCAAACGGATACCGCTTGTCTGGAAGGCGCTGCGTGTGTCGAATGGAATCATGTTCTTGTTGACTGTGATATCTGCAGCCACCAGAGCCTTCTCTGCTACCTTACCGGTCAGATCTGGATATTTATTGCGAAGGTCAACCAGCATAGAGTGATTGTCGGTTCCGCCTGAAACGATATTGAATCCACGCTTTATCAATTCGTCTGCAAGAACGGCAGCATTCTTTTTGACCTGCAAAGCCCACTCCTTGAATGAGGGAGACAAAGCCTCGCTAAAGGCTACTGCCTTGGCAGCAATCACATGCTCCAGCGGACCACCCTGAATACCTGGGAATACTGCGCTGTTGAGAAGTGCTGACATCATCTTGACTTCTCCCTTAGGAGTCTTCTTGCCCCAAGGATTCTCGAAGTCCTTACCCATCAGGATAATACCACCGCGAGGACCACGTAGGGTCTTGTGTGTAGTACTGGTTACGATATGAGCATATTTAACAGGGTTGTCCAGCAGACCTGCTGCAATAAGACCGGCAGGGTGAGCCATATCAATCATCAGGATTGCGCCTACAGAATCAGCTATCTTACGCATACGGGCATAATCCCATTCACGACTATATGCTGAACCTCCACCAATAATCATCTTGGGCTTGTGCTCGAGAGCAAGACGTTCCATCTCGTCGTAATCAACTCTACCTGTTTCCTTATTCAGATTATAACCAATAGGCTTATATACAATTCCACTGGTATTAACTAATGAACCATGACTCAGGTGCCCACCATGATCAAGGTTCAATCCCATAAATGTGTCTCCAGGATTCAAACAAGCCAAGAAAACAGCAGCATTAGCCTGAGCTCCAGAGTGTGGCTGTACATTGGCATATTCTGCACCAAAAAGTTCTTTTACACGGTCAATGGCAAGTTGCTCAACTTCATCAACAACCTGACAGCCTCCATAATATCTCTTACCGGGATATCCTTCGGCATACTTGTTAGTCAGGCATGAGCCCATGGCAGCCATAACCTGATCACTTACAAAATTCTCTGATGCAATAAGCTCTATGCCACGCATCTGACGCTGATGTTCTTTCTCTATCAAAGAGAAAATAGTCGTGTCTTGTTTCATAAATAAATACCTGAAATTATAAATTTTCTTCTTTAGATTAATTTTACATTATCCAGTGTAACTTCCCTGTTGCAATACCGGCACTGTAAGATGCCTTTATCCTTGTCTAAAACGTGAAAATGGGTTTGCATGGGTTCGTTGTTGGTTATACACTTATGATTGTCACATTTGATAATCCCTATCAGTTCATCGGGCATTTTGACTTCTTTCTTTTCTACTACTTCGTAATCCCGTATGATAGCCAATGAAACATTGGGGGTTACGACAGATAGCTGGTTCAGCTCCTCGTCGGTAAAGAATCTGTCGGCAATCTTGAGGATGCTCTTATGTCCCATCTTCTTGCTTTTAAGATTTATTCCAATAGTAACAGAGGTGCTTACTTTCTCTAGATGAAGCAGGTTTATTACTTCAAATATTTTTGATGATGGTATATGGTCTATCACAGTACCGTTCTGAAGTGCTGCAACTTGTAGTTCCTGACGTTTCATAAGATAATTGTTTTGTCGTTTTTAATGTCGTCTAATGTAATCCCTAAAGCATCGCAAATTAATGCTTGTCTTGCATACAATCCGTTGCGTGCCTGCTGGAAATAATATGCATAAGGTGTGTTGTCTATGCTATACTCTATCTCATTGACACGAGGAAGCGGATGTAGGATTTTCATATTTGCGCGAGCACGGAAAAGCATCTCTTCCTTGAGAAGGTAGCGATCCTTTACCCTTTCATATTCCTCCAAGTCGGTAAAGCGCTCTCGTTGCACTCGGGTCATATACAAAATGTCTGCATCGGCAATGGTGTGAGAATCAAAATCCTGATGTTCATAGAACTTAATCTTGTTCTCTTTGCAATACATCTTATAATAATCTGGCATAGCCAATTCGTCTGGAGCGATGAAGTGGAACGTGGGGTTAAAGTGGCGCATTGCCGTGATAATGCTATGCACCGTACGTCCGTATTTCAGGTCGCCAACCAGATAGATATTCAAATTCTCAAGTGTACCTTGTGTCTTGTAGATTGAATAGAGGTCAAGCATTGTCTGGCTGGGGTGCTGGTTGGCACCGTCACCGGCATTGACAATGGGGACCGGAGAAATCTCACTGGCATATTGTGCAGCTCCTTCGAGATAATGTCTCATAACGATAATGTCTGCATAGTTTGAAACCATCATTATGGTGTCCTTGAGCGTCTCACCCTTGGTGCCGCTTGTAACCTTGGGATCAGCAAAACCAATAACCTTTGCGCCTAAACGGTTGGCAGCAGTTTCGAAACTCAATCTGGTTCGCGTACTGGGCTCAAAGAACAGTGTTGCTACAATTCTCCCATCAAGAATCTTACGATTGGGGTGTTTTTCAAACTCTTGTGCCATATCAATGAGATACAGAAGTTTCTCCTTTGTGTGCTTGGCAATTGTTACAAGACTTCTAGTTTCCATATTTCTCCGAGAATGTTTATAGTTTTATTTCGGGTTTCAAAATTATATATTTTTTTTCTTACATGCAACACACACAAGGTGGTAGATAAATAATGTGTGTTATTTTGTTCCAATTTTAAGATTTAATAAAAAAAATATTGTAACTTTGTAGCCAAATATTCGCTATTATGAGAAAACGATTCTTTCTATATATTTGGATAATATATTTTGTATTTGTTTTTGCATTAGGTGGCATTTTCTATTGCATTTTTGAAGGCTATATAGGTTATATGCCCGAAATCGAAGAATTAGAGAACCCTGTCAACAAATACGCATCGCAAGTAATATCTTCTGACGGGAAATTGATAGGTACATGGAGCTATAGCAGAGCTAACAGATTATTTGTAGGCTACGACGATATAGCTCCTTCTGTAATACAGGCCCTTGTTGCAACTGAGGATGAACGTTTCTACAGTCATAGCGGAATAGATTTCAAGGCACTTTTCAGAGCTATCGTTAAACGCGGACTGTTCATGCAGAAAAGTGCAGGAGGAGGAAGTACGATAACTCAGCAGCTTGCAAAACAGCTGTACTCAGAGAAAGCAGAATCTGTAAAGGAGAGACTGCTGCAGAAACCAATAGAATGGGTTATCGCGTTAAAGCTGGAAAGGTATTACACAAAAGAAGAGATTCTGACGATGTACCTTAACCATTTTGATTTCCTCCACAATGCAGTAGGTATTAAAACCGCTGCGAAAACTTATTTCGAGAAAGATCCCAAGGAACTTTCTGTCTGTGAGAGCGCAACACTCATCGGAATGTGTAAAAATCCCAGTTATTTCAATCCTGTCAGGAATCAGGAACGGTGTCTTCAACGTAGAAATGTGGTTCTCTCACAAATGGAGAAAGTAGGATATCTTTCCTCTGATGAAGCAGCTCAGTTGAGATTGCAGCCATTGAACCTTCATTTCCACAGAACGGATCACAAGGAAGGTGCTGCAGCCTATTTGCGTGACTATCTGAGGCAAGTCCTGATGGCAAAAAAACCTAATCGTAGCGATTATGCAAGTTGGCAAAGTCAGAAATTCTATGAGGATTCTCTAGCCTGGGAGACAGATCCTGTTTATGGCTGGTGTAACAAAAACGTAAAACGAGACGGAACGAAATACAATATATACACAGACGGCCTGAAGGTTTACACGACAATAGACAGCCGTATGCAACGCTATGCCGAAGAGGCGGTCAGGAAACATGTTGTAGATGAACTTCAGCCAATATTTGAGAAGGAACTTAAGTCAAACAAAAATGCGCCCTATTCCAGTGCATTAAGTGCAAGCGAGGTGGCAAAGAGATTCCAACGTGCGAAGTCTCAGTCTGCTCGCTATATTCTGATGAAGTCTGATGGATATTCAGATTCAGAGATTGATGATGCATTTAACACACCAACGGAAATGACCGTATATTCTCCACACGGTGAGATAGATACTGTCATGACACCATCAGACAGCATCAAATATTACAAGAGATTCCTGAGAACCGGCTTTATGGTCATGGATAACGAGACGGGATATGTAAAGGCATACGTAGGCGGTACAGACTTCTCTCATTTCCAATACGATATGTGTACACAGGGTAGAAGACAGGTTGGTTCAACCATCAAACCATATCTCTATTCACTGGCGATGGAAAACGGTTGGAGCCCCTGCGATGAAGCTCCGAACATACAGCAAACATATCAGGTAGGAAATCAAACGTGGACTCCAAGAAACGGAAGCCGTGCAAGATATGGCGAGATGGTTACACTCAAATGGGGATTGGCAACGAGTAACAACTGGATATCAGCATGGCTGATGAACCAAATGTCACCCTCAGCGCTGGTACGTCTTATTCACGAGTATGGAATCTTGAACAGAGATATAGTTCCGTCTATGTCCCTTTGTCTGGGTCCTTGTGATATTTCTGTTTCAGAAATGGTGGGTGCATATTCAGCCTTTCCTATGAAGGGTGTAAGAAGGGTGCCTACGTACATTACCAGAATTGAAGATTCCGAAGGTAATATCATAGCAGAGTTTCTTCCTCGCGTTCATGAAGTAATATCAGAAGAATCTTCCTATAAGATGATTACGCTGATGCGTGGTGTCATAGACGGTGGTACAGGTAGCAGAATGCGTAACCGCTATAAGATAATGGCTCCTATGGGTGGAAAGACTGGTACGACAAACGATAATTCGGATGGATGGTTCGTAGGGTATACTCCCTCGCTCACTTTCGGTGCATGGGTAGGTGGTGAAGAAAGGGATATCCACTTCGGCTCTATGGCTGTTGCACAAGGTGCAAATGCAGCATTGCCTATTGTTGCATATTTCCTGCAAAAGATGTATGCTGACAGCAGCCTGCACTATTCTCAATCGGAGAATTTCGATATACCTGGGAATTTCAATCCTTGTTCTTCTGGCGACGAAGAGTTTGAGGAAGAAGAGGAGGATGGAGATATGTTGGACAATTTAACAAACTGATCTGAATAAGGACAAATAACATATAATGATGATGTTACGACTGATGTTTATGCTTAAAAACACTTAAAGTTTATCCTCAGATTTTGTAATGTCATATCTTGTACTTAAATTTGTAACAAAAAATTTTAAAATGAGTTTTCGCAAACGATATATACTTTTGTTATTTTTAGCATATTTTACCCAAATTTTTGCT
The DNA here is from genome assembly GCA_024683455.1 of Bacteroidaceae bacterium. Taxonomy (GTDB): domain Bacteria; phylum Bacteroidota; class Bacteroidia; order Bacteroidales; family Bacteroidaceae; genus Physcousia. The sequence continues at coordinate 45,550 of JAIKYE010000041.1, forward strand.
CAACAGATTAAAATTGGGAACTATACTTTTTCTGCAGGTGGCGAATACCAAGGAGAGATGTTTAAAGGCAAGCCATACGGAAAAGGTACGACGACTTTTCCAAATGGTGACGTTCATACGGGAAACTATGTTAAGGGTAAGAGAGAAGGTCATGGTGTATATCAGTTTGCCGACGGTGAGAAGTATGACGGCGAATGGTTCCAAGATCAGCAGCATGGCTTAGGCACATACTACTTCGCAAACAACAACAGATACGAGGGTCTCTGGTTTCGTGATTACCAGCAGGGAGAGGGTACGATGTACTATTATAATGGCGACGTATATACCGGTGATTGGATTCAGGATAAGAGAGAAGGTAAGGGTATATACACGTATTCCAACGGTGCTACATATAATGGACAGTGGAAAACTGATATGAAAGATGGATATGGCGTTTTCGACTGGAATGACGGTAATAAATACGCTGGGAACTGGAAGGAGAACAAAAAGAACGGAAAGGGTACATTTACATATTCTTCTGGCGATGTATATACTGGCGAATGGCTGAATGACCAACAACACGGGAAAGGGATTTATGTATTTGCTGACGGTTCGAAGTACGAGGGTCAGTATTCACACGGGGAAAGAACCGGCGAAGGAATTTTCTCTTTCCCGAACGGAGATAAATATGTAGGCCATTTTGTAAACGGAGAACAGACGGGCTACGGAACCTTTACATGGAAGTCAGGAGCATCTTATGTGGGTAACTGGAAATCCAACAAGCCTCATGGTGCTGGCAAATATACATGGGCAAACGGTAATGTATATGACGGTAACTGGGCGAATGGCTTGATGGAAGGTAATGGTATTCTACGTCAGGCAGATGGCGTGAAGTTCAAGGGTAAATTCCAAAAAGGTCTGAAAGAAGGATTCGGTATCCAAGAGGATGCGGACGGAAAAAGATCTGAAGGTGAGTATCATCTGGATCTGCGTAACGGTGAATTTATCGAGAAAGATAAAAGCGGAACAATTATAAAGAAAGTAACATATTTAAATGGTGTGCCAAGGCACACATCGGACTAAAATGTAAATTAACCATACAAAACTCTTTAATTCAAAACTAAAAAACATTATATTATGGCTCGCACTAAAGCTACAACCAAGAAAACGGTAACATCAGCAGGGAAGAAACCAAAAGATTTTTCCAACGTTACACAACATCAGCTAAAGCTAATAAAGAATGATGTTTACCTTGAACCTTTCTCTGATGCTATCAATGGCAGATATCAAGCATATCTTGACAAGAAAGCTCAGCTTGTAGGAGATAAGGGAACTCTTAATGATTTTGCTTCTGGTTACCTGTATTTTGGGCTACACAAAGTAGATGACACTTGGATTCTTCGAGAATGGGCTCCCAATGCCATAGATATTTATGTTGTTGGTGATTTTAATGATTGGAAAGAAAGTGCCAAGTATGCCATGAAGCGCGTAAAGGGCACGGGTAATTGGGAAATAAAGATAAAGAATAAGAACTTTTGCCACGGAACTTATTTCAAACTGATGGTTCATTGGGATGGGGGATGCGGAGAGCGTATTCCTGCATGGTCAACCAGAGTCGTTCAAGATCCGGATACACATTTGTTTAGTGCGCAGGTATGGGATCCGGAAGGAAAATATGTATGGGCTCATCCCAAGTTTAAACCTGAGACAGATCCCCTGCTGATTTATGAATGTCATATCGGAATGGGGCAGGATGCCGAGAAGGTGGGAACATATACAGAGTTTCGTGATAATGTATTACCCCGTGTTGCTAAGTTAGGTTATAACTGCATACAAATTATGGCCATTCAGGAACATCCTTATTATGGAAGTTTTGGATACCATGTAAGTAATTTCTTTGCAGCAAGCAGCAGGTATGGAACTCCTGAAGAGCTGAAGTCCTTGATAGATGCAGCACATGCCAAGGGCGTTGCTGTTATTATGGATATTGTCCATAGTCATTCTGTGAAGAATGAAAACGAAGGATTGGGTAATTTCGCAGGAGATCCCAACCAATATTTCTATCAGGGTGCACTCCATGAGCATCCGGCATGGGATAGCTTATGTTTTGATTATGGCAAGAATGAGGTTTTACATTTCCTTCTCTCAAATTGTAAATATTGGCTTGAGGAATATCATTTTGACGGCTTCCGTTTTGACGGCGTTACCTCTATGCTATACTATAGCCATGGTTTAGGCGAAAGCTTCAATGGATATCCTGATTACTATAACGGACATCAGGATGGCAATGCAATAACATACCTAACCTTGGCAAATGAACTTATTCATATGGTTAACAAGCATGCAATAACCATAGCTGAGGAAGTAAGCGGAATGCCGGGAATAGCTGCACCTATTAAGGATGGCGGTTATGGCTTTGACTATCGTATGGCCATGAATATTCCTGATTTCTGGATAAAGACCATCAAAGAACTAAAGGACGAGGATTGGAAGCCAAGTTCTATGCTTTGGGAATTAACCAACAGAAGAAAAGACGAGAAGACAATCTCTTATGCAGAGTGTCACGATCAGGCTCTCGTTGGTGACAAGACCATTATATTCCGCCTTATTGATGCTGATATGTATTGGCATTTTAAGAAGGGAGACCAAACATCTATGGTGGAACGTGGTATAGCATTACATAAGATGATTCGTCTGCTTACAGCCACAACCATGAATGGAGGTTATCTCAATTTTATGGGTAACGAATTTGGACATCCTGAATGGATAGATTTTCCACGAGAAGGTAACGGCTGGAGTTATAAGTATGCACGCAGGCAGTGGAATCTTGTTGATGATAAATCGCTCTGCTACCACTACTTGAATGACTTTGATGTAGCTATGCTTAAATTGATTAAAAAGCAAAAGCATTTCGAAAAGCAACCGGTTCAAGAGATTTGGCATAACGATGGTGACCAAGTTTTCGCATACCAGAGAGGAGATCTTCTTTTCTTCTTCAACTTCAGTCCTACAAGATCATATTGTGGATATGGTTTTATGGTAAAGCAGGGATCGTATGAATACTTGTTGAATACCGATGATGTTGCATTTGGGGGGAATGGATTCAATGATGACAAGTTAACACATCTAACTAATTATGATAATGTCTTAGCACGTGACAACAAGGGTTGGCTTCAATTATATTTGCCAGCCCGTACGGCATGTGTCTTAAAGAAAGCAAAAGAATAACATACAATTTTTATAGAAATAAATTTTATAGAAAATGCCAAAGATATCTGTACGAGGATTTGAAATGCCCGAATCGCCAATTCGCAAGTTAGCTCCATTGGCCTTCGCTGCAAAAGAACGAGGAGTTCACGTTTATCATCTTAATATCGGTCAGCCAGACCTCCCAACTCCAAAAGCGGCGCTTGACGCGATTCATAATATTGATCGCAAAATCCTGGAATACAGTCCTAGTCAAGGGTATCTTAGTTATCGTAAAAAGCTTGTTGGTTATTATGCAAAATACAATATTAACCTGACAGCAGATGATATCATTATTACTAGTGGAGGTTCGGAAGCCGTATTGTTTTCATTTCTGGCTTGCTTGAATCCTGGGGATGAAATTATTGTGCCAGAACCTGCCTATGCAAACTATATGGCATTTGCTATCTCTGCAGGTGCAGTCATCAGAACCATAGCTACGACCATAGAGGAAGGTTTCTCTTTGCCAAAGGTTGAGAAGTTTGAAGAGCTTATCAATGAGAAGACTCGAGCTATACTGATCTGTAATCCAAATAATCCAACGGGTTATCTTTATACCAGACGTGAGATGAATCAGATTCGTGACCTGGTAAAGAAGTACGACCTGTACCTGTTCTCCGATGAAGTTTATCGTGAGTTTATCTATACCGGCAGTCCTTATATTAGTGCTTGTCATCTGGAAGGTATAGAAAATAATGTTGTCTTAATTGATTCTGTCAGCAAGCGCTATAGTGAGTGTGGAATCAGAATCGGTGCACTCATTACCAAGAATCAGGAAGTACGCAAGGCTGTCATGAAATTCTGTCAGGCACGCCTGAGCCCCCCATTGATTGGGCAGATAGCAGCTGAAGCAAGCCTTGATGAACCAGAAGAGTATAGTCGCGAGGTTTATGACGAATATGTAGAACGCAGAAAATGCTTGATTGACGGATTGAATCGTATTCCTGGTGTCTATAGTCCTATTCCTATGGGTGCATTCTATACTGTTGCTAAGCTTCCTGTTGATGATGCAGAAAAATTCTGTGCTTGGTGCTTGAGCGAGTTTAACTACGAGGGCGAAACGGTGATGATGGCACCTGCTGCAGGTTTCTATACAACTCCAGGCTCTGGCCGTGATGAAGTCAGATTGGCGTATGTTCTTAAGAAAGAAGACCTTACTCGTGCTCTTTTCGTATTGCGTAAAGCCCTTGAGGCATACCCAGGTTCAACGCTTTAACAAATATATAACCCATTATATTAAAGAGATATGTTTACTTGGTACGTTGCACGCAAGCTTTTCCAACATACTGATGATGTAAAACGTGTCTCTAAGCCAGCCATTCGTATTGCAACATTTGGTGTTGCAATAGGAGTGGCTATAATGCTTATAAGCGTAAGTATTGTGTTGGCTTTCCAGAAAGAGATTCGCAACAAGGTTGTTGGTTTCGGTTCTCATATACAGGTTATCAATTACGATAGTCAAAGCTCAGAACAATACAAGCCAATTGTTTTTAATGAAGAAACTTTTTCTTTATTGGATGCTGTGCCAGGCGCGAATTCCGTTTCACCTTACTGCATTAAACCTGGAATGCTTAAAACAGAAAATGCATTTAAGGGTGTTATTTTTAAAGGTGTGGGCTCTCGTTATGACTATAGTTTCTTCCGTAAGAATCTTGTTGATGGTGAAATTGTTCCTTTTCAGGATACGGTTACTTCAAACAAGCTTGTTATTTCCCAAGCTCTTTCCAAGCAGATGAACCTTAGTGTAGGTTCTCCTGTTTATGCTTATTTCTTTGAGGACAAGGTTAAAGCCAGAAAATTCACAGTCTCTGCCATATATTGTACAAATCTTACAGATTTTGACAATACGCTTGTATTCACGGATGTTTCTTGTGTTCAGAAGATTCTTGGTTTTGATTCCTACCAGTTCTCTGGAGCAGAAGTGAAGCTTTCAGATTTTAGTCTGCTGGATGAAGCTAATGCATATATAATAAATAATGTAAACAAGAAACAAGATCCGTATGGGGCATATTACACCAGTATGACCATTTTTGAGATGTATCCCCAAATATTCTCTTGGCTTCAGTTGCTTGACCTGGATGTGTGGGTTATCCTGATTTTAATGATATGTGTAGCAGGATTTACTATGATAAGCGGTTTGTTAATTATCATCCTCGAGCGAACCAATTTTATTGGAATTATGAAGGCACTTGGCGCAAGTAACTCGCGCATGCGTCACATATTTCTTTATTTCAGTTCCTTTATAGTCCTAAAGGGATTGGTAATCGGCAATGTGCTTGCCCTTGCTCTTGTGTATATTCAGCAACATTGGCAGGTTATACATCTTAATCCTACTGTTTATTATGTAGATGCTGTCCCTGTATATATTAATTGGTGGTATTACCTTATCATTAATTTGGCAACGCTACTGATTTGTCTTCTGGCTTTAATTATCCCAAGCTACCTTATTTCCAATATTCATCCTGCCAAGAGTATTCGTTTTGAATGATTCTCTTTTAAGCATTATTGTTTCTCTAACAGAAGCATACACCAGTTTTCGTCAGATTCTTTCTTGACGGGGATAAGGCCATACTTCTTTGCCGCCTCTGTCAGGGAAGGGACATCCTCTGAATAGAAACCGCTTATCAACAGCATTCCCTTATCATCCAATTTGGAGCAGAATGCCTCTAGATCATTTAAAAGAATATTTCTGTTTATATTGGCAATTATTAAATCAGCCTTACTTGTTTTCCTAAGAACAGATGCATCTCCCAGTTCTACTAGAACCTGATTGTTGATGCCGTTTAAGAGTAGGTTGTCACGTGTGTTGTCCACGCTCCATTCGTCAATATCATAGGCAAATACTCTATTTGCACCTCTCTTAACACACATTATGGACAATATACCTGTACCTGTACCAGCATCAACAATTTTTTTCCCATCAAGGTTCATGGATGCCAGTTCGCGCAATATCATCCTTGTAGTTTGGTGGCTGCCTGTCCCAAATGCAAGTTTGGGCGTTATGATAATGTCATATGGAAGGGTAGGGATATCAGTATGTTTGACGTCATGAATAACTATCTGATTGTCTATTATGATAGGATGAAATCCTTCTTCCTCCCACACATCATTCCAGTCTTTGTATTCGGCTTCAGACTTCTCATAACTTATTTGTATGCCTTGTATAGGAAAGTCCTCTATCGTCAGATTTAATTTTTCAGAATCCAAAAGATTTTGTTGGATATAAGCCGAAATTCCATTGTCGGATGGAACAAAGCTCTCGAAACCTATTTCAGCCAATGAAGCAGAAAGAACATCGGCATAAGCCTCTATATATGGCTCTATCATGAAGTTTACCTCGTAGTATTTCATAACAAAAGACAAAAATACATATATTTTTATAAATGGGGAAATTTCCTCGCCAAATTAGGTAAAATCCTTTTGGCTAATTCGCTGATTAAGGTTAACTTTGCACTGTAATCATATAAATTATATCGATATGAAATGGTATATTCTAACACTGCTAATGTTTTTAGGCATAACCATTAATGTTAATGCCCAGGACATTGATGATGATATGTATTTTGTTTCGAGCAAGAAGAAGGCGGCTAAAAAGGCTTCTTCCAAATCTTCTTCACAGAATTTGGTGCCTGTTAAGGTTGTTAAGCCTGTTTATGACAACGATGATGCCAATGTTGATTTCCATACAGGACAGTTGCGCGACGTCGATGACTATAACCGTAGGGGAAATAGCAACGGGCAGGTTGTAGCCAGACTTGTTAACGATACCTTGTATGTAACCACCCTTGATAGCACCCAACAGCAACAGACTTATGTCTATGGTAATGCTAACGATGGAAAGGGCAAATATTATGAAGATGACAATTACTATGAGGATGATTATACTTATGCATATCGCTTAGGTCGTTATCATAGTGTTCATTTCGTTGACCCTTGGTATTGGGATTATTGCTATGGTTGGTATGACCCCTGGTATGATCCTTGGTACGGCTGGTATGCTCCTTATTATCGTCACGGCTATTATAGCTGGTATGACTGGGGATGGGGTTGGCACTATTATCCCAGCTATAGCTGGAGCTATCCTGGGTACCATAACCACTATCCCATATATCATGGAGGCGTATATCACCATTCTGTAAATCCTGCCTATAGATATGGTGGTCAGAGTTCGAAGAGCTATTCCAGCAGAGGGAACAGAACTTACAATTCTGTATCAAGAGGCAACAGAACCTCTACTGATGGCAGAGGAAATGTAACAAGGGATAGAAACATACGAAACGGTTCCGAACGTTCTGAATCAACAAGAGGCTCACGTAACGGGTACACACCACGTACGGACAGGAGCAGCTCGCGTACAGAATCTTCCAGAACATATAATCAGTCTTCCAGAAGTAACGATTCCTATCGCTCTTCCTCATCCTCTTCGCGTAGTTCTTCATCGGGCGGTGGCTTTGGTGGAGGTAGTTTCGGAGGAGGTTCACGTGGTGGCAGCTTCGGTGGTGGCGGAGGAGGCGGTCGCGGAGGATACAGTGGTGGCTCTGGTCGTGGAGGAAGATAGTTGTTATTTATTATTGAAAATTGAGTATTGAACATATTATTCTATAGAGATATGAAAAAGTTTCTTTCTATTCCATTGTTTCTTTGTGCTGTTTCTGCTGTAGCACAGAACACGTATATGAACGAACAGCTGCTTAACAACTCTGAAGACGTAATCGGTACTTCTCGTTTCGTTGGTATGGGTGGAGCTATGGGTGCCTTGGGGGCTGATCTAAGCGTTATAAGTTGGAATCCCGCAGGTATCGGTCTGTTTAGGAAGAACGACGCATCACTGACTTTTGGCGGCCTATGGGGTAAGAATTCCATTAAAGAAGAAAGTCGTGGAGCCGCAACATTTGACCAGATAGGTGTTGTCTTCAACCTGAGGACAGAGTCAGATGTTTGTCCTTATATCAACTTTGGGTTCAATTATCAGAAGAAGAAAAACTTCCTCAGTAATTTCTATGCCGACAATAATAATCTGTACGGCATCAGTCAGATGGACCAGTTGGCAGAAATGGCTACCGCAGGTCTTGATACTCGCTGGAACCTCACTGGTTTGGCTTTAAACAACGAGTTCTTTACAGAAACTATAGGGGCCGACGAAAAGAAGAAATACCACAACAAATATTATGGAGACTATAATACCTATACCCACCATAGCGATGGAGCATTACATTCATGGGATTTCAACGTCAGCACAAACATTCAAGATCGTGCTTTCCTTGGTTTGACCTTTGGCGTTGACAATCTAAGCTACTCTTCTTGGACCAACTATTTTGAGGCAAATAGTTATCTGAGAGATAATGGGGATGAGGTTAGGGGTGACTATAGTGTTTATAACGATTACCGTATTAATGGCTATGGCTTTAACTTTAAGTTGGGTGGAATCGTCAGACCATTTGAAAGCAGCTCTTTCCGTGTAGGTTTTGCTATAGAATCGCCAACCTGGTATAAACTTAAGAGCGACGTATATACCGAATTATTCGACGAGACATATATGCCTGCCAAATTTGTGGCTAAGTCACAATACCCTTATCCTCTTGATTTCAACATGCGTACTCCCTGGAAGTTCCGCGCCAGCATGGGAAGCACAATTGGAAGCGTTTTTGCATGGGATGTTGATTATGAGTATGCAGACTATAGCGACATGACCCAGCGTTATCCCAAGTATGATTATGGTCACTCGTTTGGTGGTGTTGCGGATATAGATATGAACTACCTTACAAATACTACCCTGAAGGGCGTACATACAGTACGAGCTGGTATGGAGGTCCGTCCTGTGTCACCTCTTGCATTCCGCGTGGGATATAACTTTACGTCTGCTTCTTATGACACTAAAGGCCAATTCGACCAGTATGACCTTAACAGTTATGCAAGGGACTATATGACCAGCACCAATTACATGATTACCAGACCTACACATATTCTTTCTTTGGGTATGGGATATAAGTGGAAATATTTCTACTTTGATCTGGCGTACAAGATTCGTCACCAGAAGGCTGACTTCTATGCTTTCGATGATACTTTTACATCGTCTCCTGATTTTGGTCAGATGAATCCAGACTTGAAAGACCAGGTTCTTTACTCTGTCCCACTAGATCTGACGCGACACAGCATAACATGCACGCTTGGTATAAAGTTCTAAAAGAACAACTATAAAAAGAAGAAGAGTAGAGGAGTTGTCCTCTACTCTTCTGGGAATAAGCCATAAAGTTTGGCATCTATCTGATCAGTTATAAACTGAAAATCCTTAGGGTTCGCTTCAAATTTTAGATTATCGCCATCTATAATCAGAAGCGGACCTTTATACGTCTTTATCCATTCCTCATATCTGTCGTTCAGACCTTTCAAGTAATCTATACGGATGCTTTGTTCGTAATCTCTGCCTCTTTTGCTTATCTGGGCTATTAGATTAGGGATGGTGCTGCGGATGTATATCATCAGGTCAGGGAGACCCACCAAAGACATCATCAGGTCAAAGAGGTCCGTGTAGTTATTGAAGTCTCTGTCGCTCATATAGCCCTGTTCATGCAGGTTGGGCGCAAAGATGCGTGCATCCTCAAAGATTGTCCTGTCCTGTATAATGGTGTCCTTGCTCTTGGATATCTCCACCACATCGCGAAAACGTTTGTTCAGAAAGTAAACCTGCAGGTTAAAACTCCACCTGTTCATGTCCTTATAGAAATCCTCTAAGTATGGATTAACCTCTACAGGCTCGTATCTGGGAGTCCATCCGTACCTTTTCACCAACATCTTGGTAAGTGTTGTCTTTCCGCAACCGATATTTCCTGCTATAGCTATATGCATATTCTTTTTGTTTACTGTTTACTTCTTCACTTTTCACTCTCCAATGGGAAGAGTCCATAGAGTAGGCTGTCTATCTTTTGTGTGATAGAAGTGAGATCCTGTTTGTTGTTTAGATAGTCCATATCATCAACCTCTATGGTCAGCACCTTTCCCTTGTATTTGTTGTATATGAAATCCTCATACAAATCATTCAATCCTTTCAGGTAATCTATCTGAATCGACTGCTCGTAATCTCTGCCTCGCTTCTGTATATTGCTTACCAAGTGAGGAATGCTGGCGCGAAGGTAGATCATCAAGTCGGGATACTTTACCATATCGGTCATCAGCTCAAAGAGTTCCATGTAGGCTTGGTAGTCCCTATCCGACAGATGTCCCTGTTTATAGTTGTTGGCTACAAAGACGTGTACACCCTCATATATGGTCCTGTCTTGAATGATTGTCTTTTTTGACTGCTCTATTTCCAGTATGTTTCTGAATCGCTCCTTTAGGAAAAACACTTCCATATTGAAGGACCATCGCCTTATGTCGCCATAATAATCTTGCAGATAAGGGTTATTGGTCACAGCTTCGTATTGTGGAGTCCATCCGTAATGTTCGGCCAGCAATTCTGTTAGCGTGGTCTTGCCGCTGCCTATATTACCGGCAACGGCTATGTGCATTTTTTCTGTATTTATATTTGGTAATTCGCTCACTTAATCGTACTTTTGCTGTACAAAAATAAATAGATTATCTGATAAAGACAAACTAATAAACATTTTTTTCTGATTATGATACAAGATCTTCTTCGTTTCTTAGATAGCTCTCCAGTCAACTTCCTTGCTGTTGATACGTTGCGTAAACGTCTTAAAGCGGCTGGTTTTCAAGAGCTTGATGCTAAGAATCCTATTGATAACGTAAAGCCTGGCACCCAGTTCTTTGTTACTAAGAACGACTCTTCTATCTACGCCTTCCGTATGGGAATCAAGAAACTCTCGGATAATGGTTTCCATGTAATATGTGCACATTGTGATTCGCCCACATTCCGCATTAAGCCTAATGCCGAGATGACGTGCGAGGGTGGCATTACCAAGTTGAATACCGAGGTTTATGGAGGTCCTATCATGAGTACCTGGTTCGATAGGCCTTTGTCTCTGGCTGGACGAGTAATCGTAACGGGTAAAGATGCCATGAGCCCCGACACCCGCCTTCTTTTCTGCAAGAAACCTTTGATGCAGATAAGTAATCTGGCCATTCATTTCAATCGTCAGGTAAACGATGGCGTTAAGCTTTCTAAACAGAAAGATATGCTGCCTATACTTGGTATTGTTCAGAATGAACTGGAACGTGGCAATATGCTTATGAACCTCATTTGTGAGGAGGTAGGTTGCAAGGCAGAGGACATTCTTGATTTCGACCTTTATCTCTACGACGCCACACCAGCCTGTACGTTTGGCGTGCACAACGAGTTCCTTTCCAGTGGCCGACTGGATGACCTAAGTATGGTTCATGCTGGACTTCAAGCTCTCCTACAATCAGGCGACAGCGTTCCTGAGACTACGCAGGTCTTGGCAATTTTCGACAATGAGGAGACGGGCAGTCAGACCAAACAGGGGGCAGGCAGTCCTTTCTTGGCAAGCATCCTGCAACGTATTGTTATGGCACAGGGCGATACGCTTGAGGGTTTCTATCAGGCAGTTGAGAAAGCCTTTATGATTTCCGCTGACAATGCCCATGCTTGGCATCCAAATTACTCTGATAAGTACGATCCAACCAATCATCCTGTCCTTGGTGGAGGTCCCGTTATCAAGTTTAATGCAGCTCAGAAATATGCCAGCGACGCAGCTTCTGCAGCCGTCTTTGCGAGTTTATGTAAAGTTGCAGATGTTCCTTGTCAACGTTTTGTAAATCACAGCGATGTGGCTGGCGGAAGCACTTTGGGAAATATCCTCGCATCCTCACTCCCTCTGCGTGGCGTAGATATGGGCAATCCCGTTCTTGCCATGCATAGTGCCCGTGAGACAGCTTCATGTGCCGACCACGAGTATTGTATCCAGGCCTTCAAAGCTTTCTTTGCTCAGTAAGAAAATCGCATAATAAAATATGAGCGGGTGACAAGCTTTAGATTCTTGTCATCCGCTTTTTGTTTTTTTTACTGCCTAGTTAGGAAAAATATTTTTCCCTAGTTAGGCAGTAATTACTCCTTAACTAACGAGTAAATAAGCACTCTACTTATATTTTTCGGCTATAATGTAAGAGATTTTACTTCTCAAAGATTTCTATTTTCATTTCGCCGCACTCATTGATGATGCCAACGTACTCCTTAAACTCTGGTGTCTGACTGTGAGCGTCCAGAGATGCTTGATCAGCCCATGTCTCTATGATGCAGAACACATCGGGGCGGGTAGCGCTTTCAAAACAATCGTAGGCAATACAGCCTGCATGCTTCTGTGATTTCGCAACCAGTGCAATAGCTGCTTCTAATGCACGATCATACTCTCCCTTTTTAGCTTGAAAGAAACAATTTAGTCTTAACATAACTACAACAATTTTGATTGAACAATCTATTTTTATGATACAAAATTACGAAAATAAGCTGAATTTCTATATCTTTGTAGCCACGAAATAACATATATTAATAATATCCATATAAAATGAAGCGTATTTCTTTAACCTTTAGCATTTTATTTGCTTTTTTGTTGAGCATTGCAGCTCAGCAGTTCAATAAGACTCAGGGGTATCGCCTGGAGATTGGAGATGGGTTGGCTCTTGATTGTCAGAACGGCACTACTACATTCAGCCCCGTCAACAAGAAATCAATGACTCAGGTATGGCAAATCCATCCCTCGAATCGTGGTGACTATAATGTACTGTTCAATCCCTATGGAGATGTTGCCTTAGATAACGGCAACAACAGCTCTCGCGAAGCCGAGGTGATTACTTGGGACGCAAACGGAGGTAATGCTAACCAGCAATGGAAGATTCAGACGCAAGCCGACGGGTCTGTAACGCTGACCTGCGCAGCTGGCGGTTTGAAACTGGGTTACAATGACAACTGCCAGCCTGGAGGACACGTGTGGCAGATGAAAGCCAGTGATTCGGATGTGTATGTAAAGTGGCAATTGGTGAAAACCGATCTGAAAGTCGTGCCAGAATCTGTATCAAACGTCAGCAAGCACGAGTGGGAGAATCAGGCTATCTTTGGCATTAATAAGGAACCTGGGCGTGCCACCATGTTGCTATATGCCAATGAAAAGGAAATGAAGGCAGATGAAGCCTACAGAAAGCCTTGGCTTTGGCCAAATAGCAGTCTGCGTCTGATGCTAAACGGAGAATGGCAGTTCAACTGGGTTCCCAAGCCAGAAGATCGTCCTGCTGATTTTTACAAGACAAACTACGATGCTTCATCTTGGAAAACAATTCACGTTCCCAGTTGTGTAGAGATGCTGGGCTATGGCACACCTATCTATACTAACGTTACCTATCCCTTTAAGAACCAGCCTCCGTTTATCAGAGGACAGGAAGGTTATACCGTTGTTAGGGAGCCCAATGCAGTAAGCAGCTATCGTAGAACATTTGAGGTTCCTGCCTCTTGGGACGGTAGAGAGATTTACTTGCATTTCAATGGAATCTACAGCGCAGCATACGTTTGGGTTAACGGCAAGAAGGTAGGTTATACCCAAGGACCCAACAACGACTCTGAATTCGATGTGACTAAGTATCTGAAGATTGGACAGCAGAACCTTGTTTGCGTAGAAGTTTACCGTTGGAGCGATGGTTCATATCTGGAGGATCAGGATATGTTCCGCCTGAGCGGTATTCATCGTGATGTTTATCTTGAGGCTCGTCAGAAGGTGCAGGTTCAGGATGCATACCTCACAACTCATTTTGGCAGAAGAGGATTACAACAAGCTACATTGAATATTGACCTAACCCTTCAAAACCTCGACAAAAAAGCACAGGATGCTATCGTTGAGTGCAAACTTTACAACCCCAACGGTCAACTTATTCAGATATGCAAGATGACGGCTGCCAATCTGCTAAAAGGCGAGAAGCGCACCATTCATCCTTCCTTCAAGGTGAAACAGCCTCAGCTCTGGTCGGCTGAAACACCTAATCTCTATACTATAGATATAAAGGTTAATGGCGATATCAGTACGCAGAAGTATGGATTCCGAAAGATTGAAAATCGCCACGGACAGGTTTTCGTCAACGGTAAACGCGTGATGTTCAAGGGTGCTGATCGCCATGATACACATCCTGTTTACGGAAAAGCTATTCCCGTGGAGAGTATGATAGAGGATATTCTACTGATGAAGCGCTACAACCTAAACACCGTCCGTACCAGTCATTATCCCAACGACCCACGTATGTATGCCCTGTATGACTATTACGGAATATATACGATGGACGAGGCTGATGTGGAATGTCATGCAAACCACAGCCTCTCAAAGAATCCTCTCTGGGAAGGCCAGTACGTAGACCGTCAGCAGCGTATGGTGCTGCGCGACCGCAATCACGCTAGCGTAATTTTCTGGAGTATGGGTAACGAATGTGGAGGCGGTAGCAACTTTGTTGCCAGCAAGAAGGCCATTCAGGCGTTGGACGGAAGACTTATCCATTACGAGGGTATGAACGAGGTGGCGGATATGGACAGCCGAATGTATCCCAGCATCGAACATATGATTCAGTTAGATAGAAATGAGAGTCTGGCAGACCGTCCCTTCTTCCTGTGTGAATACGCCCACGCTATGGGTAACTCGATAGGTAACCTGAAGGAGTACTGGGACTACATAGAGTTTGAGAGCAAGCGCATGATTGGCGGTTGCATCTGGGACTGGGTGGATCAGGGCCTTTGCAAGTTTGGTGAACCTACAACCAACATGTATTATGGCGGTGGATTCGGCGATTATCCTAACGACAACGATTTCTGCTGTAATGGTATCATCACGGCCGATCGACATGTCACACCTAAGTTGGAGCAGGTGAAGAAGGTTTATCAGTATGTGGATTTCCGCAAAACGAATGAAGGAAAGATTCGAATTCGTAATCGTTACTGTTTCCACGACCTGAGTTCATACAAACTGAGATTTGAATTGTTGCGTGACGGTCGTGTCATCAAGAGTGGCGTGACGAATATGCCTGCTGTTCAGCCCACAGACAGCATAGATATGGATATGCCTGTAACAGTACCAGAAGAGATAGATGGCACGTATTACCTAAATCTTTCACTTGAACTGAAGGAAGCTACTATCTGGGCGCCTGCCAGTCATAGCGTGGCAGCAGAGCAGATAGAACTGAAGAAGAGAGCCAATGCAGAGAAAGTGATATCCAATCCTTCAATTGAGAATTTAAAGGCAGAAGAAACGTCTGAGCTTATAAATGTCTTTGGTAAGGATTGGAGTTTCGGCATCAACAAACAGACTGGTGCCGTAGTTGACTTAACCTATGGAGGAAAGCAGATGGTTGCTCAAGGCGGAAACTTCCTTTTCAATGGATACAGAAGCATCAATAACGATCGCATTGGCAACCTGAACGCCAAAAGAGGAGATGTCCTCGTAAAACTGATACAAAAAGACAACTGCATAAAAATCTTTACCACTCAAGTGGTGAAAGGAGGCAAAGACTCACGTTCTTTTGTGCCCGTAGCAACGGAATATGAATTCTTGTCTAATGGCGAAATCTTAGTGACTGCAACTATCTATAACGGTGAAAAAAATATTGACTTCCATCGATTAGGTTTGCAGGCATTTTTGGACAAGAGTTTGGAGAATGTAGAATATTTAGGACGTGGTCCAATGGAGAACTATCCTGATCGTAAAGATTGTGCTTTTGTAGGCGATTATACAGCTACCGTCAGCGATATGCAAGAAGAGTATATCAAGCCACAGAGCATGGGAGAGCGTTGCGACGTGGAATGGCTTCAGTTAACCGATGATAGTGGTAAGGGTATCCGCATTACGGGAGTCGGTTTGTCATTCATGTTCAGCGCCCAACATTATACCGACGAGGAGCTTTGGCAGGCTAAGTACCTTCATGAGTTAAAAAATATCCGACGTCAAGAGGTCGTACTTCACCTAGATGCTGCCATGCGCGGACTTGGCAATGCCAGTTGTGGTCCTGGTCCACTACACAAGTATGAAATGACAAGGGGAAATCATAGGTTGTCTCTCTGCATTTCACCAGTTAGATAAAGCAGGATAGGGGAGTGTCAAGCTCCCCTATTCAATTATATATTGACTTAAGTCAAAAAAAAGAAAAATGTTTTCTTTTACTCGGATAAATGTTATAACTTTGCACACGATTTAAGAGCATAAGGCGTTAATCTAATGGTGGATAAGAAATTGAGTCCCGACTTTATCTTCGAAAGCAGTTGGGAGGTATGTAATAAAGTTGGCGGTATATATACCGTTCTCAGTACCAGGGCAAAGACACTTCAGGAAACTAATAAAGACAAGTTGGTTTTTATTGGTCCTGATCTTTGGCTAAACCAAGAGAATCCTCTGTTCTTAGAAGACAAAAAGTTATGGCCTTCTTGGGAAAAGAAAGCTACGGCTGATGGATTGCACGTTCGTCTAGGCCGATGGAACATTCCTGGACAACCATGTGTCATCTTGGTTGATTTTATCCCTTATATTGCCTTTAAGAATGAGATTTATGGTGAAGCTTGGAATGATTTTCAGGTGGATAGTCTTCATGCATACGGTGATTATGATGATGCCAGTATGTTTGCGTATGCCGCTGGTAAGGTCGTAGAGAGTTTCTATCGTCATAATCTGACTAAGAAAAAGAACGTCGTATATCAGGTTCACGAATGGATGACTTGTCTGGGAGCCCTTTACGTTAAGAAAAATGTTCCAAAGATAGCCACTATCTTTACTACTCATGCGACAAGTATCGGAAGAAGCATTGCAAGTAACAATAAACCGTTGTATGAATACTTGTGGGCTTATAACGGAACCCAAATGTCGCAGGAGCTTAATATCGAAGCAAAGCATAGCATAGAGCGACAGACAGCTCATAACGTTGATTGCTTTACTACTGTTAGCAATGTTGCGGGTTGTGAGTGTAAAGAACTGCTTGACAAGGAATGTGATATAATCATGAAGAATGGTTTCGAGCAGGATTTCGTTCCCAAGGGTGCCAAATTTACTACTGCTAGAAAGAATGCCCGTAAACGTATCTTCCAAGTAGCTAATGCACTGACAGGTACTGTGTTTTCTGATGAAACGCTCATTGTAGCTATCAGCGGACGTTATGAATATAAGAATAAAGGTATTGATGTTTTCCTCGAGGCTATGTACCGCGCTCTTTACGAACAGGACTTGCAACGTCCAGTCTTAGCACTTATTCAAGTGCCCGGCTGGATGGATACTGCACGTATGGATCTCCTGAACAGAATGAAGTTTGAGAACGTCTATGAAATGCCTCTCAACGATCCTTTATATACTCATTCGTTACACAATTACGAATCAGATGCCGTATTGAACTTTCTACACACACACGGAATGCATAATAGCAATGACAGCCAGGTAAAGGTAATCTTTGTTCCTTGTTATCTGGATGGCAACGACGGTATCTTTAATATGTCTTATTACGACTTGCTTATTGGCGATGACATAGCTATTTACCCCTCTTATTATGAACCATGGGGATACACCCCATTGGAGGCAATTGCTTTCCATGTTCCCTGTATTACAACGTCACTTTCTGGCTTTGGATTATGGGCAAATGAGGAGTTGGGGCGCCAAAGTAAGATTCTGGATGGAGTTGAGGTGATAGAGCGTAATGACTACAATTTCAACGAAGTTGTGGATCAGGTTGTATCAACAATTGCCCGGTATTCTGCATTAGACATTAAACAACAGGATGCTGCACGCAAGAATGCAGCAAAACTTTCAGAGAAAGCACTTTGGAAACATTTTATAACAAGTTATTACGAAGCATATAACACAGCATTAACTAATAGGAATAAAAGATTAGGATAATAAAAAAAACATTTAAAACTATTCAAGAAATATGAAAATCAAAGCAAGTAATGCTAACAATCCATGCTGGAAACCCATTACCGTTAAAAGTAATGTTCCTGCAGAACTTAGTAAATTGGAAGAGTTAGCTCATAATATGTGGTGGTCATGGAACCACAATGCAAGAAGTTTGTTCCGTCTGCTCGATGAAAATCTGTACGAGCAATGCGGCCAAAACCCCGTCCTTCTGCTGGAGCGTATCAGTTTTGAGAAGATGGAGAAGTTGGCAAAAGACAAGGCTATTATTAAGAAAATGAATGATGTCTATGATGAGTTTCGCGCTTACATGGACGTAGAACCAGATAAGTCTCGCGCTAGTGTTGCCTATCTATGTATGGAATATGGTTTGAACCAAGTTTTGAAGATATATTCTGGCGGTCTTGGTATTTTGGCTGGTGACTACCTAAAGGAGGCCAGCGACTCTAACGTTGATATGTGTGCCGTAGGTTTCCTGTATCGTTATGGCTACTTTACACAAACGTTGAGTATGGATGGCCAGCAGATAGCCAACTATGAAGCTCAGAACTTCGGTACTTTGCCAATCGAGCAACAAATGAATGAGGACGGCACTCCTATGGTAGTGGATGTTCCTTATATGAACTATCATGTTCATGCTTACGTTTGGAGGGTTAATGTTGGTCGTATTAAGCTTTATTTGCTTGACACAGACAATGAGATGAACTCCGAGTTTGACCGCAGCATCACTCATGCCTTGTATGGCGGCGATTGGGAAAATCGACTCAAGCAGGAAATTTTGCTTGGTATAGGTGGTGTGCTCACACTCAAGAAACTGGGCATCAAGAAGGATGTATATCATTGCAATGAGGGTCATGCAGCTCTCTGCAACGTTCAGCGTTTAGTAGATTACGTTAAGGAGGGTATGAGCTTTACGATGGCTCTCGAACTGGTTCGTGCTTCTTCGCTCTATACTGTACATACACCTGTTCCTGCAGGTCATGACTATTTTGATGAGAGTCTCTTCAGTAAGTATATGAGTGGATATCCTCAGATGTTAGGTATTAGCTGGGATGATTTTATCGGTATGGGTCGTATGAATCCCGATGACCATTCAGAGCGTTTCTGTATGTCAACTTTTGCCTGCAACACCTCTCAGGAAGTAAACGGTGTAAGCTGGTTACATGGCGAGGTTAGTAAGAAAATGTTTGCTGGCATCTGGAAGGGCTATTACCCAGAGGAAAGCCATGTAGGCTACGTAACGAATGGCGTTCATTTCCCCACGTGGTGTGCAAACGAATGGCGTAAACTTTATGCAAAGCATTTTGATGTCAATCATCTGAAGGACCAAAGTAATCAAGCCATTTGGGAAGCTATATATAATGTAAGTGACGATGAGGTTTGGGAAACACGTATGGCTCTTAAGACTAAACTCGTAGATTATATTCGTGAGCAGTTCCGTGATAGCTGGTTAAAGAATCAGGGTGATCCTTCTCGTGTTATCAACCTGATGGAGATGATTAACCCCAATGCTTTGCTTATCGGTTTTGGTCGTCGTTTTGCTACATACAAGCGTGCTCATTTGTTATTTACCGATTTGGACCGTCTTGCCAAGATTGTTAACAACCCCAAACATCCTGTACAGTTCCTTTACACAGGTAAGGCACATCCGGCTGATGGTGCAGGACAAGGCCTTATCAAGAAGATATATGAGATAAGCCAGCGTCCAGAATTCTTAGGTAAAATCATTTTCCTAGAGAACTACGACATGCAGTTGGCTCGTCGTCTGGTGAGTGGTGTTGATATTTGGATGAATACGCCAACACGACCTCTTGAAGCATCTGGTACATCAGGCGAGAAAGCCGAGATGAATGGTGTCGTAAACCTTTCTGTCCTGGATGGATGGTGGCTCGAGGGCTATCGCGAAGGTGCCGGTTGGGCACTGACAGAGAAGCGTACCTATGAAAGTCAGGAGTATCAGGACCAGCTAGATGCTGCTACTATCTACTCTCTGCTAGAGAATGAAATTATGCCTCTCTACTATGCCCAAAATGCTAAGGGTTACAGTCCCGGATGGATAAAGGTAATAAAGAATTCTATTGCACAGATAGCACCTCATTACACTATGAAGCGTCAGTTGGACGACTATTATAGCAAATTCTACAATAAATTGCGCGACCGTTCTAATGCTCTTAACGCAGACGGTAGGAAGTTGGCTTATGAGATTGCCCTATGGAAGGAGACTGTAGCCGAACGCTGGGATGCTATCAATGTTGTTGACATCAGAAAGTCAGAAGAAGTGATAAACGGAAACATTGAGGCTGGTAAAAAGTACAACGTAGAGGTTGTTGTTGACGAGGCTGGTTTGGATAATGCTGTAGGTATCGAGCTTGTAACCTTGCAGAGTGATATCCATGGTGAGGACCATATTTATCATGTAAATGACTTCGAGTTAGTGAATGTCGAGGGTAACCGCTACACATTCCGTGCTTCGCATAGTGTTGATAATGCAGGATCCTTCAAGGTATGTTACCGCATGTATCCTAAGAATGAGAACTTACCTCATCGTCAAGACTTCTGTTACGTTAAATGGTTCGTATGATGCAACATCCAGGCAGCATAACAACAGGAAAAGCAAGAATCAAGTTTGCAGTTATTGATAGCAATGTACTAACGTGCATTGGCTTGCAACATCTGTTGGGCCGTTTGCTGCCTATTGCAGAAATACAAGTCTTTACAAATACCAAAGAATTGTTGGAACTTGGAGATACATCTGGGTTCCAGCATTTCTTTGTTTCATCAAACATATACTTCGAACAAGCTAGCTTCTTTCGTCAATCTCCCAAGAAGACAATCGTCTTGGTTAAGGGAGACATGCAAATTAAGGATATTCATACACTTAACATCTGTCAGACAGAGAAGCAATTGGTTAGCGATTTTATGGCTCTGCAACATATGGGGCACGATCATGCCATAAATATGGCTCGACAAATAGACCAGAAGGATATATTGTCTTCGCGCGAGGTTGAAGTGGCCCTTCTTCTCTGCAAAGGTTATATCAACAAAGAGATAGCCGAGAAGTTATCCCTTGCCACTACCACTGTAATATCACATCGTAAAAATATCATGGAGAAAATTCATGCACGCTCTCTTGCAGATATTATTATCTATTGCGTAGTAAAGGGCATCATCAGCATTGAGGATTTATAATATCTAGTCTCCCTTATTTTTTCCAATATTGTATGATGTAAAGAGCATCTTTTATGATGTATATAAAGAAAAGAGAGGTTCTACAAAACGCGAACCTCTCTTCTGTTATATAATTGAGAAATGTTTTTTCGTTATATTTCCTCGTTAGCATAAAGGAAACGTTTGATGCTTTTCTTTGGAGTCTTCTCAAACTCTTCCTTCATAATCTTGATACCAGCCAACTGTGCATAGGAAGGCAGTAGGGGATTAACATCTTTACGGTTCTGCTCCATGAGTTCTACGAGAGCTTCTTCATTAAGTTTGGCTGCCTGTACTTGGTCGGGGTCGGGATAGACAAGACCATAAAGTTTCTCACCTTTTTGAATTACAACACATTCGGCTACCATTCTCATATTGCTAAGTTTATCTTCAATCTCCTCTGGATAAATGTTTTGTCCGTTGGCGCCTAGAAGCATATTTTTACAGCGTCCTTTGATAAAGACGTTGCCCTTTTTATCCATGATGCCGAGGTCACCAGTGTGATACCAGCCTTCTTTATCGAGTGTAGCTTCAGTAGCTTCGGGATTCTTATAGTATCCGAGCATAACGTTCAGACCACGTGTAAGAATTTCACCAGGAATCTTGGAGGGATCAGCGCTATCAATCTTTAGTTCTTGATGTATGACGTTTTTCCCGCAACTTCCAAGAACTGTTTTATGATAGTCTTCGTATGTGATAATGGGAGCACATTCTGTTGCACCATAACCTACAGTATAACGGAAACCTATATCATGTAGAAGTTTCTCAATTTCTTGGTTGAGGGCAGCGCCGCCAATAATAACCTCATAGAAGTTGCCGCCGAGTGCTTTGGTTAGTCCCTCGCATACTTTGTGCTTGATTATGCGACCTATAATAGGAGTCTTCATGAGAATTCGCATCTTGGGAGTCTGTATCTTGGGTAATACAGCTTTGCGAACCACTTTCTCAATGATGAGAGGTACAACAATGAGGACAACGGGTTTGACATCGGCCAGAGCTTGCATTAGGATGGTTGGCGATGCCATTTTGGTAAGAAAATGAATATGTACACAGGAGAGGAATTCAAATGTAAATTCGAAGGCCATTCCGTACATATGTGCCATGGGGAGCATAGATAGAACTTTGTCACCAGGTTTAATGACATCTCCTAATACATGTACTGCGAAGTCATAGTTGCTCCAAAGGGCACGATAGGGTAGCATTACTCCCTTACTATTGCTAGTTGTGCCACTAGTATAATTGATAATTGCGAGTTCATCAGGTTCATCAATATGGTAGTGTAAATCTGAGGGCTGTACGCCATCGGGATACTTCTGCTCATACTTACGATCCATTGTTGCAAAAGCATCTGCGAACTTGTCAGTATTACTGTGATAAACACTATAATCGGCAAGTGAAATAATTCCTTCAAGATTTGGCATTTCGCTGGCGCTGAGGAAGGGCCATACTTTGTCACCAACAAGTAAAAGTTTGGATTCGCTGTGATTTACTATGTCGTGAACCTGCGAAGGATGAAACTCATGCAGAATTGGAACAGCTACAGCTCCATAGGTGATAATACTATAGAAGGCTGCTCCCCATCGACTAAGATTACGACCGCAGAGGGCAATTTTGTCACCTTTTTTAATGCCGAGGGATTCATAAAGTATATGGAACTTCTCAATAATCTCGGCAACATCCTTATATTTAAAGGTAAACAACCCATAATCGGACATTGAGTCACATTCCCAATATTTCTGAATGCATTCCTGTACTATCTGATTATAGGAGGGTACTTTTACTTGATTCATTTGCACAAATTCTTTAAATGTGTGCACAAAGGTAGCCCAACTTTACCGTTTTTGCAAATAAATACCGATTTTTTTGCACAAAAATGACTAAAATGTGAAATCAGCACACCCTTGGCCCAAATATCTTACTGCCAATACGAACCATATTGCTACCATATTTGACTGCAATGGGGTAGTCGTCACTCATTCCCCAGGAACGTATTGTGAAGTAATCTTGCTGAGTAAAGAACTCCTTTTTTATAGTATTGAAAAGTTTTTCTGCTTTTTGAAATTCGCTTGCTATCTGAGCTTCATCTTCTACATTGCTGGCCATACACATCAATCCGCAAATACGAACATTATTCAATTGTTTCCATTCGCCTTGCTTGACATAATTATACAATTCATCGACAGAAAAGCCATATTTTGTTTCTTCCTGGGCGATGTGCAGTTCCAACAAGCAGTCAATGATTCGGTTATTTTTTTCGGCCTGCTTGTTTATCTCTTGCAATAGTTTGTGCGTATCGACTGCATGAATAAGATGTACATAGGGAGCAATGTACTTAACCTTGTTGGTCTGAAGATGGCCAATGAAGTGCCACTCAATATCCTTGGGTAGCACCTCGTGTTTTTGTTGGAGTTCTTGTACGTGATTCTCTCCAAACAAACGTTGTCCGCCAGCGTAAGCATCTTCAATCATGCTTGAAGGATGAAACTTACTAACGGCAACAAGTTGAACATCAAGGGGAAGGTCTTGTTTAATCTCCTTGATTATCTGCGATGGATTCTTCATTTGGGGTAGCCTTAAATATGTCAACAATCTTTGTTTCTGTGATAGAAACTATAGCCCAATCGCCGAGTGTTCCATGCATACCCTTATCAAGGTTCTTGAGGGCCACATGAAAATCTTTTGCCTGAATTAAAATAGACTGAACAGCTCGCTTCTCGGTACCTTTCTTCTCATCTATGGTGATATACGCAACGCGTGCCTTATACCATTTATCGTCCGTGAGATCTTCGCTTTCCATCAACTCTGCAAGGCGGGCTCTTTTAATATCTGTTACAACAAATTCGCCTGCCATATAGGGCTCAATTTCTTCAATAAACCTTTTTTCAGCTTCAGTAAAACTGATAGCATCAACTAAATATGTTTCTGTGGTACTCTTAATGAGGCCATCTTCCATTGTCTTGTCATACTTTACCTTACATTCAAACCATTCTGTCATATTTTTATTCTTTTATTGTTAATTAAATTCTATATGGATGATTTTTCTCTTCTATCAATAAACAGTTTTTTTCTAATGGAATAAACGTTTTAGTAAATCTGGACGTTTAATCTGTTTAAGATATTGTTCTATATTACGTCGTTCTTCCTTCTTGTACCAGAAGAAGAACATCCTTTGTTGTTGTTTATCTTTGGGTGTTTTTGCGGAGAAAATAGGCTCTAACGTATAAGGGTGATAACCTGTTGCCCAACATGTTGTAGCTACTGTAAGCGGAGTCGGTGTAAAATCTTGAACCTGCTCGAGCTGGAAATCCATGTTTTTTGTTTCTATGGCTAATTCTGCCATATCTTGAGCGTGGCAACCAGGGTGACTACTTATAAAATAAGGTATAATCTGTTGATGTAACCGTTCTTTCCTGCATATATCATCAAAAACTTTTTTGAATAGATGAAATAGACGGAAAGAAGGTTTTCGCATTATTTCAAGCACATGATCAGAGGTGTGTTCCGGAGCTACCTTTAAACGACCGCTTACATGATTAACGATCAGCTCACGTGTATATTCTCTAGCAGCTTTGTTCAGCGTCTCATCTTTCCAGTCGTGTAAGAGAAGGTCATATCTAACCCCACTACCGATAAAGCTTTTCTTGATGTTAGGAATCTTGGCCACTTCTCTGTAGATTTCAAGAAGTGGACGGTGGTCACCATTTAGATTTGGACATATCTGTGGGTGAATACATGATGGTCGTTTACAAACAGCACATGCCTTAGGATTTTTACCGTGCATCATGTACATGTTTGCACTTGGTCCCCCCAAATCACTAAGGGATCCTTTGAAATCTGGCTGTTTGGCAATCTGACGCACTTCCTTGAGTATACTCTCCTTAGAACGGCTCATGATAAACTTGCCCTGATGCGCACTAATAGTACAGAAAGCACATCCGCCAAAACAACCACGATGCAAATTCACACTGAACTTTATCATGTCAAAGGCGGGAATTCGTTTCCCATTATATTTGGGATGTGGAAGACGGGTATAAGGTAAATCAAAACTATGGTCTAATTCCTCTTGTGTTAGCGGAGGAAAAGGAGGATTGACAACAACCCACTTCCCCTTGGTTTCCTGCAGAAGTCGTTGTGCCTTAAGCTTGTTACTTTCTTCCTCTACATGTCGAAAGTTATCAGCATGCAGTTTCAGATTTGCCAAACAATCCTCATAACTATGTAAGACAATATCATCTTTTTGAATCCCTCCAGGAATTTCATGATAGTCATATATAGATACTGTTTGTGGTACTGCATTATGTTTCTGTATGACATCTCGGAAGGTTTCTCGAGTAATAAACGCCTCACCGTTCTCGTCATAATACAATGAAGGATGGTAATCAGACAAAGCCTCTGACAACAGATCTGAAAGCTGCATTGTGGGTTTCTCACCCATACCGTACGTAATAATATCTGCTTCACTGTCGATGAGAATACTTGGCATGAATTTCTCCTTCCAGTAGTCATAATGCATTACACGCCGCAAACTGGCTTCAATGCCGCCTAAAACAATGGGAACGTCAGGATAGAGTCGTCTCAGTATCTTGGAATATACAATAGTCGGATATTCTGGCCTTAAGTCATGACGTCCATCGGGACTATAAGCATCTTCACTACGTAATCTTCTTGCTGCGGTATATTTATTGACCATACTGTCCATACAGCCAGGAGCGATACCAAACCAAAGACGCGGGCGACCCAATTTTTTGAAATCACGAAAATCACCATGCCAGTCTGGTTGGGGTACAATGCATACGCGCAAACCTTCTGCTTCCAACAGTCTGCCTATAACAGCAGCACCAAAGGAAGGATGATCAACATAGGCATCAGCGCTGAAGAGTATTACATCAGCACAATCCCATCCGCGCAATTCCATTTCTTTACGGGTGGTAGGCAACCAATCTGACAGTTTGTGTTCCATTACTTTTTTTTCACTCTTCTGCAATATCTTCCTTAAGTGTAGGTTTTAGTGAATCTAATTGCTCTTTTTCCCAATCAATATAAAGTAGTATTAATTGGTGCAAGCCAAAACACTTCATATTGTTGTGAAAGAGTACATTCTGACATAAATCCAACAAATCATAGTCTGATGAATTAGATTCAAGAATAGAACGGACATTAAGTCTTAGTTTCTCCAGTACACTCTCGTCAACAATACCATTACTATCCAACAATTCGTTGAAAAGCAAATACTTTTCAATTGTCTGTAGATGCTTCTGAGATATATCTATAGTTCGAGAAGCCTTCATGTTACAGATAATCTTATACATATTAACAAATCATTTAATTATTATTCAGTAAAAAATGTACAGAAGCGTTAATGACACTCCGTCTTACTTTCTCATCGGTTATGCATTCCAGTGGGAAACCGAATGAGATGGTTTTCCTATCAGTCCCGTTGTAGGCAATAGCTGAGGGTAAATCTGTCGGCTTATATAACATTGTACAAAAGGAGTTTTCCGTTCCGCGTAGCACGTCGGCAGTCCTAATCCAATAGTGCTTTTCACTAGGATTATGATACACTTGTACGCTTGTATTCATGCCACTGATATTTGCTATGCTGTCTAAAGACAAAGATTGTTCATAACTAAACTTGAAAATGTTCTTTGTAAAGTTCCTTTCTTCTGGTGTTTGCATGTCTGAACCAATAAAGGCACCACTTAATAGAAGGTTACCACCATTAGATGCGTATGAAGATATAGCAGACATCAACTCTAGCGTAAAGGTTTTGTAGTTACATAGACTATATCCATCTTTCTTCTGCGCTCCAAAAACAAGGTTTATCAATTGATAAGGTGCAGTTTTGATTGAAGGTAGGGCAGTGGACACACAACTGCTAATGTTGAAATCCTTTCCTCCCGAAATTATATCCTCAGCATATTGAGTACAATAGTCATGTGTATTACCAGCAAGAATCATTCCCTCAAGTTCATTTCCACTTTCACCAATTGTACTCCAAGATTCTTTGTTGAATAAATACTGATATCCACAATACACGGGTGATTTTACATCTAATACTCCAGGATCAATATCCAATCTGAATCCACGTAAATAACTGTTATCAACAGGTAAAGGTCCTGCAACTCTTTGGAAGCCATCTACCATTAGAATGTTGTCACAATCGGGAGTAGATATGTATGCACAAACCTCCTGATTAGAAAGACTCCTTCCACCATCGTTAACGGCACAAACCTTAAATCTGTATAAAACCTTTGGTTCAAGAGACAAAGTTATTGATGTCTCACTTGCAGAAACAAGAATACCATTATCATATCCTTTGTTACCTGCGCTTGTGTAAACAATGTAGTTTGTGGGCGTAGCTGATGGCTCTAACTTATCTTCGGTTGCTGTCCAACTTAAGCGGACCTCATTGTTTTTCGGATTAACAATAGCAGACAAATTATTTACAGGAAGCGGTTGAACTGAATATTCTGTATTCTGATGAACATTATTTATGTATTTAAGTACACCTTTGTATATTGCTCTAGCCATTGTAATCTTGAACATTGGATCATGTGCCATACGCATATCCTGCCAATTTTGATGGCTCAACATTTCAAGTATCATGGCAGGAACTTGAGGGTCTCGTGATTCACCATAGTTTTTGTCGTACAATTGTCTACGATTCCAGGAACCATAAGATTGGGTAAGGTCGTTTGTAACCTGGGTCATCACCATGTCGGCAAAATCTCTGCTTGACAACCTTGAAAGTCCTGCGCCAGTCAAATTATCATAATAGCCAGTCGTATAAATGCCTAATGTTCCAATATACGAGTTATCTTTTCGAAATCCTGCATCGCTATGAACAGCAAGACTCAATTCAAGCGGGACACACAGACCGCTATCGCCTGGAAGATACGAACTTCCGCGTGCTAGGTAATTCTGAACGTATGAACGTGTTCTAATATCGTCAGAGTAATCGTCGGATCCATCTTTAGAATAAACCTCATAGGGAAATCCCGACCATTGAGCCGTATAGCGTGCGCCCTCAAGACAACGTGCTAGCCCGCTTTGTGTTAATGGTGTGGACATTAACGTGTCGCTGCGTGCAATATTACTCATGCCACCGCCAAGTCTGATAGCATCTGCCGTGATTACACCGCGGTACGAACTATAATTGGAAAGATAAATACAATTTTGATTGTTCCTTCCTTTGTCAAATCGAAAGGTTCCTAGGTATACCCATGTGCCACCTCCCATTTGCTGATTCACTTTGTAACTTGTTAAAACTCCCTGATGTACAATGGTATAACAAGCATCACTTACACTATTTGGCAATGTTTTGTAAGAAACATAAACTGCATATTCTCCATTATCTGTAATTTCAGGAACCCAAAGGGCTGTGCTTAGTTGATGCTTATTATTTGTAGTCTCGATTTGTCTGTAAGAACCCTCTATGAAAGGGTTCTGTTTATCAGTATATACATCATGTGTTTTACAAAATCCGGGAGCACCTGTTTCCCATTCAAACTTAGCATTATTCTCTATATAAGCTCCTTCTTTTTCTCCCATATCATTATCCACAATAACCTCGTTTTTTTGCCAATCCCGCTCTCGTGGCGAATAGACAATGGCACCAGCATTTTCCAACATTGGTATCAGATAAGGGATAACAATGCTTTGTGTAAAAAGATCCTCGGTCGTACAATACAGATATGGACGCTGAAAAATCCATTCGGCTCTCTTTACATTGTAATATTTACCATGACTGGCCCAGACACATAGATGTTTGCCCTTTAATCCTTTATTGATAGAGTAGGGAAGGTTGACTGGTGTAACCCAAGCGTTCCCTTTGTATAGATTCTTTCCATAAACCCTCATACTGTCACGCTCGGAAAGAAGGTTAATAGGAATTAGTTGTTCAATGGGAACATCCTGAGCGTAAATAATAAGTTGGTATGTGTTATATGGCGTCTCTAATGTACTACGAACCTCCTCATATATTTTTTGTACTAATGATGGCGTAAATGGTTGTGCTTTGAATGCATCATTAAGATAGATAGTATATCGTTTCTCCTCATTATTTATATCTAAATCTTCAATCTTTATTTTATCTGCAGATGAGAAGTTTGGATTCTGATATTTTTCAAAGTAAACTGCCAACGGCGTTTTTTCTTTATGCCCTCGTTGTGCATTGCAATCTACACATACTGATAGGAAAAGAAGAAAAGTAATAGTAATCCTGAAAAACATATCTTATACCTCACGTTTTATAATAC
The DNA here is from genome assembly GCA_024683455.1 of Bacteroidaceae bacterium. Classification (GTDB taxonomy): domain Bacteria; phylum Bacteroidota; class Bacteroidia; order Bacteroidales; family Bacteroidaceae; genus Physcousia. The sequence goes on from JAIKYE010000041.1 coordinate 75,065, forward strand.
AAACTGCTCTGGATGCTTTCCTGTAAAGTCTTGAAAGTAATCCTTTATTTCTTGAAGTTGATTTTCTATGTCCCCATTGGGGATAACCTTCTTAGTGCAAACAATTGTCTTGGTCTTAAAATCCAGCCCATAGAGTAGGATGGGTATGTTTGCCTTTAAAGCAATATAATAGAAACCTTTCTTCCAATCTGCATTTGCTTTGCGTGTTCCCTCTGGAGTAACACAGATTCTGAATATGTCTGCTTGTTTAGCCTGTTCTGCAACAGAATCTGTTATATTCATTTTCTTGTTTCGATAAACAGGAATACCGCCTAAACGTCTCATTAGAATCCCTAATGGCCAAAAGAACCATTCCTTTTTCATTAAGAACAGGTTTGACTCTCCAATTGCTGATGAATATAGTTTGCCAATAATAAAATCCCAATTGCTTGTATGTGGAGCTAAGGCTATAACGCACTTAGCAGGTAAGGGTTCAGTAACATTTTCACTGAATCCTAACCAACCAAATAAAAATTTCTTGCTAAGCTTTTGAAGCATATTGTTTATGCCAATGTTTTTATTTGCTCAATAATTTCTTCTGTTCGAGTACGTAAATCTTCGCGTAACTTTTTGAAGAAAAGTTTTGTATTACCTGGTTCTACATGTGACAGTCTGCTCACCATGTCGTCTTGTAGTTTCAGAACAGTAAGCATCACGTTTTCTACATCCTTTGTATCTGGCTTATTTTTGTAATGAAGTAAAGCCACACACTCAGCGAACAAGTCGCCACATAATGAATTGATGTCTTTCTTAATCTCTCTTCTTTTCATAATACTGAAAGTTAAAGTGGTGTATCTTACAAAGCAAAGATATAAATAAATCTTCAAACCTCTATAATTCAAATGTTTATTTTTAATAAAAATGGAGAAAAATTGTACATTCTTTCTTTATTTCCCCTACTTTTTGTAATTTTGCGTCGCGAAAAGTGAGTATATAATATTATAACGTAAAAAGAAACATTTATAGAATTATGGAAAAAAGCGCATTGCAGGTAGCTCGTGCTGCCTATCAGCCTAAACTCCCCAAAGCTCTGCAGGGACCTGTAGTTGCAGTAGAGGGTGCAGCTACACAGAGTGTTGGAAATCAGGAGGAAATAAAGGCTATGTTCCCTAATACATATGGTATGCCTGTTATTACCTTCAAGGCTGGTGAGCAGAAGAGTCTTGAGCCATTCAACGTTGGTATCATCCTTAGTGGTGGTCAGGCTCCTGGTGGTCACAATGTTATCAGCGGTTTGTATGACGGTGTTAAATCTCTTAACCCTAACTGCAAGTTGTATGGTTTCTTGATGGGACCTGGTGGCTTGGTTGATCACAAGTATGTAGAGTTCACCGACTCTTTCATCGACGAATATCGTAATACCGGTGGTTTTGATATTATCGGTTCAGGCCGTACAAAGTTGGAGAAAGAGGCTCAGTTCGAGAGCGGTATTGAAATTCTGCGTAAGCTTGGCATAAAGGCGTTGGTTATTATCGGTGGTGATGACTCTAATACTAATGCTTGTGTTTTGGCTGAGTACTATGCAGCCAAGAAGTATGGCGTTCAGGTAATAGGTTGTCCAAAGACTATTGATGGTGACTTGAAGAATGAGCAGATAGAGACCAGTTTTGGTTTCGACACAGCTTGTAAGACATATAGCGAGTTGATTGGTAATATTCAGCGCGACTGTAACTCTGCCCGCAAGTACTGGCACTTCATCAAATTAATGGGTCGTTCTGCTTCTCACATTGCTCTTGAATGTGCTTTGCAGACCCAGCCTAATGCATGTCTGATTTCTGAGGAAGTTGAACAGAAAGAGATGTCTTTGGACGATGTTGTGACATATTTGGCTAAGATTGTCGCAGATCGTGCTGCTGAAGGTAACAATTTCGGTACGGTTTTGATTCCAGAGGGACTGATTGAGTTCATTCCTGCAATCAAAAAGTTGATTGCTGAGTTGAATGAGGTTCTGACAGACCCATCAACAGGAGAAAGTCGTGAGTTTGCTTCAAAAGACGAGCAAGTATCTTTCGTAAAGAGCCATATTGCTCCTGAAAACCTTGCTGTTTTGGAGTCTCTGCCCAAGGATGTTGAGCGTCAGCTCTGCTTGGATCGTGACCCCCACGGAAATGTTCAGGTTTCTCTTATTGAGACAGAGAAGTTGCTATCTGCTATGGTTGCTACCAAGTTGGCTGCTTGGAAGGCAGAAGGCAAATACAATGGCAAATTTAGTGCTCAGCATCATTTCTTTGGTTATGAAGGTCGTTGTGCAGCTCCCTCTAACTACGATGCAGACTACTGCTACAGCCTTGGTTTCAATGCAAGTCGCCTGATAGCTAACGGCAAGACTGGTTATATGTCTATTATCAAGAACACTACAGCACCTGCAGATGAGTGGATTGCTGGTGGTGTGCCCATCACCATGATGATGAATATGGAGCGTCGTAATGGTGCCATGAAGCCTGTTATTCGTAAGGCTCTTGTTGAATTGGATGGTGCACCCTTCAAGTTCTTTTCAAGCAAACGTGAGGAATGGGCTAAAAATACCTGCTACGTATATCCTGGTCCAATCCAGTATTGGGGTCCTTCTGAAGTATGTGACCAATGTACAAAAACACTTGCATTGGAGCAGAAATAATAAATTAATATAATATCCCCCTCTTCTGCTTATGACGAGTAGGAGAGGGGGTAATATAAGAAGTTTTTGGCCACCAGCAGTAGACCTAGAAAGACAAGAAGTGGTTCTATAAATAGGAGATCAGCTTCGTCGTCACTAAAAAACGGAATCAGAAGACACAAAAACAAGAAATCCGTTTTTGGAAGGTATGCTGTATATATCTGGGTTGGTATTATATTGGTTGCCGTTGCTTATATTGGACTGTTTTACTATTTTTTTGTAAGTCCATATAGTTTCAGATGGAAAGCCATATACGGCGAACCAAAATATCCGGAGGGATATAATGTGAGAGGTATTGACATCAGTCATTACCAGACAAGTATCAAATGGGAGAAACTTAGAAACGCATCACTCAATAATGATCCGGTGCGTTTTATCATAATTAAAGCTACGGAAGGAAAAGATCTCTATGATGATGATTTTAACGACAACTTCTTTCAAGCAAAGGAGAATGACTTCATACGTGGCGCATATCATTTCTTCGTTCCTGGTGTAGACGCTGCAGAACAAGCTCGTTTTTATTTACATCAAGTCCATCTTGTTCCTGGAGACTTACCACCAGTGTTAGACATAGAGAAAATTGGGAAACTCACAAAACAACAGCTCCAACAAGACGTAAAGAGATGGTTAGATATTGTTGAGGAAAAATATGGTGTTAAGCCAATCTTATATACAAGTTACAAATTCAAAAAAGATTATCTAGATAATCCAATATTTAATGAATACCCATATTGGATTGCACATTATTATATAAATAAACTTGAATATAAAGGCGACTGGGTGATGTGGCAACATACAGACTGTGGAAAGGTTGATGGTATTAAAGGTTTTGTTGATTGTAATATCTTTAATGGAACAATTCGAGAGCTTGAGGCATTCACAATACAAGATAAGGACGAGGTTATTCCCGACGATGATATAGAAGAGGATGGTTTATAGAGAACTTTCTAAACATAATCACGATTACGATTTATAAATGGCAAGAAATATAACAGGAGAAGAATATTCGGCACAGAAATACATAGAATTACCCGTCAGAGAACCTATGGAACTGATGGAATTCATGTTAAAGCAGATGTCTGGAGTTAGTAGAAATCGTGTTAAGGATTTGCTAACAGGACACGCTGTTACTGTTGACCGTAAACTGGTAACACAATATAATTATATGCTCAAAGTTGGCGAGATGGTCAGAATCTCTCGCCATAAGCGCAGTACAGAGCTCATAAACAAGCATATAAAGATTGTTTATGAGGATAAGGATATTGTAGTTATTGAAAAACAGCCTGGAATATTGAGCATGGCTTCTTCCCCAAATCAGTTTTGTGTTAAATCTATCCTTGATGATTATTTCCACAAACGACACTTCAAATGTACAGCTCACGTAGTGCATCGTTTGGACAGAGAAACGTCAGGATTGATGATTTACGCCAAAAGTATTGAGATGGAGCAAATTCTAGAAGGAAATTGGCATGATATAGTCTACGACCGCAGATATGTCGCCGTTTTGTGCGGAAGTATGGAGCAAGAAGGTGGAACTGTTCATTCATGGTTGAAAGATAATAAGGCATTCTTTACTTACAGTAGTCCAACTGATAATGGCGGAAAAGAAGCCATAACACACTATCATCTTTTGCAAAAGAATGAGGATTATAGTTTGGTGGAGATGCGTCTAGAAACAGGACGTAAAAATCAAATTCGTGTACACATGAATGATCTAGGCTATCCTGTTGCTGGAGATACAAAATATGGAAACGGACGGAATCCTATCGGGAGATTAGCTTTACATGCTTATCGCTTAAATTTTTATCATCCTCGAACAGGTGAACCTATGACATTTGAAACACCCTTCCCCACCTCGTTCAAGAAAGTTTTCGAAACATCTAAAAAATAAATATTATGAAAAAGAATCTTTCTATTTATGTGTTCATTTTATCTGTTGTTTTGCTTTCTTCATGTCAAGCATTTAACTATCAGAAAGACACCAAAACAGATGCATCTTCGCTTATTGACAACGCACTATCCGGAAACACTTCTCAGACGACTACAGACCTTTTGGGACGTGTACTCTCCTACCTTCTTTATGGTAACACAATCAGTCAAGATAACATTATAGGAACGTGGAAATATTCGTCTCCAAAGGTAATCTTCGAGAGCGAGAATATCTTGGCAAAGTTAGGCTCCGATGTTGCTTCTGACAAAATAGAGAAATCACTTGGTAATCAATTGTCAAAGATTGGTTTTACGCAAGGTAAAACCTCGTTGACCTTTAATAAGGACAATACATGTAGCTTTACATGTGGCTCACGAACATACCCAGGTACATACAAGTTTGACGCTTCTGCCAACAAACTTACCATAACAGATGCATTAGGAGTGGGCAACGTAAAATGCACAGCTTGTAAAAACGGGAACGAACTGTATTTGCTCTTTGATTCCAACAAAGTTCTTTCTGTAATAACCGCCCTTAGCAATTCTCCCATTGGTAATTCTACGGCATCTTCTGTGCTCGGCAACTATAAGGGTTTAAAGCTGGGTTGGTCAATGACAAAGTAATTTTCTTTCAGAAAATAAAACTATCTCTTGGATGTGTGCCGAATAATTTGTAATTTTGCACCTCGAAAAAATTATTTTCTTATTATAAACGATGAATATATCTTATAAATGGCTTCGTGAATACGTCGAGACAGACCTCACAGCACAGCAAATAGCAGATGCACTTACAAGTGCCGGTTTGGAGGTAGAAGGCGTTGAGGAAGTTCAGAGTATAAAGGGAGGCTTGGAAGGTCTCTGGATTGGTAAAGTACTTACATGTGAGGCACACCCCAATAGTGACCACATGCACATCTGCACTGTAGATGTTGCACAGGGTGAGCCCCTTCAGATTGTTTGTGGGGCACCAAACGTGGCAGCTGGTCAGAAAGTTGTAGTTGCCGTTGTTGGCACGAAGTTGTATGATGGTGATGAGGTCTTTACCATTAAGCGTAGCAAGTTGCGTGGTGTAGAGAGTTTCGGCATGATTTGTGCCGAGGACGAAATTGGCATTGGAACTGACCATAATGGTATCATAGTCCTTCCTGATGATGCTGTTGTCGGAACTCCTGCAGCAAAATATTACAATATTGAAAGTGACTATGTTATTGAGGTAGATATCACACCTAACCGTGCAGATGCTTGCAGCCACTATGGCGTAGCTCGCGACCTTTATGCTTGGCTTATCCAAAACGGTTACAAGACCAGCTTGAAGCGTCCCTCTTGCGATGATTTCAAGGTTGACGACGAGGCGCTGCCCATCAGTATTGATGTACAAAACACTGAGGCATGTCCCCGTTATTGTGCCGTTTCACTCACAGGTTGTCAGGTTAAGGAGAGCCCAGAATGGTTACAGAACAAATTACGTGTAATAGGTCTACGCCCCATTAACAACATCGTTGATATCACCAACTACATCATGATGGCATACGGCCAGCCTCTTCACTGCTTTGATGCAGATATGATTCTTGGCAAGAATGTGGTTGTCAAGACGATGCCCGAGGGAACACCTTTCGTTACCCTTGATGGCGAAGAACATAAACTATCAAATCGCGATTTGGCAATTTGCAATGCAGAGGAACCCATGTGTATTGCTGGAGTTTTCGGTGGTAAGGGAAGTGGAACTTATGACAGCACAGTTAATGTCTTATTGGAAAGTGCTTACTTCAATCCCACATGGATTCGTAAGAGTGCTCGCCGCCATGGTCTTAGCACAGATGCTAGCTTCCGTTTTGAGCGTGGAATCGACCCCAATGGACAGATTTATGCCTTAAAGCAAGCGGCAATTCTTGCAAAAGAACTGGCTGGTGCTAAGGTAAGCATGCAGATTGTAGACATATACCCCAATCCCCTACCCGACTTCAACGTTTCTCTCAAATACAATTATGTAGATACCTTGATTGGTAAGCATATTCCTACAGAGACCATCAAGAGCATTGTTACAAGTTTGGAGATGAAAATCCAGAATGAGACAGCAGAAGGTCTTGAGCTTGTTGTTCCTGCTTATCGTGTAGATGTTCAGCGTCCCTGCGATGTTGTCGAGGATATTCTGCGAATCTACGGCTATAACAATATTGAGATTCCCACGACCCTCAAGAGTAGCCTTTCCGTTAAAGGTGATCCTGATAAGAGCCACAAACTTCAAAACCTTGTCAGCGAGCAGTTGGTAGGTGCAGGTTTCCGCGAAATTCTGAATAACAGTTTACAGCGCGGTGCATACTACGAGGGATTGGAAAACTACAAGAGCGAGAATCTTGTTAAATTGCTGAATCCCCTCAGCCAAGACCTGAACTCACTTCGTCAGACACTTCTCTTTGGTGGATTAGAGAGCATTGCACGTAATACGAACTATAGAAACGCAGATCTTAAGTTCTTTGAGTACGGTAACTGCTATAAGTTCCAAGCCGAGAAACGTTGTGCGGATATCATTCCAGGTGTCAGCAGTAGTCGCGACCCAGAGGTTATCAAACATGTTCTTGATGCATACTCAGAGGATTACCATCTTGGACTCTGGGTTACTGGCAAGCGCGTAAGTGGCAGCTGGGCTCATGCTGATGAAGACAGTTCGTTCTATGAACTGAAGGCATATGTAATGAATATCATCAGTCGTTTGGGTGTTCCATTTGGTTTACTCGTCTTTGCTCAGGGCACATCAGACATCTACGATAAGAGTATTCAGATTCAGAACCGTGGCGGAAAGGTACTCGTAGAAATGGGTATTGTGAGTCACAAGATACTCAAGGGCTTCGGCATCTCCGCTCCTGTATACTTTGCCGATTTGCGATGGAAACAACTTATGAAGACCATCAAGAACTTGGCAGTAACATACACAGAAATAAGCAAGTTCCCTGCAGTGAGTCGTGACTTAGCCTTGCTGCTTGATGAGAGTGTAGAATTTGAACAGGTTGAGAAGATTGCATACCAGACAGAGAAGAAACTCCTTAAGGGCGTTAAACTATTTGATGTTTACGAGGGAGACAAACTGCCAGAGGGCAAGAAGTCGTACGCGGTTAACTTTATCCTTCAGGATAACGAGAAGACGCTGAACGACAAACAGATAGATGCTATCATGCAGAAACTCATCAATAATCTCTCCTCTCAGTTGAAAGCAGAGTTAAGATAATCTTGAATTTATAATATTTGAATTTTATATAAAATGGGAAGAGCATTTGAATACCGTAAAGCTACAAAGCTTAAGAGATGGGGCCACATGGCCAAGACCTTTACACGTCTGGGTAAGCAGATTGCAATTGCTGTTAAGGCTGCCGGACCAGAACCAGAAAATAACCCTGCATTACGTTCTATTATCGCTGTTTGCAAACGTGAGAATATGCCGAAGGATAATATTGAGCGTGCTATCAAAAATGCTATGGGTAAGGATCAGAGCGACTACAAGTCTGTTACTTACGAAGGATACGGCCCTCATGGTGTAGCCGTTTTCGTTGATACCCTTACAGACAACACTACACGTACGGTTGCAGATGTCCGTAGCGTCTTCAATAAGTTCAGCGGAAACATGGGTACAACAGGTTCTCTGGCATTCCTTTTCGACCACAAGTGTGTATTCACCTTTAAGAAGAAGGCTGATATGGATATGGATGACTTCATCCTTGAGATGATTGATTGTGGTGTTGAAGAAGAATACGATGAAGAGTATGACGAGGATAAGGATGTAACAACAATCACCATTTATGGCGAACCCACCAGCTACAATGAAATTCAGAAGAAGTTGGAGGCTGACGGTTATGAGGATGTCGGTGGTGAGTTTACTTATATCCCCAATGACCTGAAGGATGTTACTCCTGAGCAGCGTGAGACTATCAACAAGATGGTTGAGAAGTTAGAGGAGTTTGATGACGTTCAAACAGTTTATACAAATATGAAGCCCGAAGAAGAATAATTCACGGAATTACAATTCTACGGATTCATAACAAAAAGCCCTTCTGGAATACCAGAGGGGCTTATTATTTTAACCTGTTATCTTTGAAGTTATAAAGTCTAAGGCTTGTCGATTAGAACGGAACATTCTCTGCCGAAAGTCCTGCAAAAGGCTCCTCTTCTGGTGGAAGTTGACTTTGTGCATTAGCCATTTCCTCGGGGCTAAGTTTGTCTGAGACAAACCGTCCTCCCATATCGCTCGATTTCTCTCCTGGCAATGGAACATGTGTCTCCAAATCCTCAAAGCGAGCGAACTCGCTCTTGAACTGCAACTTAATATCCCCTACCTGACCGTTACGATGCTTGGCAATAATAAACTGGGCAAGCCCCTTCCAACTCTGTCCAGACTGGTCTGTATAAATATGGTAATATTCTGGACGATGGATAAAGCATACAATATCTGCATCCTGCTCAATGGCACCAGACTCACGCAAGTCACTCAGCTGGGGTCGCTTACCTTCTTCACCCTCGCGATTCTCAACACCACGGTTCAACTGACTCAATGCAATAATGGGGATATTCAACTCCTTTGCCAATCCTTTCAGCGAACGGCTAATAGTAGAAACCTCTTCCTGACGACTATTGATATTCAAACCGCTGGCATGCATCAGCTGTAGGTAGTCAATCATTATTATCTTTACACCATGCTCACGAACCAATCGTCTGGCTTTTGTCTGTAACTCGAATACGGTAAGCTGAGGTGTATCATCCACATAGATAGGAGCATCCCAAAGCTGACGTACACGGGCATCCAACTGCCCCCACTCGTATGGCTGTAACTGAGCGCTACGCAATTTCTCACCGCTAATCTCACTTACGTTTACCATTAAGCGTTGTACAAGCTGCTCATTACTCATCTCCAGAGAGAACATGGCTACAGGAACCCCATTGTTAACTGCCATCTTCTTGAGCATGCTCAGCACAAAGGCTGTTTTACCCATTGCCGGACGTGCAGCAATAATAATAAGGTCGCTGTTCTGCCATCCACTGGTCATCTTATCCAGCTCCTCAAAACCTGTGCTCAGTCCACTCAGACCACCCTCACGAGCTGCTGCCTGCTTCAGTAATTTATATACGTTGTCAATGACAGGGTTAATCTGGGTGTAGTCTTTTTTTAGATTTTTCTGCGAGATGGAAAATAACTGACTTTCAGCTGTTTGCATAAGGTCAGCTACATCTATTGTAGAATCAAATGCCTGTGTCTGAATATAGCTTGCAAATGTGATAAGCTGGCGTGCCAAAGACTTCTGGGCAATGACCTTTGCATGATACAGAATGTGGGCGCTGCTGGCAACCTCTGCGTTGATCTGCATCAGATAAGTATTGCCGCCGGCATCCTCTAACAGACCCGTTCGCTCCAACTGGTCGCAAACCGTCATGATATCCACAGGCTTCTGTTCTACGTTCAGTGTCTGAATAGCCTGGAAGATAATCTGATGGCGTTTATCGTAGAAACTCTCGGGTTTCAGTATCTCTGCGACCAAGCCCCATGCTTCCTGTTCCACCATCAGGGCACCTATCACAGCCACTTCCATATCCAGGCTTTGTGGCTGTTTGTGTCCGTATTGGTCAACGCTGGGCACCTCGACAATCTTGGTTGTCTGCTTTCTTCTCTCTGCCATTTGCTATAGTCTATTATTCAAAATGCCTTGCAAATTTACACATTCATAGGAACAATACAAAATAAATCAGAATTAATTTGTACCTTTGACACAGAATTATTGTACGTAACAACATCCCATGTGTTACATTCATCTAATAGAATTATATAAATGAAAGCTAAATGTCTAAATTGCGGAACGTCATTTGACAGTAAGTATTGTCCTAATTGTGGACAGAAAGCTGAATCCAAACGACTTAAAATAGTTGAGATTATTTCATATTCTATTTCCTCCATCTCAGGTTACAACAATAAACTTCGTAACACGTTGACAAGCCTATGCATACGACCTGGGCATATGGCGCGCGAGTACCTTCTGGGACAACGTACGAAATATTATAACCCTATCCAGTTGTTGGTGTGGATTGTTGCCATATATGCACTTGTACTCTATGGTTTGGGTGATGATGCTTTGGCGTTTGACAATATAAAAGATCTTAACAATGATGATGAGAATGACACCATTTCCGAGATGGCAGCATACTTTGTCAGTTGGTTAAAGGTTTTGTATGACAAGAAGGTATATTTCGCGCTCTTCCAGTCGCTTCTTGCTGTATTCCCTTTCTGGCTTGTATTTTACAAAACCAAGATTCAGCGTCCAGATGGTGAACTAATCCCCCTTAACCCCACAGAACATTTCTATGTACTGATATATTATGCGTGCATCAAGATGCTGTTTGTCATCTGTCTGCTCCCTTTCAGTCTTATTCCTGATTCAGAGGACATCCTGAATAATATACGTGTTTTTGTGGGAATAATCTTTTATATTATCATGTACAAGCAGCTTATGAAATTAAGCTGGCGTAAGGGCGTCTGGATGTCACTTCTCGCATATGCCCTCATGTCCATCTTGATAATTGTCCTTTTTGTAATTATAATCGCTATTTTAGTTCAAACCCATAGAGGATAAACTTAACGCTTCATTCGATATTAAGTGCTTTCTTGATGAGTGGCTCCAACTCCTGTGCATCGTTAGAGGTAGAGAGGATAGTGCCATCTCGGTCAATGAGCATGATCTTACCAGAGCCGCCATTTTTGCCATGTTTCTCCCATACGCCGTATTGGTCTTTATAATCCACGAGGCTTGACCACGGGTACTTGTCGCGCTCCATTGCGCGACGGAAGGCGTTCATGTCCCACTCGCGGGCAATTGATACGACGTTCAGCCCTGCATCGCGATATTTCTTATAGACGGGAATGAGAGCCATGGCATGAGCGCGACAAGGGCCACACCAAGACCCCCATAGGTTGATGATGGTCACCCGTCCACGATAGAGTGAGCCTACGCTTACGCTCTCTCCGTCGGCAGTTGCAGCTTTGTAATCGTCAAAGTATGGCTGCCCAGGTTGTAGGCGAAGACCACGTTCTTTTGTGGCAATGCGACGGTGAACGGGATGATTTGGGAAGAGGTGTTCATATAACTGGTGGTATTCATCAAGATAAGGTTTTGCCTTGTTTATATCATCGTATGCATAGTGCAGCCACCTCTCTAAGTAGAGCAACCCATAGAGCATAGGATGGTCGGCTTTATATGCTTTTTCCCAAGCATCAACTTGTGCGTAAAGTGAGTCTTCCGCTATCTTTAATGTGCGAGCCTCTGGCGAATAGGCACTCTTGTCGTGCTGCATTGAGTCTATTCGAGCGTAGAGGAGATCAAGGGCATGGGCATGATCGGGGTTGAAACGGTCATATTTATCAAACTCTTTATCCAAGTTTCTGAATTCTTCAGAATAGTAGAGGTTATTTTCACCCAAGGAGTCTAGTTTGCGTTCTATCATCTCTTCTTCTTGCCCGAAAAGGGCTTTTGACTGACGTTCCATTTTCAGCCATTTCTCTTGCTCGGGTCCTCCTGCCACAACTTCCAGACGTAAATGTTCACCATCAGGTGTAACAGTGATGCGCACAGTGTCATTCTCCACAAGAAAGATAGCGTAACGTCCATTCCATCGATCTTCTCTTATTTCGTACATCTCCGTCGTATCGGCTACGATGTCAAGGGCGAAACGTCCGTCCTTGACGTTTACTTCTGTCCATTTCGCATCATCGTCTCTAGATGTACCTTGTTGTGAGATGTAGAAAGTCTGGCGCTTCACGCCGTCGGCAACAGTCCCTTCGATGTGGCATTTAATCTGTGCATGGCTTGCCAGAGTGCAGAGCGCAAGTAATGCAAAAAATAATGTTTTCTTCATATTATTGTTAGTGTGTTTTGTTTTTAGTTTGCCAAAGATAGTAAGTCTATAGTTCAGTCCGAAAGGATTTCTTAGATTCTTTCATTCTTTTTTATTTTTTTAACTTATGAATCACATTCTTTAGAAGCAAGTGTCCATTTTCGGACACTATAAACATTTTACTGCCACGTGTAGCAGTATTTTTTTCTACGTGTACCAGTAAATTTTTCTACGTGTACCAGTAAAAAAAGCACAAAATAACTTTATCGGCCGAGAAACCCCTTTTTTCCCCTTAGTAAAAAGAACTTTTGTCATTAGGGATGAAATCTTTGACATCCATTCGGAAAAGGAAAGAAAAACAGTCTTTTCTTTTGTATTTCCCTCACTTAATCGTAATTTTGCACTCAAAAATAAAATCGATTATGCGTAAAATACTTATTTCTTTACTCTTCCTGCCGACATTGATGGCAGCAGAAAACATTGATGTTACTAAACTGCATGTGGCCGGGCCCTACCCAACTGTAAAACCTTTTATGACTGATACGCTGGATGCAGAGGGAAAGAAGATTGATCTGGATGAACTTTATATGGAAAGTATCTCCCCGACTCTCCCAAAGAAAGAGGGAGATTATTCTTCAACTGTACCAGTTACCCTCTCCTCAGGAGAGGGCCAGGGTGAGGCTTTGTATCTGGCTTCCTTCACCCTTCAGAATACAGGGTTTGCCAAAGGAAAAGTGAATGTGAAGTGCGAGAGCAAACATAAGCTATATATCGATGGGAATGAGCAGGGACCTGACTTTGAATTGATTCCTGGCAGACACGAGGTGAGTATTAAGCTGCTGCACAAGGGCGACAAGTCTGATACGCTGCGCGTAAGCGTGGAAACTGAGCAGCCAGTAACCATCAATCCCGATGGCAAGCGCTACTGGACAAATGCTGATATGATGCATGGCGAACGTATCAGCGGCGTGGAACTCTCCAGCGGAGCCAAATATGCTCGCATTCGCAAGAGCATCACTTACAAGGGTGGCGAGACGAGTGGCAAGGATACTTTCATAGACCTGACAACTGGCAAAGAGTTCAGTTTGGACGGCTTCCAGTATTGGTTGCCCAAGGGCGACCGATATGTGCGTTGCTATCGCGAAAAGGAAGGAACTTGGTGCTATGAGACCGTTGATATAAAAACGGGCGAGAAGACTCCTATAGGCAAATACAGAGGCAAGGGACACGCTTACCTAACGCGTGACCTGAAGAAGTTCTTGGTATCCTATGAGGAGAAAGTGCCAGAAGAAAAGAACAAGGATGTTCATCAGATTCTGGAGCCTGATGATCGTCAGCCAGGCTGGCGTAACCGCAGGAACTACTCGCTCTACGATATAGAGACAGGCATCACAACACCCATTACCAAAGGTGCAAAGAATGTATATGTAGCAGCCAACAAGGATGCAAGCCATTACCTTATATCCATCCATACGGATGACCTGACAGAACGCCCCTTCAGCTTCACCGACCTATTGCTGCTGGATGCTGCAACAGGGAAAGTAGATACGCTGGTAAAACATGACGGTTTCATAGGCTCGTATACCTTCTCTCCGGATGAGAGATACGTTGCCCTGATGGGAAGCCCTGAGGCTTTAGGCGGCATCGGAAATACGTTGCCCCAAGGTGTTACGCCCAGCAGCTACGAGTATGAGTTGTTTACCATAGACCTGCAGACAAAGGAGGTTCGCTGCCTGACACGTGATTTCGACCCATCAGTAACGTCATACAAATGGTCGGAACAGGATGGCGTGATTTATGCCCTCTGTGAGTATCGTGACCAGCGTAACATCTATCGCATAAACCCCAAGAGTGGAAAGGCGGAGCAACTGTCTCTCGCAGAACCTTATATATATGGTAGCTACAGTCTGGCTGAGGAGAAACCCTTCCTGGCGTACATTGGTGAAGGAAGTATGAGCACAGATCGTTGCTGGCTGCGCGACCTGAAGAGTGGAAAGGAACGATTGTTGTGTGACCTGAACCCTACCCGACTGAAGGACATCCAACTGGGCAAGTGCTATGACTGGAACTTCAAGGCTGAACGCGGCGACAGCATATATGGTTGCTACTATCTGCCTCCCTTCTTTGATGAGACAAAACAATACCCCATGCTGGTATATTACTACGGTGGTTGCTCGCCTGTGGGTCGTGTGCTTGATAGCTACTACAACTATCAGGAATGGGCTGCAATGGGCTATGTGGTATATGTAATCCAACCTTCGGGCTGTAGTGGATTTGGTCAGGAATTTGCATCACGACACGTGAATGCCTACGGCGACTATACAGCCGACGATATCATTCAGGGTACCAAGCAGTTCTGCAGGGAGCACCCCTTCGTAAACGAGAAGAAGATTGGCTGTATGGGTGCCAGCTATGGCGGTTTCATGACGATGTACCTGCAGACGCAGACCGATATCTTTGCAGCTGCTATGAGTCATGCAGGTATCAGCAACCCTGCCAGCTACTGGGGCTTTGGCTACTGGGGCTATTCGTACAGCACGACTTCAGCCGCTCACTCCTACCCTTGGAACAATATGGAGTTGTATAGCGGTCATGCTCCTCTCTTTAATGCCGACAAGGTTAAAACGCCCATCCTCTTCATGCATGGTGGAGCAGATACCAATGTACCCATCAATGAGAGTATCCAGATGTTTACAGCTCTGAAGATTCTAGGTAGGGAAACAGCCTTCATAACCGTTGAGGGCGAGAACCACCATATCCTGGATTACAACAAGCGCATTCGTTGGCACGACAGCATCATGGCTTGGTTTGCCCGCTGGCTGCAAGATGACCCCACATGGTGGAACACAATGTATCCAGAGAAAAACTTGAAGTAACGTCCACGCATGATTTATCCACAACACTTTGAGCAGAAGATAGGCTTCACGGAGATACGCCAGTTGCTGAACAACCATTGTCTGAGCAGCTTAGGACGCAGCCGTGTGGAGCAGATGACGTTCCTGACTAAACATGAGGAGATACGTCTGCTGCATCAGCAGGTTCAAGAGTTCCGTCGTATTATGGCTGAGGTAACCGAACTGCCCGAGCAGGATTTCTTCGACCTCCGCCCTTCCATCCAACGCATACGCATTGAAGGCGTACACCTGGATGAAAAGGAACTGCACGACCTGTACCTATCGCTCCGCACCCTGCATTCGTGTGTGTCAATCCTGCGCAACGAGGAAGAGGGCGAGCGTCCCATCTACCCTGCCCTACAAAAACTGACAGAGGGGGTTTTCACCTTTCACTCCATCACTAAACGGGCTGAACAGATATTGGACCGCTATGGTAGGATTAGTGACAATGCAACACCAGAACTGGCCAGCATCAGACATGAACTTCGCAAGCATGAGGGAAGCGTAAGCCGTACACTTAACAAGATACTGAAAGCAGCACAAGCCGAAGGATGGGTGGACAAGGATGTGGTTCCTACGCTCAGAGACGGACGACTGGTCATACCTGCCGCTCCAGCCATGAAGCGAAAGCTGAAGGGTATCATACACGATGAAAGTTCAACGGGTAAGACTGTCTTCATAGAACCTGCTGAAGTAGTAGAGGTAAATAATCACATCCGTGAGTTGGAAGCCGAGGAAAAACGCGAGGTTATCCGTATCTTAAAGGACTTCACCGAACTATTACGTCCCAACATCCCCGAGCTGGTACGCGGCTACGAGTTTCTGGCCGACGTAGAGTTTGTTCGCGCCAAAGCCCATCTGGCAGACCAGATAGGCGGTGTATCACCTCAGATAGAGAAGAATCCGCTTATCGACTGGACCCTCGCCCAACACCCCCTGTTGGCGCTCGCCCTAAAGAAACAAGGCAAGAAGGTGGTTCCCCTCGAGATAGAGTTGAACAAGAAACAACGCATACTGGTGATCAGCGGACCTAATGCAGGCGGCAAGAGTGTGTGCCTGAAGACAGTGGGTCTGCTGCAATATATGCTACAATGTGGACTGGCCGTACCCATGGGCGAGAACTCGAAGTGTGGTATCTTTAAGGATATCTTTATTGATATTGGCGACGAACAGAGCATAGAGGATGACTTGAGTACCTATAGCAGTCATCTGCTGAATATGAAGAATATGATGCGTGGCTGCAACCCACATAGTCTCTTGCTTATCGACGAGTTCGGAGGTGGAACAGAACCTACCATCGGCGGTGCAATAGCTGAGGCAGTACTGAAGTGCTTTGTGAAAGATGGTGCCTATGGCGTAATCACCACACACTATCAGAACCTGAAACATTTTGCAGAGGATACACCGGGTGTGGTGAATGGCGCTATGCTTTACGAACGCCATAGAATGGAAGCCCTATTCCAACTTCAGATTGGCAATCCTGGCAGTAGCTTCGCCGTAGAGATAGCTCGTAAAATAGGAATCTCAGAGGAAGTAATTGCCGATGCCACAGAAATTGTGGGTAAGGATTATGTGAATGCTGACAAATATCTGTTGGATATCACGCGCGACAAGCGCTATTGGGAAGGTAAACGACAGACCATCCACCAGCAGGAGAAGCAGATGGAAAGCACCATAGATCGGTACGAGAAGGAAATGGCCGAATTGAAGGAGAAACGCAAGGAAATTATCAGAGAGGCCAAGAAACAAGCTGAACAGATTCTGCAAGACAGTAACGCCATTGTAGAGAAGACCATCCGTGATATAAAGGAAGCACAAGCCGAGAAGGACCGCACCCGCAAGGCCCGTCAGGAGATAGATGATTTCCGTGCCCGTATGGAGGAACAACTGAAGCACGAGCACGACGAGATGATAGAGCGCAAGATACGCCAGATTCAGGAGCGCCGTAAACGCAAAGAGGAAAGGAAGAAAAACACAGAACTCTCATCCGAAAACACGAAAACAACAGTATACATTAAGCCGACAACCGTTAACGACGAACAGTCAACATTCCAGAAAGGCGATACGGTTCGCCTGAAGGGGCAGACAACAGTTGGAGTGATAGAAGAAATAAACGGCAAGAAAGCCTCTATTGCATTTGGTATGGTACGCACAAGAGTGGAACTTTCACGATTGCAGCACGCCACACCCAAGGAAAAGGAAAATCACGCTGTACAGATAATTTCCTTCGTAAGCAAAGAAACACAAAACCAAGTTCGCGAGAAGCATCTGCATTTCCATCAAGAGATAGATGTCCGAGGCATGCGAGCCGAAGAAGCGCTACAGACCGTTACACATTTTATTGATGATGCTGTATTGGTGGGCGCCAACCAAGTCCGTATTCTGCACGGAACAGGATCTGGCATACTACGACAACTGATTCGTCAGTACCTTCAGACGGTACCCAGCGTATCCTCTGCACATGATGAGCATGTGCAATTTGGTGGAGCGGGTATTACCGTAGTAGAACTATCCTAAACCTCAACGGTAAAAGTATTTACTGCATCTATCACACGTTTAACCTGCTCGTCTGTAAAAACAGGAGAGATGGGAAGCGAGAGAATTTCCTTATGAATACGTTCAGAAATACGATACTTTTCATCGTTCCACTCCTTGTATGCTTTCTGCAAATGAGGTGGTATGGGGTAATGAATAAACGTCTGTATGTCTTTATCTTTTAGATAGGCAGATAATTCATCACGCATTGAACATCTTACAGGATATATGTGATAGACATTCTCTTCTGGATTCTTTGCAACAACGGGCTTAGTAATCAGTGGATTAACAATACCCTTGTCGTACATAGATGCAATCTCACGCCTGCGTTCATTATCAACATCCAGAAAAGGAAGTTTGACACACAGGGCTGCAGCTTGTATTTCATCCATGCGGCTGTTATGTCCCTTGTATTCATTGACATACTTCTCTGCACTTCCGTAATTGGCCATTGTACGAACAATACGAGCAAGTTCCTCGTCGTTGGTAGTCACGCATCCGGCATCGCCCAAAGCGCCCAGATTTTTTCCAGGATAGAAACTGATTCCTGCAGCATCACAGAGGTTTCCAGCCATCTTACCCTTATATCGAGCACCATGTGCTTGTGCCACATCCTCTATCACTTTCAGTCCATGCTTTTGGGCAATTGCATTGATAGCATCCATGTCACAAACACGTCCGTATAGATGAACAGGCAAGATGGCGCGGGTCTTTTCTGTAATCAAGGGTTCTATAAGCTCAGCATCTATCAGATAGTCATCGATATGAGGTTCACATAGTACAGGCTTCATTCCTGCATATGTAACGGCCAAAATGGTAGCAATATAGGTGTTGGATGGTACGATTACCTCATCTTCATCCTGCCAGCCCAGTTTCTCCTTGTATGCAAGCAGTATGAGTGACAATGCCTCCAATCCATTACCAACAGGAACACAATATTGGGCACCGCAATACTCTGAAAAGAGCTTTGAGAATCGTTCGTTTTCCTTACCTAACAAATACCATCCGGTACGGATAACACGTGTTACCTCGCTGCTAAGTTCTGGTTCAAATCGTTCGTTTATCTGTTTCAGACTAAGGTACTTTATGGTCTTACTCTGCGTATTTCGAACATTACCCGTCATCTTATCTATTTGCGAGTTATGCAAATCCACCTCGTATGTGTCATAGCATACAGCCCTACCGCCAAAGCCTTCTTTCTGGAATATCAGTCCTTCGTTCAGGAACTTGCCGTCATTCTCGTTGCTAGTACCCATATCCAGATACTCCATCTGTTTATAACGTTCGTTTATCAAATGTTTAAACAGCAAATCCAAAGCACCGTATTCCCTACCCTCGTCGCCTGAGGCTATGTATTGTACGTGCGCTACCTGTCGACTCTCAAAGATAACAGTACCTGCAACTATATGATCTTCGTGACGGACAACATAAACCTTAATATTCTTGGGAAACAAACGCATCAGAAGCAAAATCTCGTGATAAGAGTGAACTGGTTTACTGTTGTGGTGCGTCATTAGCACGTCCTCCAACAGGTTCCAGAACTCCAACAAGCCAGCCTCGTCATTTTCTATTACATGACCCAGATAGCATCCATGATCTACAGCCTTCTTTGCCTGTCGCATACGCAGCGTACGCATCTTAAGCGTATTACGTTGGTTGATAGCTGTGCTTACAAGTCGTCGTTTTAACTGAGCACCAGCACGGAAAAGGGCATATAAGTCTTCATCACTGGGGATAGCACTATATATATAAGGTATAGGTTTGTAAAAGACCTTTACAGCCTGCATAAAGTCACGATAATAGCATAACACCTCCTGCATAATAGAAATTACCTCCATCTGAGTCACCTCGGGCAACACGATAAGACCACCGTATGTAAGTCCCTGATGAGAATATACACATTTAGTATGTTCATCATAATTTGCTGGGAAGACAGCAACAAGATCCTTGGTAGTCATATGACTCTCTTTATACTCATCATCCGGCGATACGCCATCATATATCAATAAAGAGCAATCAAAAAAGCGATCACTATGATAGTCCATAAAATTGCGCTGCAACAGGAATGTGCCGTTCTTGGAACTCTCAACAAACGCATCCCATGTATCTTTCCTATTAATAGAATAAGGTATAATCGTCATTTTGCAGTCAATTCTTTAAATTCATTATAATCATGGATATAATCTTCTGCGCTGTATGGCTCAGATGCCAGACTAACGCATGCGGCATCACGTGTAAAGTCATAAAGTTTGCACCACACCAAGGGGGGGATAAGAATTCCCACGTGAGAATCGTTCATCTCAAGAATAATTTTCTGCTCACCGTCATCCACCTCCATTTTAAAGCTGCCTCCCAAAGGAAAGATTACCATAGAGCACGTTCTGTGCGCATGGTTTCCACGGCTCAACCCGTCTTTTATGTTATACGTCCAGAACACACGCTCAATTTTAAAGGGGATATGATTCCTGCATTCCCCAAAAGCCAGTGCTCCACGTTCGTCTGCAATAAGGGGAAGTTCTATCAACTTACACCCTTTAGGCATCTTGAACTGTACGTTTGTATCCATAGTTTCATTATTTTTATGCAAAGATACGATTAAGTGAGAGGAATACAAAAAAAAACATCATTTTTCAATCCCAAACATAAGTATCTTCTGGATTTTATTTCAAAAGTACAAAAAAAATTGCAAAGTACTTGTGATATTCGGAAAAAAGCTATACCTTTGCATCGCATTTGAGAAAAAGAGCTGCTAAAACAGTTCTAAACGGAATGCCGGAAGGAAGTTTGGGTGAGTGGCTGAAACCACCAGTTTGCTAAACTGACGTGCGGGTTACCGTACCGGGGGTTCGAATCCCCCAGCTTCCGCCAGAAGACCTCTCAAATTGCAAATGGCGCTTTCGTCTAGCGGCTAGGACACATGCCTCTCACGCATGGAACACGGGTTCGATTCCCGTAGGCGCTACTAAATGAGACTTCAAGAATTTGTGGTCTCATTTTTCTTTACATTATTTACCTCTACGCTTT
Organism: Bacteroidaceae bacterium; assembly: GCA_024683455.1. Classification (GTDB taxonomy): domain Bacteria; phylum Bacteroidota; class Bacteroidia; order Bacteroidales; family Bacteroidaceae; genus Physcousia. Next base: position 96,008 of record JAIKYE010000041.1, read on the forward strand.
TTCAATTTTTCACATCTATACCTTATTATTTTATAATAGAAAAACTTTGTTTGTGTTTCTCTTTTTTGTAATTTTGCACCCGCAATTGGTTCACCGACCCCTAAACAGGGGAATAAATGGAGCTAAGATGGGAATGCAGTGAAATTCTGCGACATTACCCGATGCTGTGAGTCCTTTTATTTGAAGACGGTCGACATGCCACTGGAGTCCAACCCATGCGAACCAAGACAGAGATAATGGGTTGAATGTCTCTGGGAAGGCCGCATCGCCTATAAGGATTAAGTCAGAAGACCTGCCTTTTGCAATACTATAAAGCCTGCCTGCGGGATTACGGGTAGAGCCATATCAAACAGAATAACCTAAACTAACCGCCATGTGAGCCATGTGTGTGGTGCATTGGTGTGTGTATATGTATTAAATATTAACAGATATGTTTAAAATCTTTGCTGGTAATCATCTTGTTGAGGCGTATCACCGCCGTAAGAAGGAAAAGCGGAACAGCTGCCTCCTCTGCAAGGTAATGAAATTACTCATAGCTATTACTATGGGTATTACACTGTGGACTCTACCCACAGAAACTTTCGGAATAGAGGGTCTTACCCTTATAGAACAACGTGTAATTGCTCTTTTCTGCTTCGCTACCCTTATGTGGATAACAGAGGCTATCCCATCCTGGACTACCTCTGTGGCAATTATTGTAGTTCTATTGTTCACATGTAGCGATAGTGCACTGAAATTTTTCATCAACGATCCTGAAGATGTTTTGGGAACCGTTATCTCGCACAAAGCTATTATGGCCTGCTTTGCCAACCCTATCATCATGCTCTTTATTGGAGGATTCATTCTGGCTATTGCAGCAACAAAAAGTGGATTGGATGTCAAGTTGGCCAAGGTGTTACTGAAACCTTTTGGAACGAAATCAGAAAATGTACTTCTGGGATTCCTATTGGTAACAGGTCTTTTTTCAATGTTCCTCAGCAACACCGCCACAGCGGCTATGATGCTCACCTTCCTTGCACCTATCTTGAAGTCACTACCCGCTAATGGCAAGGGAAAGATTGCCCTCGCACTGGCTATTCCTATAGGTGCCAACATCGGAGGTATTGGAACACCTATCGGAACTCCTCCCAACTCCATTGCTTTATCTTACTTGGCCGATCCAAATGGCCTGAACATACAAATTGGATTCGGTCAATGGATGGCCTTCATGGTTCCCTTTGCATTGCTTCTGCTTTTCATAGCTTGGATTATTCTAAAGACTATGTTCCCCTTTACGCAGAAAAGAATTGAGCTTGAAATAGAGGGTGAGACCAAGCATGACTGGCGATCAGTTGTAGTATATGTTACTTTCGCCATTACTGTTCTACTGTGGATGTTTGATAAGAAAACAGGCGTAAACTCCAACGTAGTTGCCATGTTGCCCGTTGGTGTATTTTGTACATGCGGCATTATAACACGTAAGGATTTGGAAGAAATCAACTGGTCTGTCCTTTGGATGGTTGCAGGTGGTTTCGCCTTGGGTCTTGCGCTTCAAGATAGCCACTTGGCAGAACACCTTATATCTGTTATACCTTTTGGTTCATGGTCACCCCTGCTGATGATTTTAGGTAGCGGACTGCTGTGCTATGCTATGGCTAACTTCATTAGCCATACAGCTACAGCAAACTTGCTTTTCCCTATTCTGGCTCTTGCAGGCATGTCAACAACAGAAACACTTGCAAACTACGGTGGTGTAAGTACCTTACTTATTGGTGTTGCCCTTGGCTCATCACTGGCAATGATACTACCCATTTCGACACCGCCTAATGCCTTGGCCCATGCCACAGGTTTGATTGAGCAGAAGCAGATGATGCGTGTAGGAATCATCATGGGTATAATAGGTCTTGTATTGGGCTACATCATGCTGATATTCATCGGTAAATCTGGTTTTGTTAGTTAAAAACAGTTTCTAACAATCTGCTTATAATATGAAACTAAAAATGCCTCAGCTTCAAAGCTGGGGCATTTTATTTAAAATATCAGAATTAAAATCATGTCTTACATCTATTTCTTCTATTACACTACACAATTCCTTGTGCCATCATTGCTCTGGCAACCTTCATGAAGCCTGCAATGTTAGCCCCCTTAACATAATTAATGTAACCATCTGGTTCCGTGCCATACTCACAACATTGTTTGTGTATGCCGTGCATAATCTCATGCAGGCGCTTGTCAACGTCGGCAGCACTCCAAGAAAGGTGCATGGCATTTTGACTCATCTCCAAGCCACTGGTAGCCACACCGCCAGCATTTACAGCCTTGCCGGGGGCATATAGAATCTTATTCTTGAGGAACAGATCTATGGCATCAGGAGTACAGCCCATATTACTTATTTCACCTACGCAAAGCACTTTGTTGTCAATCAATTGTTGTGCATCTTCGGCATTCAACTCGTTCTGTGTAGCACAAGGCAGGGCAATATCCACCTTCACCTCCCAAGGTTTCTTGCCTGGATAGAAGGTTGCACCGGAGAACTCCTCTGCATATGGAGCAACAATATCGTTACCGCTCGCACGAAGCTCCAACATATAGTCTATCTTACTGCCATCAATTCCATTGGGGTCATAGATATAACCATCAGGACCACTGATTGTCACAACCTTAGCCCCCAACTGTGTTGCCTTAGTGGCAGCGCCCCATGCGACATTGCCAAATCCGCTAATAGCAACCGTCTTGCCAGCTAATTCTTGGCCGGCCGTCTCCAGCATCTCATTAACAAAGTACAATCCACCAAAACCCGTTGCTTCAGGACGAATCAATGAGCCACCATAATCCAATCCTTTACCTGTGAGCACGCCACTGAAATCACGGGTCAGCTTCTTATACAGTCCGAACAAATAGCCAATCTCTCTGGCACCAACGCCGATATCACCGGCAGGAACGTCTATCTCAGGACCAATGTAACGGTACAATTCACTCATGAAAGCTTGGCAAAAACGTTCAATTTCGGCATCACTTTTTCCGCGTGGAGAGAAATCACTACCACCCTTTCCGCCACCCATTGGTAGTGTGGTAAGGGCATTCTTGAATGTCTGTTCAAATCCTAAGAACTTAAGGATACTTAAGTTTACTGAAGCATGGAAACGCAATCCACCCTTATAAGGACCAATTGCGCTATTAAACTGAACACGGTAGCCGATGTTTACCTGCACCTGTCCCTTATCATCTACCCAAGGAACACGGAAGGTAATAATACGCTCGGGCTCCACCAGTCGTTCTAATAGTGCTTTACGTTCAAACTCTGGATGTTGGTCATATACATCTTTAATAAAAACCAACACCTCACGAACTGCTTGTAAGTATTCTCTTTCTCCAGGATGACGTCTTTCAAGACGTTGCATAAAATCATTAATATCCAACATGGTATATCTCGTTTTAGTTAATTAAAGAATCTAATGCAAATATATTAAACTTTCATTTCTTCGCAAAGGATTTTCCCCTAATATTTATCAACGAGCTATCATTTTGTAAAGTTACATGTGGCAATTTTAGGACTTTAGCGGCGTTTAAAGTAGCATTTTATCACTAAACAACAATCATATATACAATGATTATACAAATCTCACAGTTTCTGGTATCCCCAGAAATCTATAATATCCCCCCATGCATCGTTTACCATTTTCACAGTTCGAGAATCATATTTATACATGTTCTTTTTATGTCCCTTTTTTAAATTCACATAAGATTCTATCACAAAGCGAGCTTCATCCCAACCAGGAATCTCCAGTTCATGGTAAATGCGCTCTGTAATCTCAAGGGCATTACGCTCAAACTCTTCAAACTTCACCTCGAACAAATTTCCATCAGGGATATATTTCTTCTGCTCCTGATAAGCATCGAACAACTCTCGGTATACATACAGGATGTTTTGCTCCATCTCCTCAACAGAAATGCTGTTTAACTCCAAAGGAGCACCCGTCTGGGTAAAGAAGGAACGGCAGCTTTCGAACACCGTGTAAGGGTTGCGGATGAGATAAATAAATTTGGCCTTAGGAAACATCTCCACCAATGTTTTTATTTTACCAGTATGAGGTGGATTTTTGCTTAGATACTGTGCATCCTTAACGCCGTATCGGCTATTCCACATACTCACCTTTACAACCTTCATAAACTTATCTTTGAAGTCGGCAATCTCTTCTGGAGTTGCTTTCTTCATGGTCAGAAAGCGGTCACAATACTCTCTCATATTCTGCGGAAAGAACCAGAAATTGTAATAAGATGCGGGGCAGGTATTCAGAAGAGCGAACTCTTCCTCCTGTGGAAGATCAGGACTCAGCTCCATCTTATCTGTAGGTCTATTCTTAGGCATAAAAGTGCTAAAAATAGGCTTCAACAGCCATTGCATGGACATCATTAGGTGAGGAAATACTGTTTGATACGTTGTCGTATAGCCAAAATGAGAATCTTGAGCAAAAATATTATGGACAAAAGTCGTTCCGCTACGCCAATGTCCCAATATAAAGACAGGGTCATGTTGCAGAGGGTCATTAGCCAATAGTTTCTGATATTTCCGATCCTGCAGGGGAGCAAAAAGACTAACCACTCTGCAGAGACATCGGGTTAGCAACATTTTGGAACGTTTATTTGGTGCTACATAACGACTATGCGTTACAGTCTTGAACGTTTTCCAGTCGGCTCCTACCAAAGTATTCACTGGTAAATCAGAAAAATTCATTTCTCAAGTTTGACATTATACATTTAACATAGGCATAAATCAACAACCTAACGCCTAATATGAATCTCCAATCCCTGACGAGAAAGTTCTTTCACTGCTTTCTCTATTGAATCATAGTGCTCCTCTCCTATTCCAAGTTTCTTCAGGTCGAGCGTGGGAACATCTGCTTGGTTGATATCGTTCATCTCATGCGAACGGATTATCATACCCACAGCAGAGGTGTTGTTTGTGATGGGATCGATGAGGATGAAGGCGCCAGTAGCCTTATTCTGCTTGTAGGCATCGAAGAAGATTGTCTTGGCCGTGGTAATCCGGACGCAACCTATCTCGTTCAGTTTAAAGTCGGTGCCAAACGACAGCTTCATGGTATTGACGTCCACGCGGTAAAGAATCTCATCAATTGTGGCACGAGTAGTATTGGTGTTGTGCTTCAGAAAAAACTGCTTGCCGCGGTCCATAGGCTCCTCGTCCATCCATACGAGCATAGTCTGGAAGTAGCGACCTATGTTCGGCAGGTTGTCGGGGCGGACAATCATCTCGCCACGACTGATATCAATTTCGTCCTCCAAGGTAACAGTTACACTTTGGGGGCAGAAAGCGTAGGTAAGCTCACCTTCATAAGTGACAATGCTCTTTACGCGGCTTTTCTTCATGCTAGGCAGGGCAACAACCTCATCGCCTTTATGGATTACGCCGCTGGCAATCTTTCCGCAGAAACCGCGGAAATCTAGGTTTGGACGCAGGACGTACTGAACAGGGAAACGGAAGTCTTGCATGTTGCGATCGCGGTCGATTGGCACAGTCTCCAGAAATTGAAGCAATGACGAGCCCTGAAACCATGGCGTGCGATGACTCTTCTCCACCACATTGTCACCATCCAAGGCAGACAAGGGAATGCACGTTACATCCTCAATGCCCAACTGAGTGGTCAGTGTCAGGTATTCGTTCCTTATCTTTGTAAATACTTCCTCAGAGAAGTTAACCAAATCCATTTTATTTACTGCCAGAACAATATGCTTGATTCCTAGGAGGGAAACCAAGAAAGAATGACGGCGCGTCTGCGTGATAACTCCAGAACGGGCATCTACCAAGATGATAGCCAGATTAGCCGTACTGCCACCGGTAATCATATTACGTGTGTACTGTTCATGTCCCGGTGTATCAGCGATGATAAACTTACGCTGATTGGTAGAGAAATAGCGGTACGCCACATCAATGGTAATGCCTTCCTCGCGTTCGGCTTTCAAACCATCCAGCAAGAGGGCATAGTCTATCTGACCAGCTCCAGCATTTCCGATACGTCTAGAATCTCGCTCCAATGCTTGCAACTGATCTTCGTAAAGTTTCTTGCTATCAAAAAGAAGTCGGCCTATCAGTGTCGATTTTCCATCATCAACAGAACCTGCTGTCAAAAGCCTAAGCAAATCCTTCTTCTCGTCGGCATCAAGATAAGCCTTTATATCTAATTTCTTGTCTTCCACGTTGAACCAAATTTTCAATTCACAATTTTTAACTATTAAAAGTATCCCTCCCTTTTCTTTTGCTCCATGCTAGCTTCCTGATCGAAGTCAATTACTCGGGTTGTTCTCTCGCTCTTAGTTGTGGTCATCATCTCTTCCACAATCTCTTCAATAGTGGTTGCTTTAGACTCTACGGCACCCGTTAATGGCCAGCAGCCGAGCGTACGAAAACGAACCATGCGATTACGAATCTTGGGTATCAGCTCTTTGGGCAGACGATTGTCATCGGCCATGATAAGGTTACCATCAATCTCTACACAAGGACGTTCCTTTGCATAATATAAGGGTACAATGGGAATATTCTCCAGACGGATATACTGCCAGATGTCTAGCTCAGTCCAATTACTCAGCGGAAAAACACGAATACTCTCGCCTTTGTGAACTCTACTGTTGTAAATGTCCCATAGTTCTGGCCGTTGGTTCTTGGGATCCCACTGGTTAAACTGGTCGCGGAAACTGAAAATACGCTCCTTGGCACGACTTTTCTCCTCATCCCTGCGAGCACCGCCAAAGGCTGCATCGAACTTATATTTGTTCAACGCATCCAATAGGGCTTTTGTCTTCATCAGATCGGTATGCACTTTACTTCCGTGCGTAAAGGGTCCCACTCCAGCATTGAATGCCTCCATATTGCTTTCAACTATCAGGTTCCAACCATGCTCTTTGGCATAACGATCACGAAACTCTATCATTTCACGAAACTTCCATTTAGAATCAATATGCATCAAAGGGAACGGAACCTTGCCTGGAGCAAAAGCTTTTTCGGCCAAACGCACCATTACACTTGAGTCTTTACCTATACTATAAAGCATGACAGGATTCTCAAACTCGGCAGCCACTTCACGAATGATATGAATGCTCTCAGCTTCTAGTTCCTGCAAATGCGACAGGCTGTATTCTATAGCCATAATTCAAAAAATATAAATCCGAAATTAAAAACTATTCAGAATCATCATCACCACCCTATTTACAGATTCCTCTAACGCAAGGCGGCTGGTATCAATCTCCAATGCAGGGTTCTCTGGTATCTCGAAGGGTGCACTAATACCAGTAAAGTTTTTCACCTCACCCATTCTAGCTCTAGCATATAGACCTTTAACATCACGACGCTCACATTCTTCAAGGGGAGTTGAGACAAAAACATCCTTAAAGTCCTCCTCGCCAATGATATTACGGGCTAACATTCGCAAATCGTTGGTAGGGCTGACAAAACAGGCAAGTGTTACAATCCCCGTCTGTACAAATAATTTTCCTATTTCTGCTATCCTACGGATATTCTCCATTCTGTCTTCGGCAGAAAAACCGAGATTGCTATTGATGCCAGCTCTGATATTATCACCATCCAAAATCCTACAGAGTATGCCACGTTTGTGTAGTTCACGCTCAACCCCCATAGCAATGGTACTCTTGCCGCTTCCACTCAGGCCAGTGAACCAAACCATTAGGCCATGCTGGTGTAGAAGTTTCTCCTTATCAGAACGAGACATCATCTGATCATATATAGGATATATGTTTTCAGCCATAATTTATTAACAATAAAACAGAGGTATCAAGAATACGCTCATCAGGAATACTATGATATTAAGTGGGAGTCCCACCTTGACAAAGTCCTTAAACTTGTAGCCTCCGACGCCTTGCACAATCAGATTTGTCTGATACCCAATAGGGGTGCTAAAGGCTGCACTGGCAGCAAAACAGATGCAAACAAAGAAAGGTGTCGGATCCATCCCCAATTTATTACTAATGGACACTGCCAATGGAAATGCTAAAGCTGCGGCAGCATTGTTAGTGATTACCTCAGTAAAGATGTTGGTTATGACAAACAATGCCGATAACATAATGTAGATACCGTTCTCACTATGTCGGGCTTGCTCAGCCAAGGCAATAATGTAATCGCCAATATAATCTGCCAAACCACTATTTATCATTCCTTTACTAATACCAAAGGCACAGGCAATGGTAATAAGAACGTCCCAAGAAATCAATTTGGTGTATTTACGAGGCGAAAACATCTTAGTCCATGCCATCAACACTGTGGTTATGGCAGCAAAAAAGAACATATCGAGCTTCACCTTCAATCCCCACTCCTGAACAAAAGGCAGTTCACCTACCGTAGCTCCTAATACCATTAGGGCTACCAGCACCAACGCAAAGTTTTTTTTATGCATACTTAATTCTGGTTCTGCCCCAACCACGTTCAACATCCAAAATACACGACTCTCACCCCACGTGGGCATAAAAGTATCATCAGCTTCTAGAACAAGGGTATCATGCTTAGTAAGTGGTTCATTAACCCAGTCACCTGTCAGGAGCGTACCTCCTCGTTTAATACACTTCACATTGGCTCCATAATGACGATAAAAATCAAACTCTCGCAACGTCTTTCCCAAACCAGGAAAACGAGTGCTTGGCATTGCCTCCACATATACAACACCTGAGTCTACGTTTTCTTCCTCCTCATTAAGCGCGGTCTCACGTTTATCTGGTAGCAAATAGCGGGATATCATTATTAAGTAAAACAGACCTGTCAATGCAATAAAGACTCCTACCTTAGAAAGTTCAAACATACCCAATGTATGTCCATTCGTTACAATATTGGCTTCTATAGCATCGTCAATCAGTCCGTCTAAAACAAGATTGGTACTGGTTCCAATCAAAGTACAGACACCACCCAGGATGGTTGCATAACTTAAGGGGATAAGGAATTTTGTTGGAGGCATTTTCATCTTCTTAGCCCAGTTCTTAATCATGGGTCCAAAGATTACTACCACAGGTGTATTATTCAAAAAGGCTGATATGAAAGATATCAGCGGAAGGAAATTCATTAATGCCTTGGTCAACGAAACATTCTTGGATGGTAACATGTAATAGATAATACGTTCTAGAACACCACTTTTGCGGACTCCCTCGCTAACAAGATACAGCAGAGCCACCGTTATCATACCTTTACTACAGAAGCCCTCCAAAGCTTCCTTAGGCTGCAAGATTCCAACGCATAGGAGCGAAACAACAACCGAGAACAAAATTAGTCCCGGCCTCAACTTGTCTGTCATCAGTGCCCATAGCATCAGCACAATGACACACGCCATAAAAATGATTTCAAATGACATATTGACGGCAAATTTACGAAAAATCGAGAATAAGGCCAAATGAAATCAAAGAAAAAGTGGTATTTCCCAAACACAGAAGGGGAATACCACTTTCGAAAACTCAAAATTAATTCTGATATGCAAAGAGAAACTTATTAATACTCGTTCCAGCTCTTGATGGCCAAATCATCTTGACTAAGTGTACAGAACGCTTCGATGAAGGCACTTGCCAAACGAGAGTTGGTAATTAGAGGAATGTTATGGTCGATGGCACCACGACGAATCTTGTAGCCGTTTGTCAACTCACGCTCCGTATGATTCTTAGGAATGTTGACAACCAAATCAAACTTGTGATCCGCAATCATCTGCATTACATTTTCGCGACCGTTGTCATTATTCTCATCAGGCCAGTTTACAGCAATAGCCTTGGCACCGTTATCATTCAAGAATTTAGCAGTACCTTCGCTAGCATAGATGGTATAGCCAGCCTTTGTTAACATACGAGCGCCATCCAGCAATCTAACTTTCTCCTTAGTCTCACCACTTGAAATCATGATGCCTTTATCTTTGCTTGGAATCTTATAACCTGTAGCGATGAGTGAGTTCATAAGAGCCTCTTCGAAAGTATCACCTAAGCAACCAACCTCACCAGTACTGCTCATATCTACGCCTAGAATTGGGTCTGTGTTTTGCAGACGATTGAAGCTGAACTGACTGGCCTTAACACCAATGCGGTCAATATCAAATGCACTCTTGTCAGGCTGTGTATAGGGAGCATCCAACATGATACGTGTTGCTGTATCAATGAAGTTGCGCTTTAACACCTTGCTAACGAAGGGGAACGAACGGCTTGCACGCAGGTTACACTCAATAACCTTAACGTCACGTCCCTTAGCTAAATACTGGATATTGAAAGGTCCGCTGATGTTCAATTCCTTGGCAATAGCACGTGAAATCTTTTTTATTTGACGAGCTGTAGCAAAGCTGATCTGTTGGGCGGGGAATGTCATAGTAGCATCACCAGAGTGAACGCCAGCAAACTCAACGTGCTCGGAGATAGCATATTCAACAACCTCACCGCACTTGGCAACAGCATCAAACTCAATCTCGTTAGTCTCCTGCATGAACTGACTGATAACAACAGGATACTCCTTGCTAACCTCACTGGCAAGTTCCAAGAAGCGTTTCAACTCCTCGTCGTTGTGACATACGTTCATGGCAGCACCAGAGAGTACATAAGAAGGACGAACCAGAACGGGATAGCCAACTTCGTCAACAAACTTTTTAACATCGTCCATTGATGTCAAAGCACTCCACTTGGGCTGATCAATGCCCAGTTGGTCAAGCATTGCTGAGAACTTGTTTCGGTTCTCGGCACGGTCGATGCTGACGGGACTAGTACCCAAGATGGGCACACTCTGACGGTATAGCTTCATAGCCAGGTTGTTAGGAATCTGACCACCCACACTGACAATTACGCCATTGGGATTCTCAAGATCAATTACGTCCATTACACGCTCGAATGACAACTCATCAAAGTACAGACGGTCACACATATCGTAGTCGGTACTTACGGTCTCAGGGTTGTAGTTAATCATGATTGACTTGTAACCCAACTTGCGTGCAGTCTGAATAGCATTTACAGAACACCAGTCAAACTCAACACTCGAACCGATACGATAAGCACCAGAACCTAATACAATTACGGATTTTTCATTCTTGTAGTAATTTACATCATATCCTTCAGTTGCGTAGGTCATGTAAAGATAGTTGGTCAGGTCGGGATGCTCGCTGGCAACGGTAGGAATACGCTTAACCGCAGGAAGAACACCTTCCTTGATACGGTGTTGACGTACAGCCAAATTCTCACGCTCCATATTACCGCTTGTAGGCTTCAACACGAAGCGTGCAATCTGAAAGTCAGAGAAGCCCAACATCTTAGCCTTCTTCAGTACATCTTTGGGAAGTTCCTCCAGTGTGTTGTAACCTTCCAGTACCTTTTTGTAATCTACAATGTTCTTCATGCGCTCGATGAACCAAGGATCAATCTTGGTCAACTCATTGATGCGCTCTACAGTATAGCCTTCTTCCAAAGCCTGAGCAATAGCAAAGATGCGTAAGTCTGTGGGGTTGGCTAACTCCTCGTCAAGGTCAGTGAACTTAACGTGGTCATTACCTACAAATCCGTGCATACCCTGACCTACCATACGCAGACCTTTCTGAATCATTTCCTCGAAACTGCGACCGATACTCATAATCTCGCCTACAGACTTCATGCTGGAACCAATCTTACGACTTACACCGGCAAACTTGGTGAGGTCCCAACGAGGAATCTTACATATCATATAATCCAGTGAAGGAGCAACGTATGCTGAGTTTGTGGTACCCATCTCACCAATCTGGTCAAGGGTATAACCCAATGCTATCTTGGCAGCAACAAAAGCCAAGGGATAACCTGTAGCCTTAGAAGCCAAAGCAGAAGAACGGCTCAGACGCGCATTAATCTCAATAATGCGGTAGTCGTTGGTCTCTGCGTTGAAAGCAAACTGAATGTTGCACTCGCCAACGATGTTCAAGTGCTTAACACACTTGATAGTGATATCCTGCAACATCTTTACCTGCTCGTCGGTAAGTGAGCAAGTTGGAGCAACAACGATAGATTCACCTGTATGGATACCCAGAGGATCGAAGTTCTCCATTGATGCTACTGTAAAGCAATGGTCATTAGCATCACGGATGCACTCAAACTCAATCTCTTTCCAACCCTTCAAGCATTCTTCTACCAAAACTTGAGGTGCAAAAGTAAAGGCACTCTCAGCAATCTCACGGAAAGTCTTCTCATCAGGACAAACACCGCTGCCCAAACCACCAAGTGCATATGCAGAACGAATCATGATGGGATAGCCAATCTTACGTGCAGCAGCCACAGCAGCGTCCATTGTCTCACAAGCTTCAGATACGGGGACCTTAAGATCAACCTTGTTCAGTTCCTTAACAAAGAGGTCACGATCCTCAGTATTCATGATAGCTTCAACCGAAGTACCCAATACCTGTACACCGTACTCCTTCAGCACGCCACTCTGGTAAAGTGCAGTACCAACGTTCAAACCAGTCTGTCCGCCCCATGCCAGCATGATACCATCAGGACGCTCCTTTTTGATAATCTCAGTAATAAAATGAGGAGTGATGGGAAGGAAATATACCTTGTCAGCAATACCTTCGCTTGTCTGTATGGTTGCTACATTGGGATTTACCAGCACAGAGTAGATGCCCTCCTCTCTCAGTGCTTTCAATGCCTGGCTACCAGAGTAGTCAAACTCACCGGCCTGACCAATCTTCAATGCGCCAGAACCCAGTACAAGTACTTTCTTCAGTTTCAGTTTCATAATCTTTTTCTATATTTCTATATCATTAAAATGTGTCTTTTTCTACAAAAAAAAGACCACCTTGCCGATTGTGACATCGGAGGTGGTCTCTTTATTTTACCTTTTATGTGATGTTCTTGGTTGTCCCATAAACGCTCTTTTCATTTTTCGGGTGCAAAATTACAACATAAATTAATACCCACAAAAAAATCTGCGTTTTTTTTTCTTCACATCCATTATTTTTTATCCATCAACACTTTCATCCAGTATCCGCCAATAACAGATCGGGCCTTAAAACCTGTCATCCATCCCGTTTTAGTATCGTGCCAGTCAGAGATGGGAACACGGCTTTCTGTCTCATTGATGTACTTGTATAGTAGATCAACAAACTTCTTGAAGTCCTTGTCTGTCTGAGCCATAGCTGCTGTCCACATAATCCAGTCGCTCTTAGTATAATCCTTGCGACAGTCGAGGGGCAAACCATACTTGTTCTGCTTGGTTAGGTAATACTTGATTTCTGTATGTATAGCGTTATTGGGGATGATGCCTGTGTTCCAAAGTTTATCCCATACCATATTATATTTTTGGCTCCAAGTATCATATCCTGCTCCGTATGCCAGTTCGTAGTGGTCTCCCACCTTTGTTTCTTTTTCCCAGACAGCAGCCATCTCCTTGGCTTTAGTATTATACCTTACATAAACATCATTTAGACCCTTCATCCTTGCTATTTCTGCATAACCTGCTACGCCCATGATGGCCTTAATAGCCAGATTACAATTGCCTGCCCAGTGACCGGCAAAGTCATCGGTGCACAATTGGTTGGCAGGATGCAAGCCGTTCTCTACCAGATAGTCCGCCCATGTGGTGATGATGTTCCAGTACTTATTAATATATAATGTATTACCTTCCTGCTTGCAGATTTGCGCCGCCAGGGTTATCATGTTACCAGCCTCTTCAAGGGGCATATCGCCACCATATACCTGTTTGTTGGCCTTAGGATATTGACCCAAATCGTGGGCTGCAAAAGGCTTGGTCCAACGACCTGTATAACTATACTCGAAGATAGAAGTCATCATACCTTTCTGCAACTCTGGGTTATAGCATAGATACAGAGGAGCCTCAGGATATGTAAGGTCGACGGTATTCACGCAACCGTTTGAGTTATTCTCCTTTGAAAAGAAGAGCACATTTCCATCAGAATCCTTAAAGAGTTTGTGGGCAGCATTCACATGACGATAAGACCCACTCAGAATCTCAGCATACTTCACGCCACCAGAGGCAAAGGCATCGTCGTAGATGGTCTTATCCATCTGACGACAACGTTTCATGATGCTGGCATAATTGTTGGACATACGGTCGAACATATCAAAGATGCTCACACTTCCATCATGTGCCCAATAGCCTTTGTAACGCTTATAGAAGTATTCAATATCCCAAATCTCATCATAACCAATCATTGCAAAGCTGCTACCTTGCATAGTGGAGCCAAAATCATGCACATAAGCCAGCGTGGGCAAGGAAACCTGTTTCTGGCAAACCACTTCATGTTCTCCACGTGGCAAACGACCATCAGCCAAGAACTGTGTCTTTATATCGTTGTCTGATGCCATAGAAAGATGACCATTCACACCTGATAGGTAAACGTATCCCCAGTCTATGCATATGCCGTCGCCCGTCTTAGCCAGAATGGGCTGCTCAATGGTTCCAGCCTTCAGATACTGCTTGTCATTCATGAAGACCTTGCTCGAAATGGTAGGTTGATGTACTTTATTCACAGCCATCTGAGGCGTGGTGGAAACATAAAACTGGACATTATGCTTCTTCTCGTCAGTTGAACGTACTTGATAGGAGATGTAGTTGATAGGAGCGCTAAGCAAATCGTAATCGTCTATTATATGTGGAGCGGTAAATACAACATCTAACTCCACAGGGCCACACGAAAATGTATAATAGGTGTTACAGGCCATCACATCCACACTCTTCTGCTTAGCGGTCTTAATGCTTTCGTTACCCTTGGCAATGTTACGGAATATACCAAAGTCCACCAGTGCGCCACCCGTCTTATTATAACAATGTATAGCTAACACGTTCTTACCTTGCTTCAGCAGTTCTCGCTTCTCACCATCTAAACGGACTACCACCCCATCTACATAGTCCATGATACCTGTAGCGGCTTTCTTTCCATTGATGTAAATCTCGCAGGCATCGTCATGCGAGAATATAAGGTACAAGTCGCCTTGCAACTGGTCTGCTGTCAGATCCACAGTGCGACGCACCCAGATATTGTCATCTTCCTTAGTCCAAGGAGTTCTGATATTATCATAATTATCAGAACCAAAGGCACCCTTGCCACTCTTCCATGTCGATGCGTTAAAATCTGGCTTTTCCCATCCTTCTGATGGCTTCTCACAGGTGTACTGTGCTTCCCACTCTGCCTCATTTGACATAGGAATAACACTCTCCATCAATGTCCGCTGGGCTGCACCCATCCAACGATAGGTGATGCCATCAACACGCAAAAGGCCTTCCAGGGGCTTCTCGTCATTGGTCCAATGCCGAGTTGAGCCATCGGTAAGATTATCATAAGGACTCCAAACGGAGAAATAAGGATCACTAACTATCAGGGGAACGCTGGGCAAACGCAAGTTAGTCTTTTTGTAAGGTTTGAACATTTCTTCACTCTGTGCCCACCCGAACATACATACTAACGTAAGGGTAATGGTCAAGAAGTTTTTTTTCATTTCTTTTGTTAATAAATGGGTTAATTTGTTGTTTACGGCCGCGAAGTTACAAATAAATTCATTAAACCAGAAATTAATAAACAAAAAAAGAAGCCTTATGGCTTCTTCTTAGTTGCGGGGGTCCGACTCGAACGGGCGACCTCCAGGTTATGAGCCTGGCGAGCTACCAACTGCTCCACCCCGCGATGTTTCTGTTTTGCAATTGCAAAGGTACGGCTATTTCTCGGATTAACCAAATGTTTGACAAAAAAAATGTTATTGAGCATATAAATTATGGCCAGAAACGGCACAGAGTGTTAAATATGTGCAAAAATGCGGTCTTTTATTGCACACATATTTAAAAATGTGCTATCTTTGCAAAAGATATGGCAGTTGTTAAGACAAGAAAGAAGTTAGTTGATGTAGCCAGACAACTATTTGCTAAGAATGGTCTGGAGAATACTACAATGAACGACATAGCCCAAGCATCAGGCAAGGGAAGGCGTACATTGTACACATACTTTAAGAGTAAAGAGGATATCTATTGGGCTGTCATCGAGGAAGAGTTGGACATCATGTCTGAACGTATGAATGCTGTTGCAAGCCAGAAAATGGAGCCTGAGGACAAGCTTGTCGAACTGATTTACACTCACCTTGACTGTATAAAGGAAGCCGTCCAGCGTAACGGCAACCTTAGGGCGGAGTTCTTCCGTAATATAATTATGGTATCAAAGGTCAGAAAGAACTTTGACCGTAACGAACGAAATCTGTTCTCCAGCATTATGATGGAAGGTGTTCAAAGCGGACGATTTGTTGTAGAGAGCATACCTCTGGTAGTTGATATATTACATTATTGTATTAAAGGACTGGAGATACCATATATCTACGACCGTCTGTCCAAGGGTCTGCCCAGTGGAGTAAGTCGCGGTATCGTTCAGAAGATTTTGCACAAAGCTCTAGCCAGAAACGACAGGCATGTGAACTATTATTTATAGATATTAGGCTGCTTACATTAGGAAATTATTGAATTTACAAATTTTGATTTAATATAAAATGGGATTATTAAGTGGAAAGACCGCTATCGTAACTGGTGCGGCACGTGGTATTGGTAAGGCAATAGCTTTGAAGTTTGCTCAAGAAGGTGCAAACATTGCATTTACTGATTTGGTTTTGAACGACGAAATGGCAGCCGGTATGGAGGCCACACGTAAAGAGATAGAAGCTGTTGGCGTTAAATGTCTGGCATATGCTGGTAATGCTGCAGATTTTGCTGAGACAGAAGAAGTTGTCAAGAAGATAAAAGAGGACTTTGGTTCAATTGATATTTTGGTGAACAATGCTGGTATTACTAAGGACGGTCTGATGCTTCGTATGACTGAGCAGCAATGGGATGCCGTCATTAACGTAAATCTGAAGAGTGCATTCAACTTCATACATGCCTGCATTCCTTTTATGATGCGTCAGCGTGGCGGCTCTATCATTAATATGGCCAGTGTAGTAGGTGTTCATGGTAATGCCGGTCAGGCAAATTATGCAGCCAGCAAGGCTGGTCTGATTGCCCTTGCCAAGAGTATTGGCCAGGAGATGGGGCCCAAGGGAATCCGTGCCAATGCCATTGCTCCAGGCTTTATCGAAACTGCCATGACGGCAGCTCTTCCTGAAGATGTTCGTCAAGAGTGGGCAAAGAAGATTCCTTTGCGCCGTGCCGGTCAGGTGGAAGATATCGCCAACACAGCACTTTACTTGGCAAGTGACCTGTCAAGCTACGTAAGCGGTCAGGTTATTCAGGTTGATGGTGGTATGAATATGTAGTTCATTAAACATTGAACGTTGAACGTATTATACGAAGATAATCATATTATTGTTGTAAATAAACAGAGTGGGGAAATCGTTCAGGGAGACAAGACCGGCGATATTCCCCTCTCTGATATTATAAAAACCTATCTCAAGGAAAAATACAACAAGCCAGGGAATGTTTATTTAGGTGTTGTGCACCGTTTAGACAGGCCCGTAACTGGTGTTGTCCTCTTTGCCAAGACAAGCAAAGCCCTCCCCCGCCTGAACAAGATGTTTGCCGAACATGAAAAGGTAAAGAAAACCTATTGGGCACTGGTCGGCAAGACAGACGAAGGAAAATGTCGATTGGAATGCGATGGCGAGTGGCATACTCTAACCCACTGGATGACACGAAATGAGAAAAACAACACGGCTAAAGCCTACGACCGCGAGGTGCCAAACTCCAAAAAGGCAATTCTGAGATATCGTTTCATAGGACAGTCTGACCGATACAACCTGATAGAAATTGAACTACAGACAGGCCGTCATCACCAGATAAGATGTCAGTTGTCTAAGATGGGCTGCCCCATAAAAGGTGACCTTAAATACGGGGCTCCGCGTAGCAATTCAGACGGAAGTATCAGTTTACATGCTAGAAAACTGGAGTTAGAGCACCCTGTAACACATGAGTACTTAAGCATAACCGCTCCCGTTCCACAAGACGTGCTGTGGAGAGCCTTATGCCAAGATTAACATTTTTTTTGCTCACAAAGACCTCTATATATCAACTTTTTACTACCTTTGTGGTTAAATATAATAAAATATAGAGGCATCCTTTATGAAACGTGCACTAAAATGGGTTAGCGCCCTTATCCTTACACCAGTATTGCTCATTGTAATGCTGATGGCAGCCTTCTATATTCCTCCCGTGCAACGTTGGGTCATAAAGGAAATAAGTGAGTATGCAAGTGAGCAAAGCGGCCTTGACATAACAACGGAAAAGGCCAGAATATCTTTCCTGCTGGATCTGGACTTGCATCATCTGAACATCAGTGACCACGGGAAAGAGGTACTGAATGTTGAGGACGCCATTGTAGATCTAAATTTATGGCGAATCCTATTCCTAAAAGTTGGTATTGAAGCCGTTGAATTGCAGAACGGCAATGTGGATACCAGAGGACTGATAGCCACACTCAGGCTGAAAGGAAACCTACAGAGTTTTAACCTGAGAGCCGATAACGTGGACCTTAGGCACAACAGCGTTATACTGAACGGTGCCACAATATCTGGGTGCGACCTGGATATTGCCCTGATAGACACCACCGTTATAGACACTACGGAAAGCGCACCGGTAACATGGGGCTTTGATATTGAGAAGATAGCTATCAAGAAGAGCCGCATTTTGCTTCGCATGCCTAATGACAGCATGACCCTTCAGACAGGTATTAGGGAAGCACTACTTGAGGGCGGTGATATAAATCTGGAACAAGAAGTCTATAGGGTAAAAAGACTGATGATACAGGCCGACTCCCTGCATTACGACCTACCCTACCAACCTGTACTTACAGATGGACTAGACCCTTCGCATATTGCCCTATATGATTTCAGTACCGACCTTGAGAATGCCACAATAAAGCTTCAGGAAAACTATCTAGCTGTTAATCTCAAGCAGCTGCAGCTCAAGGAAAAGTGCGGGCTAAGCATAGATACACTACAGGCAAACATCATCATGGATAGTACCAGCGTAATGGTACAAGGTTTGAAGTTGGCCACTATGCACAGCAAGGCTATGGGCGATGCTGATATTCATTGGAATGCCCTGGCTCCACAACCTACACATCCCAGAAGAGAACTCTCAGCAGCACTTAGGGCTCGCATAGGACACGAGGACCTTCTGGCTTTGGCAGGCAACTACCTACCCTCCGACCTAAAGCGTGTTTATCCGGCTCAACCTTTAGAAATAGACATTGCCGCATACGGAAACATGGACAGCATGAATATTGCTGACAGTAGAATATCCATACCTACGGTAATAGACGTCAGAACAAGCGGAAATGCCACCAACCTGATGGACAGCCTCCATCTGTCGGCAGATATGAAGTGGGATGTCAGAACCATAAATCTGAACTTCGTTAGACAATATCTGGGCATGCACGACGTAAATCTTCCGCCTATGACATTGCATGCAGATACCAGGTTGAAGGACTGTAAGAAACTGGCGGCAGATGCTTTGTTACAGGAAGGGAGAGGCAACGTACACCTGAAGGGAGACTTTGACCTTGAGCGTATGGCCTATATGGCAAAAATTCGTATCAACAATCTGCAAATACACGATTTCCTGCCACACGACAGCATCTATAACCTGACAGCAAAAGCCAATGTGCAGGGCGTAGGGACCGACCTGCTATCGCCAGCCACAAGCTTTGTGGGCAAGGTAGATGTTGAGCATCTCAAATACGCCAGTTGGAATATGGACAGCATTCTGGTAAATGCTAAGCTAAAGCGTGGCGAAGGCAGACTGGAGTTGAACAGCAACAATGACCTACTCTGTCTGCAAGCCTGTGCCGATGCGAGCATCAAGGAAAGGAAACTGAAGGCATCCAACTTCTTCCTGGACTTGAACCACATAAACCTCTACGCCTTGGGTATGGCCCAGAAGAGGGTAAGCGCCAGTATGGTTATGCACGTGGAGGGCGACTCGGATTTCGACCAGACACATAACCTGACGGGAAGCATCAGGGCTTTGGAAATGACGGTAAACGATACCATATTTTACCCCGAGGATTTGGCATTGACAGCACATCTTACGCCCACCAGCATAAACGCAAAGGCAGAGGCGGGAGACCTGCAGTTCTACATGGAATCACCACAAGGACTGGATTCGCTTATAGCCAGAAGCAGCAGCCTGATGGATGAGCTCAACAGGGAACTGGACAGCCTGCGTCTGAACCAAGAGAAGATAAAAATGCTTCTCCCCTACGCCGATATCCGCCTGCATAGCGGACAGAAGAACCCCGTCTTCAATATTCTGAACCATGTAGTGGGATATAAATACAAGGAGTTCCACCTGAACCTTTCAAGCAACCCAGACAACGGGCTCAAGGGTGACGGATACATGCATCATCTGAATACGGGAGCTATCCTGCTTGATACTATAACATGGAAAATCAGGCAAGAGGCAGAATCCATTGACATGCTGGCACGAGTTAAAAACGGCCCCAAGAATAAGGTGGTAAGCTTCGAGAGTACCTTGAACACCAGCATTACCAACAATGGAACTGCGGCTCACCTGATATTCCTGGATGCAAAAGGACAGAAGGGAATCGACCTTGGTCTGCAAGCCGATGTAAGCCCCGAAGCTCTGAACATCCACTTCACGCCGCTAAACCCTGTCATAGCCTATAGGAAATTCAAGTTGAACGAGGACAACTACATCAAGCTTATAAAAGGAAACAGGGTTGACGCCTTGATAGACCTTCTGGCTGACGACGGAACGGGTCTGAAACTCTACTCTACGGAGAATGAGACGGCGCAGCAAGACCTCTCGCTTAGCGTGAACAGGCTAAATCTGAGCGAACTGTCATCGGTTATCCCATTCATGCCTATGGTAGAGGGATTCCTGCAGGGCGACCTTCACTATATGCAGGCGGACAGCACCATCAGCATATCTACGGACATGATGGTTAAAGGCATGAAATACGAAGGAACAAGCATGGGCAACATGGGTATGAACCTCATATACCTGCCCAATGCAGACGGCAGTCATCATGTAGATGGTATAGTTACACAAGACGAGAGAGAGATAGCATACCTGAGCGGTAAATATTGGGAGACAAACAACTCGGGACAGATAGATGCCACAGCCGAACTAAGCCGCCTCCCCTTCAGTCTGGCCGATGCCTTCATGCCACCCGGAACCATTAAGATGGCGGGTTACGCATTGGGAAGCCTAGAGGTGAAAGGCCCTGCCAACAATCCGATACTCACGGGTAACATAGCCACAGATTCGCTTTACGTGAAGGCTGAAGAATACAACATAAACCTGCGCATCCCCAACGATACGCTCTACATCAACCAGAGTCACATCCACTTGCAGCAGATAGAGGCCTATGCTGCCGGAAACAATCCTTTGACGCTAAACGGCGAGATAGACTTCAAGAATCTGGATAAAATCCAGTTGAACCTGAATATGGCTGCCAAGAACTACCAGCTGATAAATGCTCCCAAGACCAGAGATGCACTGGCCTATGGTAAGGTCTTTGTGGATGCAAACACCCGCATCTGGGGAACACTCGACGACCTGAAAGTCCGTGGTGCGCTGAATGTCTTGGGGAATACAGACGTAAGCTATGTCCTTAAGGACTCACCCATTACGGTAGAAGACCAGCTGTCTGATTTGGTTACCTTCTGCGACTTCACAGATACGCTGAGCGTAGAGCCCGAGGAAATAGCGAACCAGCACCTGGATGTTCAGATGAACATAACCATAGATCCTACGGTGAAGGTTCATTGCCTGCTTAGCGATGACGGAAGAGACCGTATAGAACTGCAGGGCGGAGGCAATATAAATATGACCTACGACTTACAGAACGAACTGCAGATGTACGGCAGATACACTATAGACGAGGGCACCATGCGCTACTCCCTCATGGCCATCCCACTTAACGACTTCAAGATAGCAAGCGGCAGCTACGTGGAGTTTGTGGGCGACATCATGAATCCACGCCTAAATATCGCTGCCAGCGAACGCGTCAAGGCAAGCGTAACGGAGAACAATACGCCCCGGAACGTGGCATTCGACGTTGGTCTGAAGATTACCCAGACGCTGGACGACATGGGACTGAAGTTCACGCTGGATGCCCCTGAGGATATGACGGTACAGAACGAGCTTTCTGCCATGTCCGAGGAAGAGCGTGGACGTATAGCCATCACCATGCTCGTAACCGGTATGTATCTCAACGACAACAGCGATATGCAGGGAGGATTCAATGCTTCCAACACGATGAATGCCTACCTTCAGGGCGCTATCAATAATCTGGCAGGTCAGGCCTTGAGCAATTCGGTAGATCTGAACTTTGGTATCGAGAACAGTACCCATCAGGGCGGAGACCAGACTACAGACTATAGCTTCAGCTTCAGAAAACGTTTCTGGGGCAACAGGGTAAGCATCATCATAGGCGGAAAGATAAGTACCGGAAAGAATGCCGTAAATACAGGCCAGACAATTATTGACAATGTGGCTATGGAATACAGGCTCGACAAGAACTCATCCCGATACGTGAAACTCTTCTACGACAGAAACTACGAGTCTCTGCTGGAAGGCGAACTTACGGAGATGGGTGCCGGACTTGTGCTGAGGAAACGTGCAGAGCACCTGAGGGACTTGTTCATTTTCCGTAACAAGAAGAAAGAGAAGAAGAAATGAAAAAACTCTTTATATTCATATCTGTATCATTCTTACTGACAGCTTGTTATACAACCAAGAATTTGCCAGAGGACGAGGTGTTGTACAGAGGTATCAAGCATCTGGACTATGACGCTCAGACCAAGAAGAAGCCCGCTCAGGAGCAGGGCGTCATCACCGCATTGGCAGATGCATACAGTACGGTAGAGGGTCTGCTCTCAGGAGATGCCAGCGTGCTGAAAACCGATGAGGCTAATAAGGAGGCTATCAAGGACAGCCTGAAGAAAGCGGACAAACAGGATGCTGCCAACTACGAGACTGCCAAGGAGGAAATAAAGGCTGCACTTGCCTATTCGCCCAACGGAGCCATCATGGGCAGCAGCTACTACACTCACCCCTTCCCCATAAGACTATGGATATACAACAGGTATGTCAACAGCAAGAGTAAGTTCGGACGCTGGATGATGAACCACTTTGCCGCCACCCCCGTATATGTGAGCACGGTGAACCCCAAGGTAAGAAGTTCCGTTGCACACAATGCGCTGAGAAACTACGGATACTTCCGCAACAAGGTATCGTACGACACCATCCCTATGCCCAACCCTCGGAAGGCAAAGATATCCTATCACGTAAATCCAGGCCCCGTATTCCATCTGGACACTGTCAGCTACATGCCTTTCTATCCGCAGGCAGACAGCATCATCCGTGCCAACATGAATGCCAGCCTGCTCAAACAGGGAGAGCCCTTCAGCGTACAGAAACTGGATGCCGAGCGCAGCAGGCTGCTGAAGGAGTTCCGCAACAACGGATACTTCTACTACAGACCCAGCTACATATCCTTCAGGGCAGATACCATCATGGTGCCCCAGAAGGTGCAGATACAGGTTTGTCCGCTGCCCGAGACACCGGCACAGGCCAAGCATCCCTACTATCTGGGGAACACGCGCATAAACATCTACAAGTACAATATGTACCAGCTCACGGACAGCATAAAACTCGGTAGGCTGACCTACGCCTATAGCAATACGAATGAGAAGCGTCCGCTGAAGTTCCGAGCCATCATGCCCAACATCTTTGCACGTAAAGGCGACCTGTACCAGCAGGCCAACCACGACCTGACGCTACAGAAGCTTACGGACATGGATATCTTCTCTTCGGTACGCCTGAATTACGTACCCCGTGATACCACGCTGAGCAACGACACACTGGACGTCGTTATTTCCGCCATGCTGGACAAGCCCTACGATGCCGAGTTCGAGGGGAAGATTACCAACAAGAGCAACAACTACGTAGGCCCCGGTATCAGCTTCGGCATGAAAAAGCGCAACGCCTTCCGAGGCGCAGAGACACTGGGTCTGAACGTATGGGGCTCCTACGAATGGCAGACAGGAGCGCACATGGAGGAGAACGGACCACTCATCAACTCGTTCGAGTACGGAGCCACGGCATCACTCACCTACCCCAGACTCCTCTTCTTCGGCTTGGGAAAGAAGCTCTGGCGCAAGTGCATCTCCAGCACCAACTTCGAGCTGAACGCACGCTGGGTGAACCGCGCACAGTATTTCAGCCGCGTATCGCTGGGCGCCTCCGTCTCCTATACCTTGCAGAGAGGCAAGAACATCAAGCACGAGTTTACGCCCTTCAGCCTGAACTACGACCTGCTGCTGAACAGTACGGACAAGTTCCAGAACATCATCAACGAGAATCCCGCCCTGTACATCTCCATGCGAGACCAGTTCATCCCCAGCATGGAATATACCTTTACGTGGACAAAGCAGAAGAACAGGCAGCAACAGACGCTCAAGCTCAACGTCAAGGAGTCTGGAAACGTGACGTCGGGCATCTACGCCATCTTTGGCAAGAGATTCAACGAGCAGGGCAAGGAACTCTTCGGCGTGCCCTTTGCGCAGTTTATCAAGGCGTCGGCACAATATACGCGCCTCTTTCCGCTCACCACACGTACCAGCCTAGCTACGCGCGTCTTTGCAGGTATCGTATATAGCTACGGCAACGCCACCACGGCACCGTACAACGACCTCTTCTCCATCGGTGGAGCCAACAGCATCAGGGCATTCGCCATCCGAAGCATAGGCCCCGGAATGTACCACCCCGCCAGAAGTACCTATTCGTACATCGACGAGACAGGAGACCTGAAACTGGAGGCCAACATAGAATACCGTTTCCCTATTATAGCCAATCTCTACGGAGCAGCCTTCGTGGATGCAGGAAACGTATGGCTCATACGTGAGAACGAGAATCAGCCAGGCGGTAAGCTCCGCATGTCGGACTTCGGCAAGACCATAGCCTTGGGTACAGGTGTAGGACTGCGATACGACCTAGACTTCCTCGTACTCCGATTCGATTTGGGAATAGGTATCCACGCCCCCTATGATACGGGAAAATCAGGCTACTACAACATGCCGAGTTTCGGTAAGTCCTTAGGCTATCATTTTGCCATAGGATATCCCTTCTAAGCGAAAAA
The DNA here is from genome assembly GCA_024683455.1 of Bacteroidaceae bacterium. GTDB lineage: Bacteria > Bacteroidota > Bacteroidia > Bacteroidales > Bacteroidaceae > Physcousia. The sequence continues at coordinate 121,078 of JAIKYE010000041.1, forward strand.
ATCGACAGAAATAAACATTTTTTCACAGGAAGAAGCCAAATCTCGCAGAATTATTGTACATTTGCGAGACGTAAGAAGAGTGAGAATTTATCAACAATAACAATTTATACACATAAGATAGACTAATAATGAAACCTACATTGTTTCTTTTGGCTGCCGGTATGGGTAGCCGTTACGGTGGACTAAAACAGTTAGACACATTAGGTCCCCAAGGACAGAGTATCATGGATTACAGCATCTACGACGCCATTCAGGCAGGATTCGGTAAGATTGTCTGGGTTATCCGCAAGGATTTCGAGGAGCAGTTCCGCACTCAGATTCTCTCTAAATACGAGGGACACGTTCCCTGCGAGCTCTGCTTCCAGAGCCTCGACGCACTGCCAGAGGGATTTACCGTACCCGAGGGTCGTCAGAAGCCTTGGGGTACCAACCACGCCGTACTCATGGGTAAGGATATCATCAAGGAGCCATTTGCCGTTCTCAACTGCGACGACTTCTATGATCGTGACGCCTTCATGGTAATGGGCAAGTTCCTCTCTGAGCTCCCCGAGGGCAGCAAGGGCAAGTATGCCATGGTGGGCTTCAGCGTAAGCAACACCCTGAGCGAGAGCGGTACCGTAAGTCGCGGTATCTGCGAGAACGACGAGAAGACCCACCTCCTCACCAGCGTAGTAGAGCGCACCAAGATAGAGCGCCGCAACGGTGTGGTACAGTATCTCGACGAGAACGACCAGTGGGTTTCTATCCCCGACAACTCACCCTGCAGCATGAACTTCTGGGGCTTCACACCCGACTACTTCCAGTATAGCGAGGAGTATTTCAAGGAGTTTCTCTCTGACCCCAAGAATCAGGAGAACCTCAAGTCTGAGTTCTTCATCCCCCTTATGGTGGACAGCCTGATTAAGCAGGGCAAGGCTACCTGCGAGGTATTGCCTACCACCAGCAAGTGGTTTGGCGTTACATACCCCGAGGACCGTCCCGAGGTAGTAGCCAAGCTGGCCAAGCTTCACGCCGACGGCCAGTACCCCGACCAGATGTTCTAAGACAACTGACTAAACGAACATAACAGGAGTGAGAGAGAGGATGAGCAACATCGTTTGCCACCCTCTCTTTTTCATT